>JANQRV010000222.1 GCA_028284395.1 Saprospiraceae bacterium
GGGGGTTACGGCTTCATGGAAGATTATCCGCTCGCAAGAATGTTCCGGGATTCCCGGTTGGGGCAAATTGGTGGCGGCACTTCCGAAATCCTTTGCGAAATCATTGCCAAAATCGTCATTGATGGCAAGGGATATGCTCCTGCTGTTAAGTGAATAACGGCGGATTGAGAAATTTTACTCGCTACACTATCACAACCTGTTGATCATCATCAAGCGGAAGTCCATTGCCTGCTCACCGGGGATCTTTGTAGCGCGAATCGCCAATTCGGCGCTGCCCTTTTCGAGGTGAATGTTACCAACCTTTAACGGCTTAAAGTCCTTCACATAAGATTCCTGTCGTTCATCTCCCCGATCTTCCTCCCGACCGATCAACGGAGGATCGTGCGCCTCGGTAATTTGCCCCCGAAGTTTGGCCGCTCCGCAACTTATTTCAAAGGTTGTTCCCACATCCGCTTCCCGGCAGGTATAGTAAAGTACGACCTCAAATTCCCCTTCCTCCACTACATCGACCTCCCAGCTGATTTTGTCTTCCAGAGAAGTCCAATTGGTATAGAAAGAACAGTTTGGCCAGCGATTGGAACGTTTGATGTTGCCGTGCGCAATACCGTCCCGGGCTGGTACCTGAGTGAATTTAAAGTCGGGGTGGCCGACGGGAAAAGTACGCAGATCTTCTTCCGGTAGTTCCGTCAATACCGTTGCTTCCCAGTCTTTCTTTATTTTGGATAGTGCTGCAACCACTTCCGGTTTTTGAGTTGCAATATCTTGTAGTTGACCAGGGTCGGCGAACATGTCGAAAAGCCGACCTTCGTTTCCCAATCGAAATTGTTGAGTCCGGATACTCGTGCGCCCCCGCCAATGATTGACCACATGACGATCCGGCCAATCATGGCCTTGGCCGAGAATGATGGGTTTTAAGCTTTGTCCATCAACCGGTTTTTTTGTTTGGTAATGGATGCCGGCCATTTCCGCCAGGGTCGGCAGAAAGTCGATCGCACTGGCAATTTGCGGAATCTTTTTGCCAGCTTCAATGGTTCCGGGCCATTGCATGATCAATGGTGACCGGACCCCTCCCTCGTCGGTCGACCCCTTGCGCCCTTTCATGCCGTCATTCCAACGACTGCCATTTGGCCCATTGTCAGAAAGGTAAATCACAATTGTATTGTCCAAAAGGGCGAGTTCTTCGAGTTTGTTGATGAGTCGTCCAACGTTCCAGTCGATGTTCTCACACATGGCCAGGGCAGCCCTGGTATGCAAAATGTTTTCTTTATCCGGATCTCGGTGTAAATCCACCAATTCCTTGTCCTTGAATTTGTCCCACCACTGATCGGGAACCTGCATGGGGCTATGCGGAGTGTTGAAAGGTAGGTAGATAAAAAATGGTCGATCTCGATGAGCGTCCATGAAAGTCATTGCTTGGTTGGTAAAGTCATCAATCACGAAACCTTCACCTTTTATGATGGCACCGTTGTGCTCCAACATCGGGCTGTAGTAGTGGCCCCAGTGCCCAGAACAAAATCCGTAGAACTCATCGAAACCACGACCGTTCGGATGGTAGGGATACTGCATTCCATTGTGCCATTTGCCGTAGGCAGCAGTGCGGTATCCGGCGTTGCGAAAAACTTCTGCGATTGTGGTTTCGTCCAGATCCAGTCGCTCCCCTCCAGCTGAAGTAGAATACACCCCTCCCCTCACGGAATACCGGCCGGTCAGAATTTCCGCCCGAGTAGGCGAACAAACCGGCGAGACGTAAAATCGATCGAATGTTGCGCCATTTGCAGCCATTTGGTCGATATTGGGAGTGCTCAAATTTCTATTGCCATTGCCACTAAGGTCGCCCCATCCCTGGTCGTCCGTCAAAATGAAAACAATGTTTGGAGGTCGCTTTTCTTTTCCTGATTCTCGATTTTGACTCGAACAAGCCAAGAGACAGATCAACAATACGAGACAGCCAGGGCGACGCCATTTTCTGAAGCAATTCATTATTCTTTACTTGTTTTAAGCGGTGGAAGTATCTGTTTGATGCTTTCAAAAGTAAAGAAATAAAAACTTTTGCGCTTGCCATTACTAACGACAAACCACTTTATTCCGTTGGAAAGCGTACTGCGTGTTTCCGACCCGCAAACGTCCCGTATTTAAGAGGGTCATGTTCACGGGCGTCACATTTACATTGCCGTTGCCATAGACCATACGGATGGCAGGAACGCCTTGTTGGCTTACCACTTCCCAGCTTCCGGTGTAGTTGCCATAGGAAGCGCCTTGCGCATTTCCACCCAAATTACCTTCCACCATAAAGGATCCATCATAATTTACGTGGAATCGACCATTCGAACAGAAATTGACGTAAGTCAGTGAGCTGGCATTAGAATCGTTGAGGTATGAAGTGCGGGTGTAATACACCAACTGCCCACCGGCAATCATATTGTATATCTGGGGATAGGCAGAACTGGTGTTTCCGGAATTGGAAGGGGCCGTCGACGCCTCCTGCAGATATTGGGTCAAGTCGACTTGCGCCAGTTGATGATCGTCCGAATACTTGTAGTAAGTCTCCGTCTGCCCCCAAGCACTTAGTGTCAAGGTTGTTGTTGTTGTGTTAGAAGCAGTGCCGGCAAAGTCGATCTTTCCATTTGGAGTATAAACTTTGCCGGTGACTTGTTGTCCCTCGTTTGTGGCAGTAATCGCATAGCTTCCCTGATAATTTTGAAACACGCCATGATAACCATTGGCGGCTGGCTTTAGACGCAAAGTGATCGTTCGGGTAGCGTTGGCATAGGCGCCTGCCAAATCAGACGGTTGGGCAATGATAAAAGGTATAAAGAAAACCATTGTCATCAGGTTGAACATCAGCGTTTTCATAGAACGGATTTATGGTAATCGAATCTAAAATGACAACGCAAAAATAGGCTCCTGTACATTGACAAGTTTTTCTCTATGTCCCAATTAAATGGGGAAGAACCGCTACCGCTTGACCTGGTAGTTGCCCGGCGTGAACTTCCGTTATAAGGTGTTCCCTTTTAGTATAGTTTTTAAGCTGGCACTTTTGCAATAACAGATCGAGATCCTTTTCCTCCAGTTGGATGTAGCGACTGATGTAGCTTCGGAGTTGCGCTCTCCTATCATTGGTCAACGGGTCAATCATTCAACGAAGCTTGCTCTTTTTGTCGATAATCTTCATATTTATTCACCATTTCCTCCAATTTTGTCCGATTGGAAACCGCCAGGTCTTTCATTTCCGTTCGGTCGTTAGAAAGGTCGTATAATTCCCAATCCCCATTATTTTGCCGCACGATCTTCCAATCCCCACTGCGAAACATTCTAAACTTTTCTGTATGTCCCGAGATAACATAATCCTTTGGAGGGCGCTCTTCGCCCTTAAAGATGGGCATCAAGGAATGGCCGACCAAAGGCAATGTGGGTCTACCGTTGTGTTGAGCGGGGTAATCTACTCCAGCCATTTCAAGAAAAGTGGGAAATAGATCCGCAACGTGTCCCAGCTGTTCGGTTATCTGGCCCGGTTCAATTACCTTGGGCCAATGGGCAATGAAATGTGTGTTCGCCCCCCCTTCGTGGCCATTCTGTTTATACAGTCGAAAGGGAGTATTGCCGACGTTTGCCCAGGTGGGTGCCAGGCAGCGATAGGATTCGGTAGGGCCCGGGGGGACATCAAAATCTACGTTACTGTCGAACGGACAGGAACCGTTGTCCGTAAAATACATGATCAGGGTATTGTCCAGTTTTCCGGCTTCTTCCAACTTCCGAATCACTCGCCCGATGTTTTGGTCCATTCGGTCGATCATGGCAGCAAAAACGGCCATTTCCAGGTCCTTCTCATCTTTTTCCGCTTCCGTCATGGAATCCCATGGATAATAAGTGGGAAACTTCTCTCTAATGGCCTCAAATCCAGGATGAGAAGGGCCGCGGAATTGATTGGTATTTCCTTCCGGGGGCGACAACTCACAATCTGCCGCCAGAATGCCGACCTCCTTCATTCGTTCAAATCTTTGTTGACGAATCTTATCCCAGCCGGCCCTGTATTTCCCACGATACTTGGCAATATCTTCCGGTCTGGCCTGTAATGGATAATGTCCCGCATGATAGGGCAATAAAAAAAAGAATGGTTGATCTCGCTGCATTACCTCATCCAACCACTTCAAGCCATAATCCGTTATGAAATCAGTCTTGAATTTGGGCAAGATCTCCGCTTCGATGTCCTCCGCTTCAATTTCTTTTCCATTCAAGTAAAATGGCCGCTGAAACTTGCCGGAAGGCGGTACGAAATACTCCGTCGTGGCCCAGAATGTGAGCGAATTTTCAAAAGTATTGGCAAAGTAGGCATCCTTGGGCACCCATTTATCAAAATGTTCTTTGCCACTCATAATCGCCGAATAACCCCCCGCTCTTAACAGAGGGACAAAAGAGAGAGCCCTTTCATCGCCTTTGTACAAACCCGTGATCAGAGTCGAACGAGTAGGGTTGCACTTAGCCATGTTGTAGAACTGCTTGAAACGCAAGCCATTTTTAGCAAGCCGATCGAGATTGGGGGTCTGGATTTCCGCACCGTAACACCCCAGGTCGGAATAACCAATGTCGTCACCGATAATCAAAACAATGTTTGGTCTAGCAGCCTCGGTTTCCGCATCTTCGGTATCCACTTTTGGCTGGCAGGCGCTGACACCGATGATGGACAAAAATATTAATATTAATTGCTTGGAAGGTTTTAAATAATGTATCATATTGGAGTTCGCTTTGTCAGCTACAAATTAGCGAATTTAGAAGCAAAGCTGGTGTTTTTCATACTCAAAATCTACACTTTGTGTATTTTTTACACTAGTTTTGCTCACTTATAAATTGATCATCTAAAATTTTATTAATCATGACATCAAATGCTACCCGGTTCAGAGCCGGCGTTTTATATGGCGATGAGGTGACGGAATTATTGAATTACGCCAATGAGAACAACTTTGCCATCCCGGCGGTCAATGTTGTCGGTACTGATTCAGTCAATGCCGTACTGGAAACGGCAAAAGAAGTCAATTCGCCGGTAATCGTTCAGTTTTCCAATGGCGGCGCTTCCTTCTTTGCGGGTAAAGGGCTGTCGAATGAAGGGCAAAAGGCATCTATCCTTGGAGCCATTTCCGGCGCCATGCACGTTCACACCATGGCGGAGGCCTATGGCGTCACGGTAATCCTCCATACGGATCACTGCGCGAAAAAATTGCTGCCTTGGATGGATGGCATGTTGGAAGCAGGTGAAAAATTCTACGAAGAAAGAGGGTATCCCTTGTATAGCTCCCATATGTTGGACCTTTCGGAAGAACCGATCGAAGAGAACATCGAAATTTGTGAACGGTATATGAAGCGAATGTCCAAGATTGGTGTTACGTTGGAAATTGAATTAGGTGTAACGGGTGGTGAAGAAGACGGTGTTGACAATACCGATATTGACAGTGCGAGATTGTATACACAACCGGATGAAGTGGGATATGCCTACAATATTCTCAGTAAGGTGAGTGACCGCTTTACCGTCGCGGCTGCTTTTGGCAACGTACATGGTGTATACAAGCCCGGTAATGTAGAACTAAAGCCCATCATTCTGAAAAACTCCCAGGAATACATCCAGGAAAAATTCAATACCAAGACCAATCCGATCAATTTTGTTTTCCACGGGGGATCGGGTTCTTCTAGAGAAGAAATCCGGGAAGCCATTGAGTACGGAGCCATTAAAATGAACATCGATACCGATATGCAATGGGCCTTCTGGACGGGAGTTAGAGATTACTACGAGGGTAAAAAAGATTACATGCAAACGCAAATTGGAAATCCGGAAGGAGACGACAAGCCGAATAAAAAAGTTTATGATCCGCGGAAATGGCTAAGGGCTGGCGAGCAATCCTTTGTGGCTAGATTAAAAACTGCCTTCGAAGATTTGAATTGCATTAATCGGAATGCCTAGTTGAATTATTGATACCACTGCAATAAGAAATGGGGGCCCGGTTGTGACAACCGGGCCCCCAATATTTTTTGATGCACTAAAAAGACCTAAACCTAAACTGGGGTCGGGCGCAATATCGCCTGAGAATAGTCCCACTCCAGCAACCGATAAAAATCATATGCTTCCGGGATCGGGATCAATTTTTTCACCTTGTCGTAATCGCGTTCGGTCAGTACGTGCATGTCCCCCAAAACCAATTGAGAGAACTCCGTGTTGATGTCTACCAGGCGGGGTGGAATCTTACCATTTTTGTCCTCTACATCCTTTAAGAAAATAGGAACAACGGTAGAATCTCTTGTAGTGGAGACAATGCAGCCGCTTTCTCCTTTTTCATACAACTTTTTAACTCCCATCCCCAGGACTGTACAGAGGGTAAGATCATATGCAACCGGGCGGTGGCAGCGAAGTTCGTAGCCCAACTCTACCGGGCGGCTCTTGATCTGGATATCCAATTCCTTTAGCCTTCTTTGTACCAGTACATTAATAATGTGGGCTTTACTCACATTCCCAAGCTCCGGATGACCATGTGCATCGTAAGTAAAGGTGATGCCGCAGTTTTTGATCTCCTCGGCATCCAGCGAATGAAAGATCCCTTCGCTTACAATCGCGACCCCATAATTGACACCATCGATCATTCTTTTTACCATAGAGGAAATGATCAAGTTCACGATCTTATTCAGGGTAATTTTAGTCTTATTGAACATCTCCGGGATCACAATGATCGGAAAATGGCAACTCGCACCAATCTCGAACGCCAAGTGGCCTGCCGAACGTCCCATGGAAGAGATGACAAACCAGTTGCCGCTGGTCCGAGCATCTTCGTACACAATATTGCCGATCTCCACACCCGCGTCTTTCGCTGAATTGAAACCAAAGGTCGGCATACCATCCGGCAACGGTAAATCATTGTCAATGGTTTTTGGAACGTGGATATTTTGAATGCTAACCTTCTTTTTGGCGAGGTATTTGGCAATTCGATTACTGGTCGAAGCCGTGTCATCCCCTCCGATCGTCACCAACAATTTGACGTTGTTCTCCTTGAAAAAATCTGGTGAAAACTCCTCATCCTTTGGTTTATATCGACTCATACGCAACGTTGATCCTCCCCTGGGAAAGATCCTGTCCGCATAGTGAAAATTAATGTTTACCGTCTCTGCCTTTCCATTAAATAAGTTCTTATAGCCATCGTGAATGCCGATGATTTTATAACCATCTTTTAAAAAAACTTTCGCAATTGTGCTGATAACCGTATTAATTCCCGGAGCAGGCCCCCCTGCGCACAAAATGGCAATTGATTTTGACATACCTAATTAGTTTTCTTTATCTTAGTTCTCTTCAATTAATTAGCGCAAAATACTATATTTGCTCGGCCAAATTTAATTATTGTGTTTTTTACACTAATAGATTCGGCTTTAAATTTAGAAAAACCCGTCGATAATCTTAAAATTTTAGAATAATTATGGCAAAAAAAGTTGCGATTAATGGTTTCGGAAGAATTGGAAGATTGACTTTCAGAAACCTGCTAAAGAAAGAAGGTATAGAAGTTGTTGCAATCAATGATCTAACTGATAATCAAACACTTGCACATCTTTTAAAATTCGACTCTGCGCAAGGGATCTTCGATGGTGAAGTGTCCGCTACAGACGATAAACTGATCGTAAACGGACAAGAGATTCTGGCTTCCGCCGAAAGAAATCCGGAAAATCTGCCTTGGGCGGAATTGGGTGTTGACCTGGTCTTGGAGTGTACTGGTATTTTCAGAACAAAAGACAAAGCTGGTTTACACATCAAAGCTGGTGCCAAAGATGTTTTGATTTCTGCCCCAGCAAAAAGTGATGGCGTACAAACCATTGTACTGGGCGTAAACGATGACGAATTAGATCGTAGCAACAACGTCTTTTCCAATGCCTCTTGTACGACCAATTGTCTGGCTCCAGTTGCTAAGATCATCAATGACAATTGGGGATTGAAAGTAGGTTCTATGACCACTACCCACGCCTATACTTCCGATCAAAGAATTCAGGATGCCCCTCACTCTGATCTGCGTAGAGCTCGTGCGGCTGCCTTCAATATCGTACCGACTTCCACTGGTGCAGCCAAAGCCGTTGGAAAAGTGGTTCCGGAAGTAAGCGGTAAGCTTTCTGCGATTGCTGTTCGCGTACCGGTGATCACCGGTTCTATGATTGAAGTGAACGTTGTTTTAGAGAAATCCGTAACGGCAGAAGAGGTCAATGCAAAATTCCAGGAAATTGCCGAAGGTCCAATGAATGGAATCCTGGAATATGCTACAACGCCATTGGTTTCTACCGATATCATCAAGAATCCTCATTCATCTATTTTCGACTCCCTGATGACTTCCGTTATCGACGGCAACTATCTCAAGGTAGTGAGCTGGTACGATAATGAGGCCGGTTATTCAGCTCGTTTGGCTGATTTGGCGGAGCTGATTTTGGAAGGATAGGATGTTTTGAGTTGTTCGAATTGTTTGAGTTGTTCGAAACTGTTTGAACAACTCAAACCTCGAACAATTCGAACGACTCAAACAACTCAAACCACCTTCAACCGCCCCCAAGCCCAAAACAAAAACCCTGCTCCAACTACGGCGACCACCGTCAACAAGCTTCCTGTTCCGACATTCCCGTAAATCCAGTTCCCGGTAGCAAACAATACCGAAAAGACGGTCATACAACCAATGACCATACACAGGATCTCCAAGGGCAATTGCCCTACCTCCTTTTCGATGGGATCCCCTTCTGCATTGGCCTTATTGATCACGGCATCCCATCCGGGACCACCGGGTTTGATTTTGCGGTAGAAATCTCGCAAGGTCGCATCATCCGTTGGCGGTGTCAGGAAGGTTGCGGCCACCCAAATGATAGAAGTAAGGACGGCACCAATGATAATGGTTTGCCAGTCTTCCAGGCCGTGTTCGAAAAAGGTAAAGAAACCGGCAATGAATAAAGATGCTATCATTGCTACGATCTCAGTAGCAGCATTGATGCGCCACCAGAACCAACGAAGGATATAGATCAATCCCGTACCCGCTCCCAAAAGCAGTAGCAGGTTAAATGCTTGGGTGGCATCCGTTAACAAAAGCCCCAAACCTAACCCTAGAATCGCTGTCAAAACGGTAAAGAGTTGGGCGACGCGCACCAATTGCTTCTGGCTCGCATCTTTATTGATGAAGCGCTGATAAAAATCGTTGACCAAATAGGAGGAGCCCAAATTCAGCTGCGTTGAAATCGTAGACATGAAAGCAGCAATCAGGGATGCTGCGACTAAACCCAAGAGTCCCGAAGGAAGCTTGGTCAACATGGCCGGATAAGCAACGTCGTGGCCCAATTTATCTTCCGAAAGCCCGGGAAAGATGGCCTGAATATCGGCCAGCTCCGGAAACACAATCAATGAAGCCAAAGCAATGAGAATCCACGGCCAGGGTCGAAGTGCGTAATGAGCAATGTTAAACAGCAAGGTCGCGCCAACCGCATTTTTTTCATCCTTGGCAGAAAACATACGTTGGGCTATGTAGCCGCCTCCACCGGGCTCAGCACCGGGGTAATACGAAGCCCACCATTGTACAGCCAGCGGCACCAATAGGATAGGCACCCAAATTGATGGATCGCTAAAATCGGGCAGAAGATTCGTTTTGCTGACTACGTTTTCGTGAGACAAGAGCGTGGTCAAGCCTCCCACTTCCTCCAGGTTAACAAGGTAAATACAAGCCCAGATAGATCCAATCATGGCCAGTACAAACTGGACGAAGTCTGTAACCACAACCGCCTTTAGCCCCCCCAAAGTACTATAGGCTAAAGTAATGGACCCTGCAATTAGAAGGGTTTGCCATCCGGCAAGTCCCAGAACAATTTCTCCGAACTTGATTGCCGCCAGCGATACGGTCCCCATGACCATTACATTGAATATCAACCCCAGGTACAAGGCGCGGAATCCGCGGAGGAAAGCTGCCATGGGTCCGCTATAGCGCATTTCGTAAAATTCGACATCGGTGAGCACCATCGACCTTCGCCATAATTTGGCGTAAACGAATACGGTCAACATCCCCGTGAGCAGGAAGGCCCACCAGGCCCAGTTACCAGCCACTCCATCTTCTCTTACCAAACCGGTTACCAGATTCGGTGTATCAGAAGAGAAAGTGGTAGCAACCATTGATACCCCCAGAATCCACCAGGTCATATTTCGTCCGGAAAGAAAAAATTCGGAAACACTGTCGCCTGCCTTGCGACTAACGATGACCCCAACGATGAGGACAAAAACAAAATAGGCCGCGACGATAGACCAGTCTAAAGTTGATAAGATCATGAATTTCGTTTTTCGTATGATTGTTCAAAGTCCTCTTTTGAGAGGAATCTTCGATCAAGGTATTAATTTTTGTCGAATTTCCATGGAGTGGCCTCATCCTCCCGCCAGTTGGTCCTTTCCGCACTTTTACCTAATTTGTCAGGAACAACGAAAACTCAACTCAATCACAAGCAATGGCCATACCAATCAATGACGGCAAGCAACCACTATTCAGCGATCGATACAAACGGTATGTCCTTTTGGTTCTCACTGGTGTTTATGTTTTCAATTTCATCGACCGCCAGATCCTGGTCATTCTGCAGGAAAGCATCAAGGCGGATCTGCAGCTTTCGGATACGCAATTGGGTTTACTCACCGGCTTTGCATTTGCAGTTTTTTACGTCACTTTGGGTTTGCCGATCGCTCGCCTGGCCGACAAGTGGAATCGAAGGAACATCATTGCTGTTTCTCTAACCATCTGGAGTGCCATGACCGCTATTTC
>JANQRV010000223.1 GCA_028284395.1 Saprospiraceae bacterium
CACTTCTCAGCAAGTGTGGAATCTGATCCAAAAGCGCCATGAACAAAGAGCTGCTGACTTGCAGCGATATGATAATTTAAAGTGACAAAGTAGTATTAAGTGTTGACGCATTATTAAATTGATTTTTGAAAGGTACAGGTCATGCCTTCAGCCACAAGCAAATGAATGAAGGATAAACCAAAAATCAGATTTATTCTGATTAAATCAAAATAAAAAACAATCCTTATTGCTCTCTTAGCTTCTAATACATTTTTAACGGAGCTATAAGTTTAAAGAGTAAATTGAGTAACTGCATTACTAAGAATTAAGACGGGAACAATCTAAGCTTTTATTAGGATACTTTTTGAGTGAATCTACAGCTGAAGATATGAAATTTTCTAAACCTGTAAAAAAACAACACCAAACAAGTTGCAATACATTGCAACCCCAAATAACTTTTTGAAAATCAGCAAGAATAATTTTAAAATAGTTTTCAAAGACCCGAATATTCGACAATTCAGCCCCAAAATGGTTGCTCAGTGCTCTCCAACAGTCAATTTTTCGCCAAAAAACAGCCCTCCAAAACTTTTTTCAAAAATAATAACCTTTAATCCATTGATTATCAATGTTAATTAAAGGGGTTGCAATCAGTTGCAACTGTTTTCGTATTGACAAGCTCCCTAACTTTGCTCCAGAAATCAAAAAAATAAAAACCATGGAACCAAAGTCAGAATTCTTAGCACTAATCTTTTTAAAACTACAAGCCCTTGAAGCGAGACTCGATAAACAGGAGTATAGCTTTGGCGAAGGACTAATGGACAACGCCGATTTCATCAAGTTTATGAAGATCGACCGAAAGACGGCAGAGAAGTGGCGCAAGCTCGGTCGGGTAGCTTATTCAAAAGTCGGTGGCAAGATCTATTACCGCAAATCGGATGTAGAGGCTATGTTGGATAAACATCATCATCATGCTTTTTGCCCATTTAAGAAGAAGTTGCGGGCGGCGTAGTTGAGTAGCAGTTGGCAGCATCAAGCTACAGTTTACCAATCTTTCCGCCTAATAGCGGATAAATTTTTCATCATTCAATAAGTGAGTTATCCCAATCGATGAGTAAGCTCTTGTCTTGCTCCGAGGGTCTCATCTATTGCCAAAATCAAATCACCATGACTACCGTAACGGTATTTAGAAGGAAAGTACATGTTGCAGCACAACGACCCCTATTAACCATTTTACGCCAGATTAAGAATGGCCTTTATCGGCAATTGGTGGAAGAGGTCCGCCATCAGTTGCTCATCGATAAGAAACACCGGGCGTTTTATTTCCGGGATCTGATTCCGGAGTTTACTCCTTCAGCTTGTTTTGGACAAACCCGACAGTTGGAATATTTGGAAGCCTATTCTCAATTTATCCAATTGGAGGTGAAAAATGTGGCAAAAGAGGAGCTATGTAACATTAAGTTTACGGCGACTCAATTGCCCCATACTTTTGCCTGTTTTGTTAATACAGAAGGGAATGGACTCATCATTTTAACGAGAACGCCTTTGGACCCTCGTTGGCATCGGTTTTCCTTCTTGGAAATCCGGAAGTACTACCTGTCCAAACTAAAGGCTAGAATCGGGAAACAAGGGCATAGCATCCTGGATCTTTGTCGCTATTCCTATGATCCGGATATGTATTTGAATACTGAGGCTCCACAATTTCCAGTGCAGCCGGGGCCGAATGATGTGCCTCCCAGGTATTCTAACCTGGAAAGAGCTTTAGAGAAGACCAAACTAATTACAAACCATTAAATCATCAAACCATGACCTTCGGATATATCCCATTATCCCGCAAATACTTCCATCACGAATTTTGGAACGAAAAACGAATTTTTCACCGCTCAGAAGCCTGGTTGGACTTGATCCGTATGGCGAGCTATCAGGGAGAAAGAATTGCGGTCGACAACCGCGGGATCAACTTGAAAAGAGGGGAATTGATTGCTTCCATCCGGTTCCTTGCCCACCGTTGGCAATGGTCGGTCAATAGAGTACAGCGATTCTTAAAATACCTGGAAAAAGAAGGAATGATAAAGAAACGTATCGATCAGGGAATTTCAGTCATCAGCCTTTGCAATTATGTGCGCTACAACGTACTTGAAAAAAAGACTGTAGGGACAATCGAAAATGACGTTGAACAGGACGGATACGGCATGGATACACCTTTAATACAAGATGAAGACGAAGGAGACACGAATATAAAGAAGGGAAATAAAATGAATAATGCATCTAATTCTAACGAATTAGAAGCACCAAAGGATCGGGACTTATCAGATAAGCCAAAGAGGTCTTGGAAGAAAATCCTCGATCACGAACCAGCGATTCTTGAGCTGGAAAAATCCTTTCCCCAAATCAATGTTCGCTACGAAATCGAGAAGATGAAAGACTGGCTTTTATCCAAAAAAAGTCGAAAGAAAGACTACCTGGCTTTTGCGAGAAACTGGTTGCGGAAGACCCAGGAAGACGCTCAGCCAAAGAACGGGAACAGCTCAACCAGCAATCAGCCGCTTCGGGAGTTGAAGGAATCCGGAGTTTATGACGGCCCGACCATTCAAATTTACGGGAATGGTTAAGGAGGCTTGAAGGGAGTATGTCTCATATTCCCTCCTATTCCGAATTCTTCCCTTTTCTCTACAAGAAACAAGATTCAACTTTGCAAAACCAAAATAATTAGCGAATGAAAACTTCTTCAAAAACGCCCACTCAAGCACAAATACTGGACAGAATGATGTCCGAATTGAAACAGTACGGCCAATTATCGGGCCGGCAGACCGTGAAACCAGTCTGCGATTTGAAAACAGCGAAAAAAGTGATTTTGGAGGCAGTCAAAGCTCAAGCAGCGAGAGAGGGCTTTAGTTTTGAACTAACCCCTCAACTGAAAAAATTGCTCCCGGAATTAGCGGCTTACTTCACCGGCAACAAATGCAGCTTGAACTTACGCAAAGGAATATTCCTCTGGGGCCCTTGCGGATCCGGCAAAACATTCCTGATGCGGTCCATGCAACTGGCATTAAATACATTGAGAAACCAAAGTCGATCTTTCAAAATGGTCAGTGTGCCCAGGGTTTACAATGAGCTGTTCGAACGGGATCGCGTCTATTTATCGAATCACTATGCCGACCATCGTTGTTTCGATGACCTTGGCTTCCACACCACAGCAATTAAGAACTGGGGCAACCAGATCAACCCCATTGAGATGATCCTGACCCATCGCTACACGAACTTCGTTTCCCGAAACACAATAACCCACATTACTTCGAATTTGCCGCTGAAGCAGGTTGGTAAAAGCACTGCTCTGGATCAGATCCTGGATGAACGCATTATATCAAGACTACAAGAGATGATGAATTTTGTATTGGTCACCGGCAAGGATTTTCGCTCAGAATAATGGACAAACGCACCTACTTCGCTTTTCTTGATTTCATCGACAATTCTTTTCCCAATCATCCGACACCGGAAGAAAAGCAAGCCATGATACAGCAACAATTGGATGCTATTGCCTACCAAGACCGGCAGGTTGGCCAATGGCTGCGAGAATCCGATTTCTGCGAGACTTTTGTCCAAGGACTTTTCAAAACCCATGTTGGAGATACGGCAAAGGTGAAGTCAGAACTTCACGAAGTGGCTGGCTTTATTCATGATTATCAACTAGAAACCCTAATCAATGAAGCATACAAGAAATGTAAAGAACAATATGGCTCAAAATGTACAGCGGTCCATTCTGGGCACGCTGATGATCCGGCCTGAACTGTATTTCTCCGTTTCGGAACACCTACGCACGTTTATGTTTCTGCAGCCGTTTCGGCAGATTGCGGAAAAGATGTTTGAAACTCTGGAAACAGGGGAGAAGGTCAATCTCCACCAATTGGCGGATGCTTTTCCGGATCACACCAAGGAAGTGTTGGAATTGCATCAATATTCGGATTCGTTTCAGTTTTTGGCCAATTGTGAAACGCTCAAAACGGCTTACCTGCGGCAAGAAACCATTCAGATCCTGCAAAAGAGTGCGGAGCGACTTACGGCGGGGGAGGAGTTGGAGGAAGTGGTATCAGATTGCAATAACGAACAAGAGTTATTGAAAGAAACTTTCCTCCAAGTCAAGGACGATCTGCATAGCGATCTAATGGCCACCATGGACCAGATCAATGAAACGATGCGCATGCGAGAGGAGGGCAAAATGACCGGTATCACTACCGGCATTCCTCAACAAGACCGATTGTTCTACGGCTGGCAAAAGGGAGATTATGTGATCCTGGCTGCCCGTCCTGGCCTGGGAAAAACCACCCTGGCTCTGGACTACCTGCTTGCGGCCGCTCAATCCAATATCCCGGTATTGTTTATTTCCCTGGAAATGACCCGGCAGGCAATCTATATGAAACTGGCCAGTAAGTTAAGCGGAGTGCCGGTTAAGTCGATGCGAAGAGGCCTTAGTAAAGCAGAACACGACCAGGTATGGAAGAGCCTGGAAGTCATGTACGACATGCCGCTCCGGGTACTGGATACAAAGAGCATATCGAGCAACTGGCCCAATATCCGCGATCGTATCCGTATGCTTCACCGGCGCAAAGGCTACCGACTGATCATCATCGATTACCTGCAATTGATCCAGTCAGGACAAAAGACAGGCAACCGGAACCAGCAATTGGAGGAAGTAAGCCGCCAGATCAAGAGTCTGGCCGTGGAGATCGATGGGGCCATTATTGCCCTTTGTCAGCTAAATCGCAGTGGGGAACAAAGTGGTAACCGCCGCCCGATGTTATGGCAACTGCGGGATTCCGGAAGCCTGGAACAAGATACCGACGTAGTGCAGTTCTTGTACCGCGATAATTACTACGATCATGAAACCAGTAACCTGGATGTGGAATTGATCATTGCCAAAAACCGGATGTCGGGAGAAATGGGAACGATTCAATTGAGTTTCGATCCGAAGGCGAATCGGTATTCGCAAAAGGACATTGAGTTTTCTGATGTTGATTTTGAGTCGACCAATGCCCTGCAGCCTATGCCGGAGGGCGATCTTCAGTTTTGATTCTTTCACCTAACAATGACGAAATGATAACCTGCCCTTTTTTAGCTGATTATTTTGGTGCCAGACAAGGCATGAGTAAGCGAATGCTTACGAACCGCGAAGCGGACGGGTGGCAGGCATAGCTTTAGCCATGGCGAGGCTTGCCAACGCAGTATGGTGCCAAAAGAAGCGCTACAAAAAGGAGGAGGTTATTGTTTTGACATTGCTGTAAATATAATCGCTATGATAAATGAATTATTAGAAAAGGATTTGCTTGAAAACCAACTATTCCTGGACAAGGACTCCTCCAACGAAGAATTGATCCGCTATTTCAAACGAGTTTTCGAACTGGATAAATCCGGGAAACAATTTCCAGTTGACTTAGACGAGGTCTGGAGCCTGGTCTATGCCCGGAAAGACAATGCCATTCGAGTATTGAAAGAAAACTTTATACAAGGTATTGATTATCAAGTTTTCCGCAAGAAAGAGGAAAACCCCTTGGGCGGCAGACCGGCGGAAATGTACCGACTTTCGGCTGAGTGCCTGGATTATTTTATCGCTCGCAAGATCAGGGTTGTTTTTGAAGTCTATAGGAGAGCTACGCATGAGTTTAAGCGGCAGCTTGAGCAAGGAGACTTGCGCCAATCGAGGATGGAAGGTCATCAGGCCCTCGCCGAATTAGCTTCCTTGGCCATGCAGGAACAAGAACGACGCATAGACGATCTTATGAATCAAGTATTGCTATTGAATGCACGTACAAAGGCCCAGCCTGATTGCTTTTCAGTTTCTGGTTTTGCTGCATACAAAGGGGTGAAGGTCACTTTGAAGGAAGCGGCACGAATTGGGTCAAAGGCAAAGCACATTTGTCTGAGGGAGGGATTTGAGGTGGATAGGCTACCGGATCCTCGGTTTGGTGGGGTCAATATTTATCCGAAACATGTCTTGGAGGAGTTATTTGATACGGAACTTTGAGTGATTGTAATAGTTTTGGTTTATTTGGAGCGCTTCTCTTTTTGGGAGGCGTTTTTTTGTTGTAAGGGGCTAGATTTCCAACCAAAAAATCGGTAAATTTATAGTTTAAAGTAACGTTAAAGCGTTTTGGACGTTTGAGACAAGGCATTCATGCATAAGTCGTTACGTTCTTTAAAGGTCGCTTAGGTGGCCTTTTTCTTCATTTAATGGTATCTTTGCATAAAGTAGCTAAAAGTATGAGCGTAGTTGAAGCATTTGGAAATGTAGCAGATATATTGGCGGAAATGGCTCCTTCTAAGATCGTAGAAATGCAGTCCTCTAAGGCCATGTCAAAGCGGGTTGAGGACCTTGCCTCGAAAAAGAGAGCCGGTACCATTACCAATGAAGAAGCCATTGAATTAGAGCGCTATCTTGCCTTGGACTTACTGATTACATTGGCCAAGGCTCGTGCTAAGAGGATTTTGGCTGCATGAAGGAAAAGTCTCACCTAGCTATTCGGGATCAGGTTGCTGAACGTGCCGGCTATCGTTGCGAATATTGCCGAATCAAAGAAGAAGATTCCTTTCTTCGGTTTCACATTGATCATATTATTAGTCAGAAGCATGGTGGTGGAAATGAGCTTGAAAACTTGGCTTATTGTTGTCCGCATTGCAATCAACACAAAGGAACGGATATTACGACCTTCGTTGATACATACGATAATCTTGTACCTCTATTCAATCCCCGTAAGGAGGATTGGTTTCAGCATTTTAGGATGGTAGAAGGGGAAATTGTTGCTCTTACAGAAATTGGTAAAGCAACGGTTAAATTGCTGCAATTAAATAATGCGGAACGGTTAATAATTCGTGAGATATTACAGGAAGTTGGTGCTTTGCCTTAGGTAGCGGGCATTAAGATTCAATACCCAGATCAAATTTATCCTCCAATCGCTTTTTCATCTTCACGAAATCCATCCATTGCAATTTATCCAAATGGAAATACAAGGCCTTGGCAATAAACAAATCAACATTCTTTGAACTGAGGACCTCTTCATAGGGCAAAACCAATCGCAAATAACTCTTATTCCCATCCTGCCAAGCGGCATTAATAAAGAAGCCGTCTCTTGCTACAACGGTAATTCCCAACTCTTCCTCACTTAGATCGGAAAGTAAATCATTGAGTCGCCCAGTTTTCACTACTTCATTGGTTTTAAGGTCCAAATTGGCGTTGATCTTGACCATAGAAAAGTATTTGTGGCAAGATACTTACAATTATGCCGTTAGTCAAGACTATTGTTTCCCGGTGGCAATACCAACCGATACCAATACAGTTTTGCTTTGGGGGAGGAGGGAAGAGGCCTGGCTAAGTTCTCTGGTAAGATGGCGTAGGTTCCTATCAGTGTGGCTTGCTGAGCTTTTACCGTGGCAATGTCCTCCGTTATGATCAATACATAGTTGAGAAGGTGGTCATTTAACCACTGCTCATTATAGCCGCGTCCTTCTTGACCCAAGCCGGTAGTTCCATAACGATAGGTTTCTCCGGCCTTGAGAAAGAACTTTCCGGTCGGGCAGTGTTCACAAAGAAAGTAGCCATCAAGGGATGCAGTCAATTTATAGAGATCATGTACCTCAAATTGCTCTTGCTTTTTTTCGATTGTTTCCTTCCATTGATCGGAAAGATCAATGGTCCCATCCTCATTTGTGGTAGTAGCCTCTTCCCAGAATTTAGGAATCGACATGTAGACAACGGCGCCGGTAATTAATAAACCAACCAGGATCAAAGCTATTGGGAAACTCCATTTCTTAGTAGAATACATAGGTATTGTTATTATGTTAAAATAGTCAATGCATGGAGGATGGGATTCATTCTCCAAAGGCCGCAGCAATAATCCGATCAAACCAGATGGTTGAAACGATTATTGAAATGAAAAGCTTAGAATGTGAAGAGTATCAATAGCAGGCCGTAAAGTAAGTAAAATATTAAATGGTGTCCAAATATATAGCCTGCTCTTTTTGAGGTGTCAAGCTGCATATGTTTGTCTCATTGAGTTGAATAGACACTCCTTCTACGGAGTTACATGAATCTCCGAATAACAAAAGATTACAAAAGCGATCAGGATAAACAAAGTAAGTTTGGTTAGTATCAGCGGCAATTCGCAATAATAAATAACATTGATCCACGCCTGAACAAAGGCAAAAACTGGCAACATGTACTTCTTAGCCCTATGGATGGTTAAGAGTAAAGCGGTTAATTCTGAGACATTTCCGAACACGTAACCCAGGAGTAAACCATCTGTAGTTTCAACCTGATTAACCAGGTGAGCAACATGATGAACCAGGATGCTAAGTGCTCCCACCAGGGTTAAGAAGATCATCGCTCTTGAACCAGCAAAATCAGCAGCAGTTTCGATAGCATCGATGGTTTGTATAATCAGTCGTTTGTATATTGTTATTTTCTGCTTAGGGCGATGGTTAATTGGTTCAACCTTCGTAAGACTTCCTGCCTAACCTCCGTATTGGCAGAAGTTAACCTGAACTTTAGCAACCGACCGTAATCTTCTAAGGACAATGCTTCCTCTTCAATCATCCGAAGGCCAAGCCGATTGATGGCTTTTTTGCACTTTTGATGGGAAGCGATACTGCAACGGATACCCGTCTAAGTATCGTAATTCAACACTTTCACCAAAAGCGGCTTTAGATAATCCAGATTTTTCAAGCGCGTTTAGAATGGATTTTATATGTGTTTGATTTCATATGTGAAAAAATAGGTGATTTGGTAATCTCACGAGATTCGTACTAATCTTCCAGCATACAAGCAAATGCTTCCTCTTCTTCAGCTTTGATCTTATAGTATTCGGAAATGGCTTGCTCCAACAATTCATTTTCAACCTCAGCCTGTAATACCAATTCCTCACCATTCGGATCATGAATACTGATAATCTCAGCGAACATTTCGCTCCAGTAACGATCTAGCCAAATCCTCCATGGTAGGGCCATCGGCGCTGATCAATTGGCCCAAAGGTTTGCAGAGGAACGGAATCTGCCTACCCAGGTTATTGAACCGGATTATCAAAAACACCATCCAAAGGCAGCGCCTTTAATCAGGAATACCCTTTTGGTGGAAGCTGCTGATAAGGTCATTGCATTTTACAAAGATGGCAAACAAGCAAAGAGCCCCGGCAGCCTGCTCCACTGAACGCCACCGCTACCAAACTACAGAGGGAGAAGGGGGGATTGATTTTTTCTTTTTACAAAAAGGCCCTCATGAGTGTGGCGGGCCTTTTTGTAAAAAGAGAAAAATGCGGGTTGGAAAAGGTTTTGATGTTATCCTTTATTGCCGTTGTAACTTTCAACGGCCGTTCTACGATTTGTACAAATACACGAAGTAGATGATTTTTTCACTGAGATCTTTATAGGCTATTATTTCTGGATAGTACCTTTTTAGATCTCTTTTAGGTTTATACTCTAATCTATGGAACTGTCTCCAACCCCAACCATCTTTGATTCCCAAATAATCAGTCTTTACCGTGATTCCGATCGTACTATCTCGGCATATGTCAAAGGCCAGAAATTGTTTTCTATCAATCGCATCTAATAACATAAAAAGTTCCTTTTGAATCTCAGTCGGCAGTTTCCTTTTATCGCGGCCTCCAACAACTAAATGGCAGTCGTCTCCCTCAAATTTTACGCTTGTATCATCTCTACCGATAATGACTGACTGACTTTTTGAATTTCTGTAGTCTATCAAGTTGTGTAGGTTCTTTTCAAGAAATTGAAAAAGTGCCTCAAATTTGTCTTGATTATCAATGACATAATTTTCGAGCTTCGCTTTTCTCATTCGTTTTTCATCCACTTTTTGTGGCATGCAGCTACTCTCTAAAATAAGAAACCCAAGCAAGATCAGTGTGATATTCGACTTCATTATTGTTCGTAATTAGTTGCCTGGTACAGGCCTGATTATCCCGGTTTTTCTATACATAACTATACATATACAAGCAGGCTTTGGTATACTGATAAGACTCCATATATGCGGAAACTGTTCCATAAAATTGGAGATAATCTCGGCCGAGGGCATATGACTTGCGAGATGGAATACCATTTCCCGGAAATTCTTTACTTGCTTGGACCGCACTGAAATCTCTCTGCTCGGCTTAGCTGACTGGCCGAAAATGGGATGGTGTGAGCAAGAACCAATTTATTTAGCAGTTTTTCTGGCAGGCTTTGGAACACTGGCAACCAATACCTGTTATCCATTAATTGGTAGTAGCTGGACGTTTGTATTATGCTCAATTCCTATTTGGCCATAACGACGATTTACTTTTACACCTTTTCAGATGAAGAAGATAAATAGACGAAAAGGGCTCTAGCCTTTGCTATGATGGGTTTGGCTTTTAGTTATCTTGTGCGGGCAGCTGGTAAATTTAGCCTGATTTGGAGGACTGGTTTGATGAGCACCTGAAAGGTGAAAATCAATATCCTGTATGGTAATATATGAATAGTGCGTAACCTTAGCGTTGCGAACCTTGTCGGTGCGAACCTTGACCTGGTTCGCGATGCAACGGCAGAGCAACTCCAAACTGCAAAAAGTTTATTTAAATGTGAGAACCTAGATCCTGCGCTGGAGGTAGAGTTGAATGCTAGAAAACCTTGTCTGTTTACTAGAGAAGGGTGTGAGTAAATTTCAATAGAGATTAGTTGGTTCTATATGATAAAGAAATATCTATTCTCTTTCCAGGAAAACAAGTCACTTGCCCGTTAATTTTAGGCTCTGCAAATGGCTACATGATCACCATGGACAAAAAGTAAATTTATTATTCATTTGGTAGTCAGCAGGTTAAGAAATGTATGGGATCTCCCGTAGGCTCCACGCTCCAAATAAAGGACTTATGAAAAACCTCATAAGTCCTTTTTTGATGTAACGCCCAATCCTCGAAAACCTCAAGAACAAGTAATCACTAGCACCAACAGCAATAAACCGATAATAAGGGAAACGTCCAGGCATCCGTCGAATTCTTTGATTGTTCCTTTTAAATCTTTCTCTCCAGCAGCATCGCCTTTTTTCATAAGTCCTGTTTTAGCTAATTCCTACAGTTATCAATTTTGTTTCACACTACCTTCTTAAATTGTACGGGAATAAATTTATATCGTCGGTAATATGGTAGAAAAATTGCTGCAACGATCAATGTATGGGGAGGTTCGCCGGGAATGTCGGATTGAACTGGCCATGGAAGAGATCTTTGCTTGGCATTATTAGGGTGCTACGGTGGCCATTATTGCATTATTGTACCTTCAAGATTTCTATAAAATACATCATGTATGCAAAAATATTCGATAGTAATACTACTTCTGACCGGACTAACTCCGTTTTTGTTTGGCCAGGTAGAAAACATTGAACGGAAAGAGGTTATCGTCTCCGATATTCCCGGTTATCAAACTTTGAAGTGTGATTTTCACCTGCATACGGTCTTTTCTGACGGCAGTGTTTGGCCAACGGTTCGGGTAACAGAGGCCTGGCAATATGGGTACGATGCCATTGCCATCACCGACCACATTGAAGGGAAGCCACACCGAAAATACATCCCGATCGACTACAATGCTCCCAACGAAATTGCCCAAAAAGAGGGAGATATCAAGGACATTATTGTCATCGGTGGGGTAGAAGTGACTCGACCTATGCCACCGGGCCATATGAATGCTATCTTCATTAATGATGCCAATGAGATTGTGACCGAGGCCATCCGCGGCCGGTTTCAACAATTCAAGAATATCACCGGCGATTGGGCCTTTGTAGATTCCATCGATCGTGCCGATAAAGATTACCTCAATGCATTGGAGACGGTCAAAAAACAAGGTGGCTTCGTATTCTGCAATCATCCGGGACCTCCGGGGAAATACGATACTTTGGAAATCTATGATGCT
>JANQRV010000225.1 GCA_028284395.1 Saprospiraceae bacterium
CACTTCTCAGCAAGTGTGGAATCTGATCCAAAAGCGCCATGAACAAAGAGCTGCTGACTTGCAGCGATATGATAATTTAAAGTGACAAAGTAGTATTAAATGAAAAACAGAATTAAAAATGAAAAAAAAGCTAATAATACTTTGGTCTTGTATTGGTATATTATATTTCTTATTTCTGATATGGAATGGTTTATTTACCAGTCCATTATCAATGCAAGAAATAGAAAAATATACTGAAATCTTACAACAAGATTACTCTGAAAGCGAGTTCCGGCAAATGCGTTCGTTTATGGAAGAAGATGATGGCAAACCTGTCATCATGATCAATGTTATAAAAACAAATGATATTCCAAAAACTGTGAATGGAAAAACGTTTAGTTCCTCTGAAGAAGCTCTCAGCGATTATATGAGCTTTGTAACACCCTATTTACTTAAGAGAGGTAGTTATCCAATATTTAGTGGAACATCACTAATGGATGCTCCTGAAGTATGGGGAATTGAAAACGCAAGAGAATGGACAACGGGTTCTCTGGTAAGATATAAAAGCCGCAGAGTAATGTTAGAAATGTCTACAAACCTGGTTTTTAAAAAATTCCATGAGAGTAAAGTGGCGGGCATTGAAAAAACATTCGCTTTCCCTGTAAGTGCCAATATTCATCTTGTCAATTTAAGCCTGTTTTTCACTATGTTTTTAATGGTTGTTGGATTAACGATTTCGTTATTTATTATGAAAAAGGCAAAATAAAACATAGAACTGGCAAATCTTCAGATTTGCCAGTTCTTAAGATTCGGGTTGTAAGGCAGACCTCGAGCTTTGCCCCAATAGGGATGCAGTTATAACCCGACGGGTGGTATATAAAAAGGGGAGAAGGACGGGGCAGGGAATAATTGGACCACTACTTAAAAGTCATAACTTCAACTCCTGTCCAATCCTTCGCAACTCCGGTGGATTGGTATTTAAACGATTTTTCCAAGAAGAAGCGAGCAGTCAAATCATCGGGATGAATTTCCAATACTTTATTGAAGGCGGCCCCTGCATCGGCGAACTGACGAGAAAAATACAGCTTCAGGCCCTCATCGAATAAGGAATAAGTCTCTATTTTCTTTTTCACGATATCCGGCTGGTCACCACTAAAACACTCATAGATTCCCTGAGGCTCCTTCTTCCCCTTGAGTTGCACTTCTCCGAGAAAGCGGAAATGAAAACCAGCCGAAGTTGGCAGCGCATCAACGGATCGGTGCTGGATCTGTTGCAAACTTTGTTCGCTCAACAGGATATTTACTTTAAAATGTTTTGTCAAACTCTCGATTCTCGAAGCGGTGTTGACCGTATCTGAGATCGTAGCTGCATCCATTCGTTGCTCATCTCCTATGATGCCCATTATGAGCGGGCCGGTATGTAATCCAATGCCTAACCGAAGTGGCGGAAGTCCTTTTGAAATCCGTTGTTGATTGTATTCAGTAAGCGTTTGTTGCATTTGGACGGCAGCGGAAAGACAATCCCTGGGAGAGTTTTTGAATAAAGCCATGATGGCATCTCCAAGATACTGATTAACAAAGCCATCGTTCTTTTGGATGACCGGCCCCATTCTGCGGTTAAATTCGGTCACGAACTGAAAGGTTTCCTGCGGCGTCATATTTTCTGAAAGGGAAGTATAATCCCGAATATCCGAGAACATAACCGTCACCTCTTGGGCCACGGCATCTCCCAACTTTACTTCCATGAGGTCGTTCCGGCCGAGCGCACTCAAAAAGGCATTGGGGACGAACTTGGAGGTAACAGCATTAATGCGTTGCTGAGCTTCCAACTTTCGCTTTTGGCGACGCAATTCCAGATGCCGAATCAAGAAAAGAAGTGCGATAGCACTTAGAAGATATAAGATTTTGGCCCATGCAGTCAACCACCAAGGTGGAAAAATAGTGATGGCAAGCGTTGTGCTTTCGGTGTTAAAGAGGCCATCGTTATTGGATCCCCTGACCCGAAAGGTGTATTTACCAGGATCGAGATTGGTATACGTGGCGTAGGGGCGGGTGGCATCCGTACTGATCCAGGTTTTATCGTGAGGGTCCAGACGGTATTCGTATTGATTTTTTTCCGGCTGGAAGTAATTTAGTGCGGAAAATTCAAGCGTGAAGTCATGTTGGTCCCATTCGAGGTGAATCTCTCTTGTATAAGGGATTGCCTTGCTTCCGTTCATGGGCTCTGACCCGTTTCGTATCTGAAAATCCGTAATGACTATTGTTGGTTTATGCGGGTTGTCCCTGATGCTGTCCGGGTGAAAGGAAAACAGCTGACCACCTGTTTCAAAAAGGAATTCACCGGTTGTTGTCTTCATGGCGGCTCTGTCACCAAAATTGTTATCCGGCAATCCGTCGGAGGTGGTAAAGACCTTGAAGGTTTCCGTTTGCGGGTTAAAACGGGCCAGCCCCTTTCTGGTTCCCAGCCAGAGATTCCCATGATCATCCGGAAGCAAACTAAATATTGAATTGTGCGGCAATCCGTCTTTGGTTCTCCAAAACCTGTATTGCTTATTTGCAGGATTCAGTCTGTAAAGCCCTTCTCCAGTACCCAACCATAATAGGCCATTCTCGTCCTCATACATACTTTTGAAGAACGGTATCTCAAACACTTCTTCGATTGTTCGGTCGGGTTTGATTTTAAAAATACCTTGAGGGGGTAGGGCAGTGCTGATCCACAAATTTCCAATTCGATCCTCATACATTCTGGCAACGAACTTTCTCAAGGTATCCCCATTGTGTGGATGAACTAGTGGATGTGGAATAAAAACGTCCTTTTGAGGATCATAACGTAAAAGACCTTCTCCCAGCACGCTTACCCAGACGGTTCCTTGTCGGTCAGTATGCACTGTTAGTGCTGCATTTCCCGGCAAACTACCGGAACGGTTGGGATCAGCCTGATAATTCACCCCTGACTGGCCGGCCGGATCATAGCGCATTAGGCCATTGCTCCAGGAACCCGCCCAGATCTGGCCTTCTTGATCCTCGGTAACCCAAAATTTTGCTGCGAAATCCCGGTTTAAACTGGCTATTTCATTAAAACTATATGGTTGGATTTGATTTTTACTAGCCTTCCAAATGCTGCTCGTTTTCCGGTCCAGGAGTAGAAAGTTTTCATTTTTCTCCTTAGCCTGCAATCTCGGGTAGATGGTAAAGGGCTTCTGGTGAATATTCCAATATAGGATACCGGAATTAAATGTTCCAATCCACCGGCCTCCTTGTTGGTCGTGGTAGAATGGTGCCTTCGGTAAAATTACCGGATCATCACCATTGTTTAATTTAAGGGGATAGCGCATCACTCCAAAAGTCTGCCGATCCAGTTCATACATACCCGGTTGGCCTCCCGCTTCATTCGCAGCAAACCATAATTTCCCATCGGGGCCCTCATGGATGCCTTGAAAGTTGTTGTATTGGTGGTTCAAAGGAATCCTGGCAAACTGATTGGTTTTCCTATTGAATTTTAGTAAATCGGTTTTGGTGCCGACCCAGATGTCCCTGCGGCTATCCTCATAGAGCCCCAGAACGAATTGATCGTTTACTTCTCTTCTCAGGTTTTCTCGCAGGGCATGATCGACCAGGCTGCTGTCCGACCAAACAAACTGATACAAACCGTTAGGATGGCTGCACCATAGGTCGCCATAGCTATCCTCGATGATTCGCGCTTTATAGTCTACCTCTAGTTTGCGGTCAAAAACTTTTGCTAATGAAAGGAATTCCCGAGTGAGGGGATCAAAAAGGAGTAAATCTCCGGTATGATTGCTCCCCAGCCACAATTTTCCTTGCCGATCGACATAAATTCCGCTGACACCTCTATTGTTTCCGTACTGGTCTTGTGGAAAAGATTCAAAGCGGTCTTCTTCCGGATGATAAAGAAAGAGGGCACTACCGGCAATCCAGATTTTACCATTTTGGCCTTCCACAATTTGCCCTACCCAGGCAGGATAATCCAGTTCGGGGTGATCCGGGTCAAAGACCCACGTTTTTATCCTGCGGCCATCAAAGCGATTGAGCCCATTCCCATCAGTACCAAACCACATGAATCCCTTGCTGTCCTGGAAGATGGATTCAATTCTGTTGTCGGATAAGCCGTCTTTTGTACTGAGTTGACTAATTTTAAGAGCAGGTTGGGGTTGCCCGCTTGCTGAAAGTAGTGAGAGTAGCCCAATGGCTATAGGAAGGAGGCGGTGAAATCCAAAGGTGCTCAGATGGTAAAATAGGTAGTGATTAATTTGCGACATCCACCTTAAAATAGGAAAAAATTTTAAGACGTAGAACTGGCAAATCTTCAGATTTGCCAGTTCTTAAGATCTCCTTCCCAATCGCAACCAAGCAATGACCTCCAGGAAAAGTGTATCTCTTCATTAAATTGTTTGTACGAAACGGAGACCTTGAACTCCATCGTATAGGCATCGAGGTGACTTACGATATTGCCAGAATCGGGATAAAAGTCTGCACCCTAATCGTCGCACTAATCTTGACCACGCCACACTACTTGCAGCAATTCCTCACGACTGGGCGGCGTATTCTCCTTCACAAAAACGCTGTGCAACCCCAGAAAATAAAGCAATAGTAGAAGGATGGCGGCAATTCTGCCGGGGGCGAACCAAGGTCTCGTCCCTTTGACACTTTGCTTAGGTTGGTGCATCAACTGCCAATTGTAATAATGAGCATAAGCGATCAATCCGCCGGCAATTGCCATGAGCCCGTGTTTATTGGAGACAATGATGGTTTGCGCCAGGAACAACCCGAGGAATCCCAGCGTGGCGATGAGTAAGGGAATCACATTCCGGTGCTTATTAGAATAGCTGCGCAGCAGGGACCAAGAGGCAATGACGATACTGGTTCCGGTAAAAATCCATTCGCCCAGCGGATTCATCAACCAATGGGCTCCGGCAAATATTCCCAACGTAAGTATCAGTGGCAAGAGCATGCAATGAAATGCACACAGCAAGGATACCCCAAATCCCACCGAATCCCAATGCCAGTCAAAGAACCTTCTCGTCATAAATGTTTGTTAAAATGGCCTTTTGAATTGTAACAAGATTGCAAATTTAAAAAAGAGTCCAGATGTTTGCAATATTGTTGCAAGATAGCTTAGAGACTACTTCCATATGAAAAAGAGGCTTTTAATAGTTTTGATGTTGTTCGGTTTATCATTACCAGCTTGGGCTCAAACTCACCTTACTTGGGACCAACTTGCTGAGGTGGAATATGAGGCGCGTTTTTTTGAAAAATACGATCAAAAGTTCCTGGTACCGCTATTTGGTAAAACACCGAAGGCGTATGAAGGCAAAGAAGTGACCGTTACCGGTTATATCATACCCATTGATGAGACCTCTTATGTGCTTTCCAAAAATCCTTATGCCGCTTGTTTTTTCTGCGGTTCTGCCGGACCGGAGACCGTTGTAGAGCTACAACTAAAACCAAAGTCTACCCGGCGGTATAAAATGGATGAAAAAATGACTTTCAAGGGCATTTTAAAACTGAATGATACCGACGTCGAACATTTTACTTACATTATTGAAAAAGCAAAACCGGTCTCGAAGTAGGTGAAGGACATTCGGGACCCTAGTTCAACGTTGCATTTTCAATATACATCTTCAAAGCCCAATTTATACGCAGTTTCAGAAATCGACACATTCGGTGCCAGCAGCAGCCATAGTAACCACAGCAACCATAGCAGCGATAGAAACCACAGCAACAATAGCAACCACAGCAACACAGCATGCTAATCCCTTACACATTTTCGCGATGGGTATTTAAAGAGAAAAAGCTCGTAAATTAAAGTCATGGAAACAGTAAAATGCCTCATTGTCGATGATGAACCGGTAGCACAAAGGATTTTGGAAGACTACCTGACTGGTTTAAACGATTTTGAATTGGTGGGAAAGTGTCTGCATGCCCTGGAAGCAAGGGAGTTGCTGCAACAGAATAGGGTCGATCTGATGTTTTTGGATCTGGAAATGCCCCGTCTGAAAGGTTTTTCATTTCTTAAGACCCTTTCCGATCGTCCCCAGGTTATCATTACAACCGCCTACCGGGAATATGCGGTGGAAGGTTATGAATTGGAAGTGCTCGACTATTTGCTGAAGCCCATTACCTTCGAGCGCTTTTTGAAAGCTATTGATCGCTACCAGAGGGGCCGGGCTGTTTCTTCCGGATTTGTTCCCCAAAGCCTGGAGCGGCCTTATATTCACGTCAAGAGCAATAGGAAAACGATCAAGTTGTGGTTGGACCAGATCCGTTTTATTGAGGGCATGAACAACTACATCAAGATTGCTTACGGGACCCAAACCCATATTGTATACTCTTCATTGGGTAAGATCTTGGAGCAACTGACGGATGATTTTGTGCGGGTGCACAAATCTTTTGTCGTCAATAAAAACCACATCACTGCCTTTTCCCAGGAGCTCATTGAACTGGAAGATCAGCAAATCCCGGTTGGGGCTACCTACCGGGGAATATTGAAAGTGTTGTGAGCGCGAGGGCTCAATCAGCTGATCTTGTCGGCTTTGATGCGGAGATCCGGTTCCGTTACTGTCAAAGATTGTACCGCATCCCCTTCCACTGTAAATGAAATCGTTACCGACGGCGCTCCATTGTAGGTGAAAAGATGTTCTCCGATTTTGTAAATGCTACCTCCGAACCCCCCGATCGGTGCCAACGACAGGAGCTTTTGCATGTTTATCTTTACGGTGAAGCCGTCTTTGGCTCCCGGACCATACTTGTAATCTCCCAGGTATTTTTGTTGATCTTTTTCGCTTACCGACTCGTAAACCGGGCCGTTGGCATCTCCCAGTGATTCCAGATGTTCAATGAGTTGTTTTTGCATGTCCAACTGTTTGGCAGACAAGGTATCCTTCATCCGCAATCCAGCCTGTGCATGCCTCAGCAAACTAATGCCGTGAGGGCCCAATGTCGTCTGAATGCCGGGAAAGTATTCAATGAGGGCTTTTACAACCGGGTAGACTCCCAACATGGCAAATGTAAAAATGGTGGGCCGTGCACCCTTTTCCAACAGATAATGCACGATGTCCCTCCTGCCGACATGCGAAGCAGCTCCGATGGCCGATTCCCAATCACCGAACCGCCATTCCCAGGTTGCCCGTGCCAATTCCGGCCGCTTGTCTACCAGAGCCTTTACTCCTTCGAGATTGGAATGGGACTTGCCTACTACTTCGGCGGCGATCTCCGGGTCGATGTTCGGGAAATGATCGGGAATGTTTTTAGGAGCACTCCGATCCGAAATTTCCGGATAAATGGATGATGTAAGCAGGGGAAAGCAACTCCCCAGGAAGACGCCTTTGACGGCCGATCTCCGACTGAACTTATTCTTTTTCATGTAATTGTATTTGGTGATCCAGATATTGAATATTTAGCGGAATGGTATGTTGACCGGTGGTGATTCTTAGGTTAAATGGTAAGGAAGTACGGTTAGGAAATCCTGAAAATCCGGGATAAATGAGCCGGTATTCTCGCTCACCGGTCCGGTAGATCGTAGCGACAGACTCATCTAAAATATACTTTTCGCCGAATTCTTCCGAATTGAGTTCTATTTGCAGCACCTTGATTTGATTGGCTTCATCGATGTCTATATTTCCGGCAAGGGTCAGGGCGAGATAATAATTGACCGGATTGTCCAATTCAAAATAACGAGAGATGAACGGGCACCAGAACTGGGTGCCGACCGGTGCGAACTTCTTGTATTCGAAGGGGCCGTGAAAGGGACTAAAGCCTCTAATGGTGGCAGTATCATTTTTCAAGGACACCGCGACTTTCGTTTCTCCTTCACTCCCCCGGTTTACCAGGAAGAGGGAGTCGGTCCTCCGGTTTCTGATCCGGTGAAAGCTGTATGTTTCTCTAAAATCAGGGCCGTCGGCAACCATTGCGGAACGAAGGGTAACAATACCATTGGCAAGCGTGTCGATCCAGGTCTTGTGTTGGCCGACAGGGTACTCACCGGTGTAAAAGGTGTAATTCAGATGAGGTCCCTGGCCTTCGACCGGTAAATAACCATCCCATGCCTGAAAACGATGATCCCGTGATCGAAGTTGGTTTTTGAGATTTGACAATTCTTGTTGCAAATAACTTTGACTCCACCATTGTCCTTCAGTCATGACCCCGGCAATCTTACGCATGTGCCGAATGTCCGTAAGCGGATTTTCGGACAGCAACAACAGGTCGGCCCGTTTACCCACCTCGATGGTGCCGCTGTTCTCCAAGCCCAGGAAACGGGCAGCATCGACGGTTGCGTACCGTAGTACCTTTGGAATGGAGATACCGGCGTTGACAAATAATTCCATCTCATCCAAGAAGGCAAAACCCGGCACGACCAAAGGATAACCGCCATCACTTCCCAAAAAAAGCTGAATACCGCGATCGCTTAGCTCTTTGACGAATGCCGCAACCCTTTCGTAAGGGTAGGGAGGGTTGTTGCGCAAACGATCTCCGTCCGGTTTCCAGGTGGCGCTCAATTTGGAGGGTATGTATTCCATAAGTGGTGAACGGAAAATACTGTCTTCAAGATGGGCCAAAGACCATAATTTATGGACGGCCAGAGAAGGGGTGATCGCTTTATTGTGCTCTTTCAATTGAAGGAGGAGTTGTGCTCGATCAAACCTGAGCTCACCTCCGCGGGTCAGGCCGGTTAAGTTATCGAATTCTCTCTGCTTGCTTTGCAGCACTTCGTTCTCATCAATGCAAATGGGGAAATGACCGCTGACGGGCAAATCGATCTTTTCAGCTTCATCTAAAATCTCCGCGTACGCATGGGGCGGGCAGGTTGCATAGATCATCAAACCGTCGTATCCCAGGCGCTTTGCTTCTCTGACTTGCTCGCGGCCTTGCCCGGCGGTAAAAATCGGCTGCTGACTGTGAAAGGGAGCCGGTGCACCGGTCACGCGTAGTCCATAACTTAGTATCCTTGGCCCCGCGCGTTTATGTTCCTTCACCTGTTCTCGCAGCCCGAGGACATTCAAATGACTGGGAATATCCCGGACCGTGGTTTGGCCATTTGCTAAATAAAGCATCAGGTTGCTTTCATTGACGTGGGTGTACATGTTGATCAAACCCGGCAAGAGGTAATGTCCATTTCCCTCGATGACTTGATGACCATCCGGGATGCGGGTGTTTTTGGCCCGACCAATATGTTCGATGATGCCATCGCCGATCAACAGGGTTCGATCCCGTAAAATGGAATCGCGAACCACATCAATGATGTTTACATGTCGGATGGCAAAGTCCGATTGACCGGAAAGAAAAGGGAGATAGCCACAGCAGCCGGCGATCAATAGCCATTTTTTCATAGTCGATTGATTAAGGATGCTGTCGGATCCAGGTAACATTACTAACCGGTATCCACGCTTGCTTTGCTTCGTCATAATCATAACTTTCGGTGACCATTTGGTTGGTGGCAATGGCCCGATGCCGATCGCGGTGGCGCAGTGCCTGGCCATCGGGGTATTGAAAAACCATCTCGCAATGCCGATCCCGGGCATCGGGATAGTTGGCCTCCGCCACGGTATAAATTCCGTAAGGTGAGCGTTGGACCATCACGGCGGCTTTCTTACCGGGAGCGTAAAACTCCCAGACTTGCCAGATCAGCTGCGTATCCCTTTGAGCATTCACGCCATAGAT
>JANQRV010000572.1 GCA_028284395.1 Saprospiraceae bacterium
TTGCTTCGAATAGTCGTTAAAAGAGGGGTCTACGTGTCGGTAGGGGAAATTCTGTGCTTGAAAAAGCGTGCGGTTAGCGAGTGGGGGAGGGGACTGTTCCGAAGCGTTGGCATACTCCAAAGTCAAGAGCTGGTTTGGATGGACGGATTTCAGTTCTTGCGTCAATCCGTCGGGCCAGACCACTTCGATTTTTTGAATGTTTTGATCCGCTCCCAGTCCGAAGTGTATTTTTCCGGAAACGGAGGAAAGAAAACCCCGCGAGCGGATCATTTGCCGATATTGAATGTCCTGATCATCCGTGTATATTTTGACCGTAGCGCCAATCCCGCCTTGGTTATTGGGGGGCCCTACCAACTCGATCTGCAGGTAATTGCCTTTTTCTTTTTCGATTGCCTGGTTTTTTAAAATGGTGGCCGGCTCGTTGATGTTATTGATGACGACCTCCAGGTCTCCATCGTTGTCCAGGTCGACATAGGTTGCCCCATTGGAAAAAGAGGGCGTGTTATCGGCCCAGACTTCGGAGACATCCTCAAAAGTCAGATCGCCGTTGTTCCGGAAAAAATAATTCGATAGCTTTTGTTGGGGTAGCATTTGAGCAAAGGACAGGAAGTCTTCGTCCGTTGGTTTGCGTCCGTTTTCTCTCAAGCGCCGAATGATGTTGTTGTTGGCATCCCGGTCAATGACGTCCCGGAAGACACCATTGGTAACCACGAGGTCATTGAAGCCGTCGAGATCGAAATCCGCCAGCAGACAGGCCCAGCTCCAGTCGGTATTGGCCACGCCCGCCAGATTGGCGATTTCGCGGAAGGTGCCATTGCCGTTGTTGACCTGGAGCATATTGTGCATATATTGATAGTGGTAGTTCTTGCTGACCATTTCTTCGAATCGACTCTGCGGCGTCATGCCCATGGTCGTTTTAGAGCGAATATAGTCTTCGGGGTTCATGTCCAAGGTGTAGAGATCGGGCAAGCCGTCGTTGTTAATGTCGGCGATGTCCCCTCCCATGCTGTTAAAAGACATGTGTTTGAGCAAGTCGTTGCGACGGTCCGTGAAGGTGCCATCCTGGTTATTGACGTAGGCAAAGTCCGGTATGCGAAAATCGTTGCAGACATATATGTCCAACCAGCCGTCATTGTTGAGGTCGCCGACCTGGGGGTTGAGGCCAAAACCAATATCCGGTAAGATGCCGGCTCTTTCGGAGACATCACTGAATTGTCCGTTCCCGTTGTTTTGGTACAATTTATCGCTTCCCTTCATTTCAAAGGTGGAGGCAGCGGTCGGCACCGTCGTCAGATCTACTACTTCGGCGGCGGGATCATCGAAATCGGGACTATTGGAAATGTAGAGATCGAGATCTCCGTCGCGGTCGTAGTCGAAGAAGACGGAGGCAATACCTCGGTTATTATCTGCCAGACCATACTGGGCGGCACTTTCTGTAAAGCTGGGAAGGCCACCGTTTTCATCCGACCCCCCATTATTGAGGTACAACATATTGGCAAAGGCGTTGTCGGCGGTGATCCAACCTCCGCGGGTAATGTAGATGTCCAGGTATCCATCGTCATTGACATCCGCTATGGCGACTCCAACGTCAAAGCCGGGCCGCTTTTTGATGCCGGCTTGATCGGAGATATCCTCAAACTGCAAATTGCCTTTATTCAGGTACAGTTTATTATCAAACTGATTGGAGACAAAAAAGAGGTCTTCCAGGCCGTCGTTGTTGAAATCCGCAGCGGCAACGCCCGCTCCAATGTAGCTGTACATGTATTTGTAGTAGTTGGAAGCGGTGGATTCTACCAGTTTATTTTGAAAATCGATGCCGGACTCTTTTGGCGTGACTGTGGTAAATAAGGCCGATTCGGATGCAGCGGATGAATGGTTGGAGGAAGAATCCTGACAGGACTGCAACTGAAGCATCATTAAAATGCAGAATACTGGTATGCGGAGCGGTAATTGTTTTCCCATCTTGCCTTTCTATAATATGATTAATGAAAGTAAGGGCGCTACTGCACGTAGCACCCTTACTGTGTTCTTTCACCATTAAAGCTAATGATTTCTCTTTACTATCCTCCTAAATTCGGCAGCTGAGCAACCTCATCCGGCGGTAGTGGATGGAAGTAGTTATCGGTCTTCAAAGATCCAAGAATTGGATTCGAAGGTACGGTTAAAGGAGTGGCGGTCGCATTTCCGGCAGCATCAAATACGGTTCCGATCGATACTTGCGGATTTCTGGCGGTGCCTCCCAGTGCTTGTTCCACGCGCTCCATACGCACCAAATCGTGCCAACGCAAGTACTCGCCGGCAAATTCCCATTTTCTTTCGGTAAAGGCCAACTCCGCAATGTCTCCTTCGGTCAGATCGACGCTGGGGTCTGGTGTGTCGACGGGCAGACCTTCTGCTCTTCTCCGCACTTTGTTGAGGGCTTCCCAGGCATCGGCCGATACGGAACCCGCTCTTCCCGAAGCTTCGGCATAAGTCAGCAACACCTCCGCATATCTCATGATGTAATCGCTGCGAGAGTTCTGGAAGCCATTGAAGATGTTGTCTTCAAATGGTCCGGTGATCTTCTTGAAGACTGGATTTTGCTGGTCTTTGAATTCCGTCCATGGAACGAAACTTGCGGCGTTAGCCACATCGGGGGTTACCCGGCCGTTGGCATCCAATGGAATTTCCCGGTGATAGGTCGCATCTTTGCGAGGCCCTTCCGGAAAATCTTCAAAGAAGCGGATCTCAGCAAACGACTCTTGCCAGCCACCGAAATCTCCCGGCAGACCTAGTTTGCCGGTCTTTCTGTTACCTAGTCCACAAGGTTGGCAGTGAGCCAGGGTAAATACGCCTTCTTCGTTTTGAGAACCGGCAAGGGTGTACAGTGTATTCATATCAGGGACAAGGGCAAAGCCATGACTTGCAGCATTGTCAATCACTTGCTTAGCGCTGGAAGCAGCTTGTGTATATTTGGAGGCATCCTTCAGCGGATAGCCGGCCCAGTGCATGTACAATCTTGCTAACATAGCTCTGGCTGATCCGGAGTTAGGTCGGGTAGCACCCAGTGTACTGGAAGCAGGCAGTAAGGACTCTGCCATAAGCAGATCGCTTTCGATCTGACGGTACACTTCTTCCTGGGAAGCCAGGCCGATCTCAAAATCAGGAACAATGCCCAAAACCAAGGGAATGCGGCCGTGAATCCGCGCCATGTGCAAAAACAAGTAACCTCTGATGAAATGCGCCTCGCCTACCAGACGGTCTTGGGCAGCACGATCGGTCAGGTTGGTTTCAGCAGCATTGACCAATACGGTATTGGCCGCTCTGATCGCACGATAAACCCCGCTCCAGGTATTGCGCGTACGGGCATTCCCAAGGGTTACCGCACGCTGATCGTATTCCCGGAAGTCGGCTTTGTTACTGGCCCGGTGAGTAGTAAGATCGTCACCACCCCAGCCGCTGACCCACGCTGTGGTCATACGAAGGGCAGCCCACATACGATTATAGGTACCGGTGACGGCCAGTTCCAGTTCGGCCAAACTCTCATATGGAAGTACGGCCAACTGAGACCTACCCGGATCTTCGTCCAGTTCTAATTCGCTGCAACCAAAGAAACTCATGCCGAGCAGCAGGGCAACCATAACCATGGGATAAACCCTAAGTGATTTTTTTAGATTTATTGTCTTCATGTTATTTTTTTTGAATTGTGTCAAACTTCAATCGATTCCTTTACTTAAAAACCAAGCTTCGCACCAAAAGTGTAAACCCGCGGATTTGGATAAGCACCAATGTTGATACCCGGGGCAACGTCCTCGATGCCCTGATTGCCTTTTCTCGATGAAAGCTCTGGATCGTATCCACTATAGTCAGTGATCAAGAACAGGTTTTGAGCACTGGCGTATAACTTCAAGGTCAACTGATTGGACTTCGATAGGTTTTTGAAATTGTATCCCAAGTTCAGGTTACTCAAACGAATGAAATCACCTTTTTCGATGTACCGCGAGGAGTTGTAAAACTGTACGGTGGCCGGGATATCGGTTTCATTCTGTGGTGTCCACTGGTTGACTTGATCGGCCGCCAAGAAACTCCGGGAGTCACCCGCACCACCGGTAATCATTGCCTGCTGGATGTTGTAGACATCGAAACCATGCATGCCTTGCAGGAATACGTTCAAATCCCAGTTCTTGAAGGTGAATCCGGTATTGAAACCCCAGGTCAATTCCGGTGTCCCGTTTCCGATGGCTTCAAAAACGATTTCTCCTTCGGCATCTCTCAGGTATTTTACATCACCCGGTCTTTTGCCGAATTCCGCAGCCTGAGTAGCCTCGGAAGACTTCCAGGTTCCGAGGAAAACGGCTCCCTGGAACTGGCCCAACGGCTGACCTACCTCGATGATGTTCAGCACGCGACTTTGCCCTCCGGGCGAAGTAAAGAGGCCATTGATCGTTTCCAAATCGTTGAACAGATTGGTCACTTCATTTTGGACGTAAGAAACGGCCAGGTTGAAGTCCCAGTCAAAGTTCGTCGTATTGATGATCTGGTATCCAAATGATACGTCGATACCGGTGTTTTGAACCTCACCGACGTTCTGGTTGATGACGCCGCCACCAAAGGTAGTTGGTACGGGTGTCGCCAGTAGCAAATCAGTCGTATTCTTCTGGAAAACCTCCAAAGTAAAATTACCTCTGCCTTCCAGGATGCCCACATCGATACCGATATTGGTTTGGGTCGTGGTCTCCCAGGTTAGTTCCGCATTTTCAAATGTCCTCAATTCCGTACCGGGAGACGCCGAAGCAAAGTCATAGGCAAACGAGTTGAAACCCAATCGGCCGAAGGTACTGTACGGACCTACGTTCTGGTTACCCACTTGCCCCCAACCTGCTCTCAGTTTCAAGGTACTGATGGCGGCGGAATTCTCAATCAGGCTATTCAAACTATAACCTACGGCAACGGACGGGAAGAATCCCCAGCGTTGATCCTGGCGGAATACAGAAGTACCGTCGTAACGGCCCGTAGCGGTCACGTACAAGTTATTGTCAAAAATGTACTCGGCCCTCAACATGAAGGAAGAAAGCTCTCTCTCGTTGAAGTCGTTGACCACCGTCTGACCGGCATTAGGTGCCAGTTCGGCAAAAAAGAAACCCCTTGAAAGACTCAAATCATTGGCATTCCAGCCGTTTACGGTGAATTGGCCGTTGGTGTATTCCTGGACACCGGTCAATTTAAGGTCACTCCTTCCAAATCCTTTTTGCCAGGTCAGGATGTTACTGATTTGGTAAGAAGTTGTCTTGTTGTTGCGAAAAGCCGTATGCGGCAGGAAGTCGTCTCCTACCTCCACATCGTAGATCTGCGTGTTGAAGTTTCTCAGTTGAGTACCGGTCGTCAGGGTGTACGTCAAGTTGTCCAAAATCTTCCATTCGACATTTAACGCTGTATTCAATTGTTCATCAATGTTCTGGGCATCGCTTTCATCTAAGGTACGGATCACGTTATCATTCAATGACGCAATCCCTTTAATGGATCTTAGATTGTAGTTGCCATCATCATCAAAAATAGGAGTAGTAGGATCCCAGGTTAGCGCTTTAGCCACTAAACTACCCTGTCCATTACCCGCAAAAGTAAAATCGTTTTGGGTCTGGCCTCGGTCCGCAAAGAGATTTAAGCTCACTTTCAATTTGTCGTTGACTTGCGCCTCCAGGTTAGAGCGCAGCGAAAGTTGCTTAAATCCGGTGTTGATCACAATTCCTTCCTGGTCCCGGTACAGACCCGAAAGAAAATACCTCAATTTGCCTTCCTGGCCACTGGCAGAAACCTGTATGTTGTGACTTAATGCAGTCCGGAAAAGCTCTCTTTGGTAGTTGGTGCCACCATCTCTTTCCAGGGCAGCGATCTCGGCATCCGTAAAGTTGGGATTACCGCCCACATTGATTCGCCGCAAGTTTTCGATTCTGGCGAATTCTGCCGGGTTGTCGGCCAAAGTTGGAAGAAAGCGAGGAACTTCAGATACCGACGTAAAGTAATCGATGTCGATCTGGCCTCGACCCCGGCCCTTCTTGGTCGTGACAATGATCACACCGTTAGAACCCCGGATACCGTAAATGGCAGTAGCAGATGCATCCTTGAGTACGTCAATGGTCTCGATGTCATTAGGATTAAGCGCGCTAAGGTCTGCACCCTGGATACCGTCGACGACCACCAACGGACTATTGTTACCAGTGATGGAATTCACCCCGCGGATACGAACCTTGAAATTGGATCCTGGTTGTCCATTGGCCCGAGCCACGGTTACTCCCGCTGCTCTTCCCTGTAGGGCGTCTTCCAGCCGGGTCAGTGGCTGGTCTTCGAACGATTCGGCAGTTACCGTGGATACCGCCCCGGTCACGTCGCTCTTTTTCACCGTTCCGTAACCGATGACCACGACTTCATCCAATTGCTGGGCATCTTCTTGCATGATGATGTCAAGAGAGGTCTGGTTGCCGACCGTGATCTCCTGCGAAGAAAAACCGGTGTAGGACAATTCCAACACGTCGTCGTTGTTCACATTAAGGGTGAACTCTCCGTTCAGATCGGTGACCGTTCCACTGGTCGTTCCTTTAATCAAAATGTTTACCCCAATTAATGGGTCTCCATTTCCACTTTTCACTACACCGCTAATCGTCTTGTCCTGACTAAAGGCAAAATTAATGGAGAAGAGAAAAGTAAAAAAAAGGAGTCCTGGCATTGATTTTAGCCAGGGGGTCGGCCTAGTGAGTGGCCGGCCGTAAAGCTTAAATTTCGTCATGTTGAGTTTTTTTTGTGAATGGTACAGGTTTAAATAAAATTAAGTCGGATCCTTTGCCTGCAATGACACAAATGGTTCAATTTGTAGGGCAAATGGTTCCGTATATTCAAAAAAGGTCGTTTTATAGTATCGTAAGGGTCTTTTTTAGTATTCTCATTTTCAAACAGTTAGTTCAAATAGATGTACTTGCGCTTATTTCTTTAGGTTTCCTTGCCAACCGGCCTCGAATTGGGCCAGTAATTGATTGACCACTTCCGGCTCCTGCGTTGCAACATTGGTTTGTTCGGCAGGGTCTGTATCGTGGTCATATAGTTCAATGAATAAAGGTGTTGCATCGGCTCTGCTGCGATCTTTCCATACCATCAGGCGGTAACGATCGGTCCGCATGGTGTATCCCATCAACTCCTCTTCGAAAAGTTGGCGGTCCCACCGGTTTCCTTGCTGGTCCATGATGCGGGCTTCGACTTCTTCGATCAGCGGACCGAAGTAGGTTTCACGCATACCCGCTGAAAGGGGATTGGCCGCCCATTCTCTCAATGCCGGATTGGGGTACTGACTGAAGGCGGCGGATTTCCATTTTTGAGAGGGAGACGCCAAAAGGGGAGCGAAACTTTGTCCTTCCAGGTGGTCGGGCAATGAGATGCCAGCCAATTCGCATAGGGTCGGATACATATCGACCAATTCCACCAACGCGGGGGTTTTTACACCGCGACTGCTCTTAGGTAAATCCGGTGTCCAAATCATGAGCGGGACCCGGGTGGCAATTTCGTAATTGGTCGCTTTGCCCCAGATACCCATATCTCCGAGGTGCCAACCGTGATCGCTCCATACGATGATGATGGTATTGTCTCTCGCTCCGACTTCTTCCAAGGCGGTCAACATGCGGCCGATCTGGGCATCGACATAACTGACGCTAGCCAAATAAGCATGCTTCAGGGTTCGGGCTAAGTCCGGGCCAATCGGTCCGCTTTTTGGGATGCCGTGACGTACTCTTAGTTCAAAAGAAGCGTGTAGGCCCATGGCGGCCCCATTTTCCGGCCCAACCTCCTGATCGGATAGTGAAATGGCATTGGGGTCATAGAGGTCCCAGTATTTCTTGGGCGAAAGCCAGTTTAGATGTGGATTTTTGAAGCCCAGTCCCAAAAAGAAAGGCTTGCCGCCATCTGCGACCATATCTTTTAAGGTGGCAATGGCACGATCGGTGTTGTAGCCGTCGATGTAGGTTTGATCCGGCACGTCGGCGCGCTCATAGGCTGGCCCCATTCCCAGTCCATATTTGGCTTCTTTGCCGTACTTGGCTACCATGTCGGCTTTGTTTTTGACGTAGATTTCCTGATTTTCCGGCAGGGCGTAACTTCCCGGAAAATTGGGCCTGGGGATATCGACCGGACTCGGTTGTCGGCTCCAGGAAAGTTCTTCGTCGGTAAATCTGCCGTGGTAGATTTTACCGCAATAGGCCGTTTCGTATCCGTTGATCCGAAAGTGTTGGGGGAGGGTAATGATGTCCGGGTGAAGGTCGCGGAAATAAGTATAGTTTTCGATGATCTTGGTCGACTCAGGACGAGCGCCGGTCATAATGCTGGCTCGAGATGGACTGCAAATAGCCTGTTGACAGTAAGCCCTTTCAAACAGCAATCCATCTTGGGCCAACCCATCCAGATTTGGAGTAACGGCAACCTCCGAGCCGTAACAACCCAGTTCGGGCCGAAGATCATCGATCGCTATGAATAGAACGTTTGGTTGGTCGGTCGACGAAACAGGAGCAGAGGTTGAAAAGTTGCAGCCGCTTGCCGATACCAGGGCCAAAAGAAGAACGGCTTTCGAATATTGTGCAATTGATTTCAAATTCTCCGGTTTTACGATTGTGAAATTCTTTCTGTCATCCTATTCTAATCCCACAGGACAGGCATAAACACCGTCATTTCCGCCAGCCCGCGATTGCTCCAGGAGTAGTAGGGCACAAATCGGGTTTGATACTTTTCCCACTTCGGCTTCTTTACGGCCCGATACATCCCGTTTTCTTGATCGGTCCTTAGCAGTATGTCTCCAGTGATGGTCGTAATTCCTCCCAGAAAATCGGGTCGGTACTCGACTTCCCGTGCGGCATTGCCCGGGATGTAGACGTCTAAAATCTCCGCATTGGCTGGTAAGTCCGGTGTTTCTACACAATACACAACCGGGCCTCTTTTCAGCGCTACCTGGTTCCGCAACTCCTCAATTCGTGGATGCCCTTCTACCAATTGGACTTCCAACGGCATATTTAAGGTGATCACATCCCCCTTTTGCCATTGTCGTTCTAAGGTGACAAAAGTACCGGGAGATACTGCCATTTCAGCGTTTTTCCCGTTGATTTGAATTTTGCTACCCGTTGCCCAGGCCGGAATTCTAAGGCTGATTTGAAAAGATGTTCTCTTGCATTCGAGAATGTTGATTTCCACCTTTCCTTTCCAGGGGTATTGAGATTTTTGTACTAGTTTGAGTGTCGATCCATCCAGCAAATGTGTGTTGAGCTCATTGCCGCCGTAAAGATTCACGGTTACGCCATTTTCCGACAAGCTATAGGCCCAACCCGATAGTTTGGCAATGGTCCTTACCAGATTGGGCGGGCAGCAAAAACACTTGATGTAGGGCTCCCGCTCTGCCGACTCCGTTACATTGGCATGGGCGTGGTAGTCTCTCGAATTGTGGATCATGCGAAGAGGATTGGCGTAGAAGTAATCTTTGCCCTCCAAGCTTATACCCGAAAGCGCACTATTGTACAAGACCAGTTCCATTACGTCGGCATATTTGGATTGACCATGGACGTTCAGCATCCGATAGTTGAACATCGAATTGCAGACATTGGCGCAGGTCTCATTATACGCCGTCATATTGGGCATTACGTAGTCATCGATGAAGCCCTCCTGGATCATATCCCGATTGCTGGAGGCGCCGTAATGGGCCTGGCCAACAGCTCCCGTTACGTACATTTTCTTTTGGGTAACATTTTCCCAGAGTCGATCCAGGGCTTCGAGCAGTGCTTTTTCGCCGGTTTCGGCATAGACGTCCGCCGCTCCAGCGTAGTAATACAAAGCGAGTACGGCGTGCCCTACTGCTTCGGAAGACTTTCTGAGCGGCGTCCGTTCCTGCACCATATCTCCAATCGGGTAACCCTGGGTAGTGGCGTTGTGTTCCACCTTGAATTTTCCACGATTGTTGATGAATTTTTCTGCTAACCGGAGATACTTTCGATCTTTGGTCGTTCGATAGAGCTCGACCAAACCCATGATTTGTGTTTGGTTGAACCCGAACCGGCCGTAGTGTTTCGTATCGGGAGCAAAAATTGTATAGAGCAGATCTGCGTGTTTGATGGCAATGTCCAGAAAATTCCGTTGTCCCGTAACCCGGTAGTGGATACAAGCACTGGTTAACAGGTGCCCGGTATTGTACATTTCGTGATACCGCCGATTCTCGTAGCGGTCGATGTGGTCTCTCAATTGCGTTTGTGTTTGGAGGTATCCGTCCTCTTCCTGGGCCTGGCCGATGATTTCAATGTAGCCGTCCAGTTCTTTCAACAACTTCTGGTCGCCATTTTGCGCATAGACGTATAGGGCTGCTTCCAGCCACTTGTAAAAGTCTCCGTCGTGCCAATGCATTCCGTGGTGTTTCCCTTCTTTCAGGCCAGCGGCAATTTTGAAGTTATTCAAAGCATGTCCGGTATCGCCGCAAAGCAGGCTGCCCATGTAGGGAACCATGGCGGTTTCGCAGATTTGAAATTTGTCGGCCCAGAAGCCTTCGGTCCACCGACAGTCTCCCAGATTGATGCTCTTCAAAGCCACGTAGGGACTTTCGGCGTTGTTGATAATGCCTCGTTCCTGAGCTGGCAGACTCGCAACGAAACATGAAATAACCATTACAATGATTGTTTTCCTCATAATTCTAACCTAAAATCAGCAACGCGCAATGTCGTTACCAGTATTTAAAAAAAGTGAATTCAGCGCTTAAAGCATTGGTCAATTTTACCCGATGTATTACTCTATTTTACCCCTAAGAAGGGGACTGTAAAGCAGCCTGGATCTCCTCAATGCTCATATTTTTAGTTTCGGGCAAAAGCCGGTACAAAATCACGAGCCCGATACTTACCATGATGGCGTAAGACAGGAATATGGCCGTACCTCCCATAGTCGACAATTGCCAGGGAAAGAATTGTTGTACAAAATAGTTGACGAGACTGGTCATCAGCGCAAAAGTGGGAATGGCAATACCCCGCAGCGATATGGGGAATAATTCTGAAAACAATACCCACATGATGGGACCGACCGAAAAGTGAAACGCAGCGATGAAACTGAGAATACCAAACAAAATCAGATTGGCATTCATGATGGCGGCTTTCTGTAGCAATAGCCCCGAGTGGTTACGGGCATTTTCTTCCCCTAGGGCATTGCTGAGGGCCTGCTTGAATTCCGTATCACTGGTAAACTCGGCACCAATGAGTGGCGCCAATCTTTCCACATTCGGAATCTCGGTCAAAGCCGTGACGTCGTCTTTGCCGAGCACGTATCTCGCTTCGCTAAAACCATAGGAG
>JANQRV010000578.1 GCA_028284395.1 Saprospiraceae bacterium
AGACCAGCATGTCGATCTCGGGAATGCGCTATCGGAATGCACCTTCAGAGAATCATCTGAATGCGATCGTTCGGCTCATGGAAAAACACAAGGCACTGCTACTTTCGGAAGCCATTGCCGCAAAAAAAGCAAGAATCGATCTCAACATCCCATCAGACCTGCTGAAGAAAAGAGCAGATCTGACGAACGCCATCGACCAAGCCAATCAGCGACTAGCCAGTGGAGCAACGGATTCCGTTACCCTCTTCAATAAGATATTCGATCTGAAAAAACAACGCCTCGCAGTCGACGAGCACATCAAGAAAGAAAACCCTCGCTATAGCCAACTGATCGACCACCGCACCTCCGTGTCCAGTAAAGACATCAGGTCTTATTTAAAGAACAACGATGCCGCACTTTTGGAATTCCTCTTTGATGTCGAAGGCCTGCACATGATCGTCATGACCCACGCAAAAACCGCCTATCATTTCCAACCACTACCCCAAGACTTCTTTAGGCAGCTAGACGCCTTCCGGAGCATCATCTCAAAGCCGCCCCCAATCGATTCCGACATCGAAACAGCGCAACAGCTTGGGGTCTACAGTCAGCTGGGTCATCAACTCTACCGAATCCTGATCGACCCGATCCTCGCTCAAGCGGCAGGCCAACAACATCTCATCATCGTTCCGGACGCAGAATTGGGTTATTTGCCATTCGAACTTTTGCTCACCAATCAAATTGCCGACGGCACCCCGTATCGAAACCTACCCTATCTCTTAAAACAGTTTACAATCCAATACGAGTACTCCGCCAAATTACTCTTGCAGTCCGGCAGCAGCAATACCACCATGAAACGCAACTTGCTGGCTGTAGCGCCATCATTCGATCAGAAGGAGAGCCAAGTTAAAACCGACAGTCTGCAATTACGACAGAGCCTCCCCGGTTTCCGCGGCCGGCTGACACCGCTCGTCCACAACGAAAAGGAAGCCCTGGAAATCCACCGTAAAATAGGAGGCACCGTACTGGTTGGAGAAGCAGCAACAGAAAAGGTCTTCAAGGAAGAAGTGGCTCAATACAACATGCTCCATTTGGCAACCCATGCTTTTACCAGCGACCTCCACCCAAACTATTCCCATCTGGTATTGAGCGGTACCGGCCATGGTGAAGATGAAGATCAACTGCTTTACGCCTACGAATTATACAACATGGAAATCAATGCCCAGTTGGCCGTTCTGAGTGCCTGTGAAACCGGAGCCGGCAAGTTGCAACACGGAGAAGGAATCATGAGCCTGTCCCGCGCTTTCAAGTACGCCGGATGCCCCAATGTGGTCACTTCCCTTTGGCGAGCAGAAGATCAGTCTACCAGTGAAATCATGGTCAAATTCTACGAACAGTTAAAACAGAAAAAAGGAAAGGCCGAGGCAATGCAATTGGCAAAATTAGATTTTCTCGAACACGCCAAACAAACTTTTACGCACCCCTTTTTCTGGGGGACTTTTATCCTGATCGGTGACAATCAAGCAGTAAATCTGGCACCAACTGACGCTGCCATGCCCCTCGGTGTCATCGCATTGTTGGCACTGCTTCTACTAAGCAGTTTTCTATGGATTAAAAAGAAGTTGTAGCATCTTTTGCGCATCCTTGCGTTTGGGGTGACTGGAATGGGCAATTCCTTCCATTGCCGCCTTAACCGGTTCAGATGCTCCTTCCAGCGCCAGCAAAGTCATCGCATAATACCAATCTCCACTTTCGGTATAGAGACCTGATTTTATCTGCTCGAATGATTTTAGGGCCTCCTTTTTCCGATCCAACTGCAACAGCGTCACACCTTCGAAAAAGTAATACTTTCCGGGAATCATCCCCGTCTCCGAGTTAGACGCACGCTTTAGGTTCTCGACCTCCAGCAACGCTGCGTCAAAGGATTGCTCCCGGTATGCTTGCAAAAACGCCGTCTCGGTCGCATCCTTTTCTGCGGCGAGCTCCGCCGATCGGAAATTCATTTCTTCCTCCAATTCTACCGGTAAATCCAAATAAGTTTGATACAAACGCTCCGGCGTCGGAGGTTCCGGTAAAAACAGGTACAGCACGAAACCGGCTACAATTAAAAGTAAGACACCCGCCGCCAGCATCATCGGCCGGGGAATCATGCGCCTGCGAACCACCGTCCGTTTTCTCAAGTATACCTCACCGATGATTTCCTCCAACTCTGCGATGTCCGTTTCCGCCAAAGCCTCCTCCACCCCCCTGTGAAGCTTCACTTCTTCCCTCAGGCTGACATCTTTCTCCATTTTGACCTCGAAATCATGTCTCTGTTCCGCACTGAGCTTCCCACTTAGGTAAGTTTCTATCTCCTCCTGTTTTTGCTTTCTTTTCATTGGTTTGCTACTTTAATTCCCGGTAAGCCGGATCTTTACGCACGAGATCCACTAACTTTTGTTTACACTTAAACTTCTTCTTTTTGACAAACCCTTCACTTCGATAGCCCATTTTTCGGGCGATTTCACGCATGGAGACACCCGCCAGAAAATACCTCAAAAGTTCTTGGCATTTGTGCCCCAGCAACTTGAACTTGGCCCGGTAAAGGCGATATTGCTCGGTTTGTTCAAAAATTTCGGTAGCATCTGCTGCTAACGTCACTTCATTGATGTCCGCAAATGCAAATTGGTTACCCCTGCGCTGCTGTTTATTCAGCCAAATTTTTTTGGCAACTCCAAATAGGTAAGTATGAAAGCTGCTGGTCAAATGTAATCGCCCACTCTTCAACTGTCGATAAACAACAACAAGGGCGTCCTGAAAGACGTCTTCCGCATCCTCCCGGCTTCCACCACGCTGTTCCACATACATCGACACACCAGTGAAATAAGCATCGTATATCTCCTCCACTACTGGCGCCTGCCGGTCCAACAATCCGGCCAGGTACTTTTCATCTGTGAGTCTCCTCAAGGTTTTACCCATTGATTCAATTTAAGCAATAGAAGCAATAGCAGCCATAGAAACAATAGTAGCAATAGTAGCCATAGCAACCATAGCAACCATAGAAACAAAAGTGAATATCAACACATTACAACATTTATTTTGGCAAATCTCAAGAACCACCAAAATTGATTTTCCATCCTCCCAAGAAAACCAATCCGCAATTCAAAAGTCATCAAATAATATCAAATATGATCCAATTAAATACGAGTCAAAAGGTCGACAAAAAACTGTTACTTTAGATAAAAAATACGGCAAAAGACCTACTTTTGTGCTTTAAATAAAAAAATAAGCCAGCCACAACAAAAGAACTACATTTTTTGTCAACAAATTTCTTATCACAAGCTAGTTTAGTATGAAATACAAAATTCTTCATTCTACAGCACTGGTAATCATGATGTTACTTACACATCATGTTGGTTTCTCCCAGGGATCTACCTCGTCCAAAATCAGAGGATTGGTGGTCTCCGGAACGGAATCTTTGATCGGTGCCACCGTGATCGCTGTTCATGAACCCACCGGATTCGAATACGGAACAACAACGAATACGGAAGGTTTATTTACCCTAAACAATGTAAACGTTGGCGGACCTTACAAAATTACGGTCTCTTACACCGGGTTTAAGACACAAGTTTTCGATAACATTTACCTCGCTCTGGGACAAACAGAGTCGCTCAACTTTGAGTTAAGCGAGGAGTCTGTCGACCTTACGGAAATCGTAGTGACTGCCGGCGGACTTTTCGATGGAAACCGTACCGGTTCAGAAACCAAGGTATCTCTCGAACAAATCAACGCACTGCCAAATGCCGACAGGAATTTCAACGACTACCTCCGGGTAGCACCACAAGCCAAGGTATTGGGGAATGGTGGTATTTCCTTCGCCGGTGTCAACAACCGTTTCAACTCTATTTTCATCGATGGGGCGGTCAATAACGACGTTTTCGGTCTGGCAAACTCCGGTACCAATGGTGGTCAAGCCGGTATTTCTCCGATCAGTCCGGATGCATTGGAGCAAATTCAAATTGTTCTCGCACCCTACGATGTTACTTTAGGTGGATTTGCCGGTGGTGGTATCAATGCGGTAACGCGTAGCGGTACCAATAAATTGGAAGGTTCAGCATACTACTTCAACCGGAACGAAAATCTTGCCGGTAAAACACCGACCGACAACGAAAACGAAGAGCGCACCAGGTTGGCTCCGTTCTCTGCGCGTACTTTCGGCGCCAGGTTGGGCGGGCCACTGATCAAGAACAAACTTTTCTTCTTTACTAATGTAGAAATCCAGCGGGATGAGACACCCAGACCTCTTGTAATCGACCAATACATCGGTGATTCCGGTCTGAATGAATTGGAAGCCATCCGTCAGAGATTGAATTCTGACTTCGGTTACGACCCGGGTGAGTATCTCAACAATAATGAAACCATCGAAGGGACCAAAGTGCTGGCCAAATTGGACTGGAGTATCAACGATAAGCACAAATTATCACTGAGACATAGTTACACCAGGGCCAATACGGAAAGACACGGAACCAACAGTGTTAACAGCATCGTTTTTGGTAATACCGGTTCCCTTTTCCCAAGTACCACCAATTCTTCGGCGTTGGAGATCAAGAGTATTTTTAATTCTTCTATTTCCAACAATCTAATTCTTGGTTTTACCACCGTACGGGATGATGTGGAACTATTGGGAGATCCGTTCCCACAGATCATCATGCCGGATGGCAACGGAACAATTACCGTTGGTTCTGGTAACTTTGCCTATTCAAACGTGGTTTTCCAGGACGTTTTCACTATTACGGACAACTTCAACCTCTATAAAGGCAAACACTCTTTTACTTTTGGAACGCACAATGAATTCTACAAGATCGAGAACTTGTTCACCATTTTCTCGACGCCTCGATACCAGTATTTCTTTAACGGTGTGAATCGCTTCCTCGATGGTGAAAACGCCGACCTTTCTTTATTCGGACACGAGCAATTAGCTCCCGGCCAAGGGAAAATCAGATTGGGAGACGATGCTTCCAACCTGGGTCCAACTTTCAACGCCTTCCAGCTGGCTTTCTACGCCCAGGATGAGATCCAGGTCAGTAAGGATTTCAAATTGACCCTTGGTGTACGTCTGGACATTCCGGTTTTCGCCGAAGATCCTCCGTTGAACAATACCCAGTTCAATACGGAAACGGTTCCGCTCTTGGAGCAATTTTACGACCTACAGGGTGCACGCGCCAGTCAAACACCTGCTACCCAATTGCTGTTTGCTCCGCGAGTTGGTTTCAACTGGGATGTCAACGGCGACAAACGGACCCAATTGCGGGGTGGTGCCGGTATCTTCACCAGTAGAGTTCCATGGGTATGGCCGGGCGGTATGTTCATCCGTAACGGACTCAACAGTGCTTTCAACGTCAGAGTGGGCGTGGGCCAGCAAGAGATCTTTGGCTCGCCCGAAGAATGGATCGACAACTTGGCTTCCGATGTCAGCCCTGCCGGTGATGTCGACCTCTTTGTGGAGGACTTCAAATACCCACAGATTGCCAGAGCAAGTCTTGCTTTAGACCAGAAACTGGGAGGTTTTGATGCCACTGTTGAGATGACTTACACCAAGACACTCAACAACATCGATGTTAAAAATGTCAATCTAAAACCGAGTATTGGCAACCTGGCCGGCGCTGACAATCGCCCGCTTTACGACTTCGGTGATTTAGTCGACCCAACTTATACGAACATACCATTGGTGTCCAATACCAATGATGGATTTACTTTCAACGCAACGGCACAGATTTCCCGAACCTGGCAAAATACTACCGCCAGCCTTGCTTACTCTTTCACCAGAGCCGACGCCCTGTTCGACGGTTCCGGTTTCATCAACAACACCAACTGGCAAAATGTATTGAGCCCCAATGGTGCGAACAGTCCGATCGTTTCCCGCTCCATTTATGATGTAGGCTCTAGGATCACCGCTTACGTTGCACACCGTTTCGAGTATTCCAAAAATGCAGCTACTTCGGTTTCACTATTTTACAGTGGCCAAGCCGGACTGCCTTATACCTATATTTACAACAACCTGATTTCAGAAGTATCCAACAGTGCCGGCTACAACGACTTGATCTACGTACCAGCCAGTCAATCCGAAATCAACCTGGTTGATATTTTGGATGGCGACGGCAATGTCGTGACTACCGCTGCTGCTCAATGGTCAGCCTTGGATGCCTTTATTTCCAATGACGACTACCTCAGTGAAAGAAGAGGGGATTATGTGGAACCGAATCGCATTCGCACGCCTTTCGAAAACATCATTGACCTTAAAATAACTCAGGATTTCTTTGTCACTACCAGCACGGGCACCAGACATAATGTCCAGATTACCCTGGATGTTTTCAACTTCACCAATTTATTGAATAAAGACTGGGGAAGAAGACATACGGTTGGTGATAATGTATTCCCATTGATTCAGTCCAACATCAACGATCAGGGAGTACCCGAATTCAACTTCGCCGACCCGGGAGTTACCTACAACATCATTCAAGCGGGTAGCACCAGCGCCAGATGGATTGGCCAGTTAGGTGTTAGATACAGTTTCTAATATGCAGCAATGCTTTATATAGAATTGACTAAACAGGAGTCATCCCATTCTTTGGGGTGGCTCCTATTTTTTCTTGACAACTTGCTTCATCCATGTGTTCAAAGCGTTTACACTCCGGTCTTACCGCCTTTATCGTACTTTGTCTATCGATTAATCCAGTTTTCTCCCAATCCAACTCAACGCTTCAAGAATATCTCTCGACCCGAGATTCTCTCCTCAAGGTAGACAGCCTGCTGTATTTCGATCGTGGGGAAACATTGAATGAAGATGAACTGAGGCTGGAATCCTATCTGACGTCATTACAAAGGGAGATGAACGGCCACTACAAAGCAGAACACTTTTTCCCGCCGGCCCGCAATTTCTATGTATCCAAAGCCCACATCGAATCGACACCACTATTTAAAATCCTGCAAAAGATGCCAAAGGGAGGCGCCCTGCACCTCCACGCTTCTGCCATGGGAGACGTCGATTGGATCATCGACCGAGCCATCGAAACCGAGGAAATGTACGTATTCTGGGGCGACGACGATACCGATACTTATCTGACCGGACAACTCCACGCCTTCAAAGAAGGACAAGCGCCAAAGGGCTTTCATCAAGTGGCAAAAATAAACCGGGAGGATCCACAGTTTCGAGGTCAATTGCGATCATTGATCACTTTCGAAAATGCCATGGACCAGGATTCAGTAGACATCTGGAAAGAATTTCAAGCCGTCTTTCAGCGGATCGGTCGCTTCGTTTATTACGAGCCCATCTTCGTCGATTACATTACCAATGGTCTGCAAATCCTGGTTGAAGACAATGTCCAACACGTCGAATTGCGACTCCCTTTTCAAGGCAACCTTTACAACCTGGAAAATGAGCGCAACCCCGACCGGGTGGACGATTTCGTCGTATCCATGAATGCCATTTTAAACAACGCCCGAAAACTGGATCCGGATCTGACCCTAAAAATTATTCACGCCGAATTGCGCTTTAAAGATCAAAAGACCATCCGCGAAGACATCCAACAAACCTTCGAATACCGCAAGCAATATCCGGAGTGGTTAAGGGGTTACGACCTGGTTGCCGAAGAAGACAATGGCCATCCTACCCTATTTCACGCGGCTAATTTTTTGATGCTCGACTCCTTAGAACAAGCATCCGGTGTCGAACTTCCGCTCTACCTCCACGATGGCGAAAGCAATTGGGCTTCGGTCGACAATCTCTACGATGCCGTCTTGCTCGGCACTAAGCGGATTGGCCACGGATTCAACCTCTTTCGATTCCCATCCCTACTGGAACTCGTCAAGCACAAGGATATCTGCGTGGAGGTCAACCCACTGAGCAACCAGATCCTGGGATACATCCGCGATCTGCGCAATCACCCCGCCAGTACCTATTTGAGGCGAGGCCTCAACTGTGTCATCAGTTCCGACGATCCGCTTATCTTCGACTACCGCGGTTTGACCTACGATTATTGGGCCATCTTCCTGGCGTGGGAACTCGATCTGTCCGGCTTAAAAAAACTGAGCAAAAACAATTTGCTGTACGGCGCTTTAACCGAAGAAGAACGCCAAAAAGCTTTGGTCGTTTGGGAAAACCGTTGGCAATCATTCGTAAAAAACACCCTGGAACAACTTCCAGAATAAACCAATACCACCGATGAAATATCCCGTTTTATTTCTAATGCTCGCTGCCTTTAGCTGTAACAGCCATCAGCCGATGGAAGAGGAAGCTAAAATCCCCATTAAGGTCGTCGTCGTATCGATGTTCGAAAGAGACAAAGATGTCGGTGATCGCCCGGGCGAGTTTCAATATTGGGTCGAACGACTACCACTCAATCAGACCCTCCCTTTCCCGCAAGGATACCGGGACCTGCGTTACAACGAAGAAATGGGCGTGCTGGGAATCGTCACCGGCATCGGAAACATTCGCTCCGCCATCTCCATCACTGCATTGGGCGCTGATCCTCGCTTTGACCTGAGTAAAGCCTATTGGCTGGTAGCCGGCATCAGTGGCGTAGACCCTGAAGACGCCCCAACCGGTTCTGCCGCCTGGGCAGAATGGTTGGTCGACGGCGATCTTTCTCACGAAATCGATGCGCGGGAAATCCCGGAAGATTGGACCACCGGTTACATTCCCTTACGCAAAACCGAACCATACGAAAAACCGTACTCGGCCGACAACGAAGGAGCAGTCACACAACTGGACCCCGGATTGGTGAATTGGGCTTTCGAACTCACCAAAGACATCGAGTTGCCCGACAACGAAGACATTCAAAAAATGAGGAAAGAATACACCGGATTTCCCGTAACTGAAATGACTCCCCTTGTACTTAAAGGAGATCATTTGGCGGCCAGCACCTATTGGCACGGCGCCCTACTTAATGAATGGGCCAATGAATGGGTCCAATACTGGACCCAAGGCCAGGGGAATTTCGTGACCTCTGCCATGGAGGAAATGGGCACTTATCATGCTTTAGACCGTTTGGATAAAGTGGGTAAAGTCGATAAAAAAAGATTACTGGTTTTGCGGACCGCTTCCAATTTCACCATGCAATGGCCTGGCATCAGCGCCTACCAAAGCCTTGCCGGGGAAAAGCTCTCCGGAAAGGGATATTCCGCTTACATTCCAGCTTTAGAATCCGCTTACTTGGCCGGAAGCCCCGTCGTCAAAGCCTTGGTAGAAAACTGGTCAACTTACCGGGATGAATTACCTAAATAGAACGCTATCATGAAATTTCGGGGACTAGTCATCTTACTCACCGCCTCATTTTTGTCGGGAAATGCAGTCAATGCGCAAGACGCGTCGTCCGGTTCCAACCAGCCAAACATATTGGTCATCATGACGGACGACCAAGCCCAATGGGCGTCCAGCGTCTATGGAAACACCGAATTAAGAACTCCCAACATGGAGTTCCTCGCCAGAACCGGGATCAAATTTAATCGCGCCAATACCATCAGCACGGTTTGTTCGCCGTCCCGAGCCACCTTTTTTACCGGACGCATCCCCTCCCAACACGGCGTTCATGATGTGCTTTCCGAAAACCCGAATTTTGACCACGACTGGCTTAAAGACGAGATATTCTTACCGGAATTACTTCAAGAATCCGGTTATTCCACTGCATTGATCGGTAAATGGCACAGCACAACCGACTGCCTCCCCGTGCAACGGGGATGGGACAAATGGTTTACGTACAATGTCCACATCGAAGGTTGGCAAAATCAATATGTTCATCGCGGCGACATCCACTATTCCGACCAGGGAAAACCTTTAACATTGACCGGTCATCAATCTCAACACCTCACGCAGGAGGCCATTCGATTTCTGGAAACCACGGGTGTACAACAAAAGCCATTTTTCCTTTTTCTTGGCCTGGTAGATACCCACGCACCGTTTAACGGCGCCCCCTCCAGGTTGGCTTCCAAATACCGGCAGGCCACCTTTAACGACATTCCCCAAAATGAGTCTTCCTACTTGCCGCTAAGAAACGACTATTCGAAAATACCCCCGGATCACCGCGAACAACTGGCGCAGTACTACGCAGGAGTACAAATGATGGACGACCAGTTAGGGGTTTTGTTAGACTATCTCGAAGGCGTCGGCCAATTGGACAATACACTCATCATTTTCACCTCGGATCACGGACATATGAACGGCCATCACGGGCTGTATGGTAAGGGGAACGCGACTACTCCCCAAAACTTCTTCGAAGAATCCATTCTGGTTCCGTTGCTGATTCGATGGCCCACCGGTTTCCCCATGGCCAATCAAAGCCTGGATATACCGGTCAATCAAACCGACCTCTTTCAAACCATCCTGGATGCTGCTAAAGTTACCCTCAGCCGGGATCGAAGGCAACAGATCAATAGCCCGGGAAAAAGCTTGCTGCCCTACTTAACTCAGACGGACAGCAATTGGCGATCATTTCAATTTTGCGAATACGGAAATGCACGCATGATTTCCGATGGTCAGTACAAGCTGGTAGTCCGATACGCCCCCTACAAACCGGGATTTCAAGGAGATTTTTTCGACCTCGAGAACGACCCGAGAGAAACCACCAACTTATTTGGAAATGCCGCCTATCTAACGCGGATCCAAAAAATGACCCGGCAACTTCATCGACACTTTGAACAATACGATACCGGGCGTTTTAGTGCCACGCGTTTGTCCGAGCAAAAGTCTCCCAATGCCATTCCCATCTGGAAGCGATAGATGGCTCTATTCATCCTTCAAAGTCAATGCCGGATTTCTTTGTGCTGTTCGCAAGGTATAATAGGATACGGTAATCGTAGCAATCACCAGCAGCGCCAACGAAGGAATCAGAAAGATGGGCAGCGACAGCGAAATCCTGTTTGCAAAACCATTCAACCAGTTGTTGAACACCAACCAGTTCAATGGCACTCCCAACAGGATGGCTAGACCGATCCACTTTAGGAAATCCGTCGTCTGGAGCAACCACAAATTTTGCAGGGAGGCCCCCAATACTTTACGTACACTTACCTCTTTGGAACGAAGGTTCGTCACATAAGAAGCCAGGCCAAAGAGCCCCAGGCAAGCTACCAGGATCGCCAAACCGGCAAACAAGGCGAAGATCGAACCAAATTTTAATTCTCCCGCATACTGCTCATTGTAATACTCGTCCAGAAAGAAATACTCGAAAGGTTTATTCTGAAAAGCCGTTTCCCAATGTTGTCGGACACGCTCCAAAGAGGCCTGCATATTGCTGGTGTTCATATTAATGGAATAGAAACCCGAAGGATGCTCAAAATAGCGGAAGATCAAAGCATCATAAGCCTGCTTAGGTGACTCCTGACGATAATCCTTGACAATACCAACCACGGAGAGTGTATCCCCCCAAAAAACGATCTTGCGATTCAACAAATCTTCCGGGTTTTGAAAGCCCATCCGGCGCATGGCCGACTCATTAAACAAAACATTCTCCGACTCCGTACCGAAACTGCGACCAAAACCTCGACCGGCAATGACTTCAATACCGTATAGTTCCATGTAATCCGCATCACAGCCAACAATCCGGTATTGATTGCTTTCCCGTTCGGTCTGGTTCAGCAGCCGAATGCCACCGGCATTCCAATCCGGTGTCCGGCCCGGCACCGCCGAAGAAGTGGCCACCTGGTTCACTGCGCTTTCATTGCGCAATTGATATTTGAAAACATCATCCCGGCTCGATTGCACGGAGTCCGCTGCGTAGTTGGGCGTATACACCACCAACGTCTGATTGATGTTTACCCCGAGGTCCTGTGCCTGTAAAAACCGAAGCTGCTGGTATACGATGTAACTGCCGGTGATCAGAAAAATGGAGGCCAAAAACTGAAAAACGACCAAGCCTTGTCGCATGCGATTGCCGTGTGCAGATCCGGTGAATTTACCTTTCAGCACCGCAACGGCATTGAAACCAGATAAAACCAACGCCGGATAAATGCTGGATAAGACGATCCCCAAGGCAAAAAAGCCAATGATGCCCACCCAAAAATAGGTCGCATCCGGCCAAGTATAAGCCACGCTGCGGCCAAGAAAACCATTGAAATAGGGGAAGACGGCCAAGATGAAAAGGCTGGCTAAGATCAGTCCGAGAACATTGATCGTGGCAGACTCTAACATAAACTGTCCCACCAATTGCCGCTTGAAGCTTCCTAGCACTTTCCTAACACCCACTTCCCGAGCCCTGCGCAAAGAATGAGCAGTGGTCAAATTGATGTAATTAATCCAGGCAATAATCAATACAAAGAGTCCGATGGCCAGCAGAAAATAAGTGGCCTCGCCATCACCCGTTGCCTTAATCTCGTCCCGGTAATTGGAAATGAGATGAATTTGGGTTAGTGGCTGTAATTTAAACTCCATCCCGGCATTGTAATTGACCAACTCCTCTCCCGCTCTCTTTTCAATAAAAGCGGGGAACTTGGCCTCCAGGGCCGCCACATCCGTACCCGGACGCAACACCACGTAATTCAGAAATCCATCCCACTGCCACGCTGTTCGGGCTTCTTCACTAGTAAAACTGACGTACGTTTCGAAAGAGTACAAAAGGTCGAATTTCATATGAGATCGCTCGGGCAAATCGGCAAATATGCCGGTTACCGTCAGATCTACTTCGTCGTTCATTTGAATGACCTTGCCGACTGGGCTTTCTCCGTAAAACATCTTTTCTGCCAGACTCTCCGAAAGGACGACCGTATAGGGATCCTTTAGGACCAGAGAATCCACCCCTTCTAAAAGTGGTACGGAAAATACTTCAAAAAAATTCTGACCGGCATAGAAGGCATATTCCGTTTGGAAGTAATCTCTCTGGTAACCGATTTGCGCCTGGCTTCTGGTCAAATTCACGAAATCAAGAACTTCCGGAAAATCTTCTTTCATCGCAATTCCCGCTCCGGCACACCCTGCAGCCCACTGCGTGGTCAACTCTCCATCGTTATACCGGTTGAGTTGGACGCGGTATATGTTCTCCCTATTTTCGAAAAACCGATCGTAAGACGTCTCGTAATACACGTATTGTAAAATCAAGAAGCCGGAGGCAATGCCGGTAGCCAGGCCGAGAATGGTAATAAAGGAGTAAAACTTGTGCTTTTTCAAATTCCGGAAGGTCAGTAACAAATGATTTCTCAACATAGGTGATAGATTTTCGTTTCGATCTACCGGAAGTACTTCGAGAAATCGGAATTAGTTGCAGAAGCGACCTTTATTTTTCCTCAGGCAATGTTCAACGGGGTCGAATCGGGTCTTCGGCAATACTTTTTTTCATCGCCCTGATCTTTTCCTGCAACCGCTTGACAACCTCCGGATGTTTGACACTCAATTCCGTCAGTTCATAGGGATCGGAAGCCAGGTTATAGAGAAGCGTCTTTTCTACATCGTAATCCGAAATACATTTCCAATCCCCTTCTCTTACCGCATAGTAATAGCCGGGAGGATCCTGGTCCGACTGCAACACAAATGCCCAAAACAAGGGCGACTCCCGAACCGGAATCTCCCCTTGAAAAACCGGTGATATATCGATGCCGTCAATAGGGCGGTCGGCGGGCAGCGGCAGGTCTAGTAATCCACAAATGGTGGGTAAGAAGTCATAGCCGTGCACCGGTACTTCCGAAACCGTTCCCGCCTCGATGGCTCCGGGCAATCGCATAAAACATGGGACGCGAATCCCTCCTTCAAATAAATCTCCTTTTCGCCCCCTGAAGCCACCGGTACTACCAAACATATTGACCTCCCAGGGTTTCCTCCATTGCTCAGTCACCGGCCCGTTATCACTGGTAAAGACCACCAGGGTATTTTCTCGAAGTCCCAACCGATCCAGCTGATCCATCAACCTTCCCACTTGATGATCCATATAGGTAATGTTCGCATAGTACTCGCCGGGGCCCCGATATTCCAGCACATTCGGGTCAATCGTCCCTTTAGTAAATGCCCGATACATTCCGTTGAACTCCGGTGGACTCGCAATTTCCGAATGAGGTTCATTCATCGGGACGTACAAAAAAAAGGGACGTGCCGTATCTCGCCGGATCAGAAAATCCAAGGCCTTATTCATCACAATGCCGGCCGAAAACCCTTCGACCACTCCCAAAGGCACCCCATTCTCGTAAAAATTCGTTGGATTCTGGTGATGCGGAATGGCAAAGGCATGCAGGGCCATCCAATCGTCAAACCCATGGTCTTCCGGCTGGGGAAAGTTGGCATCGCCCAGGCCGCCATTCAAATGCCATTTACCAGTCATGTAAGTTTGATAGCCATGGTCTTGAAGTATAGCAGCAAGCGTTCTTTCCCGCTTCCGCAAATAAACTTGCTCCCCTTCCGGAATCCAACTTTGTATACCCGTCCTGAAGGGAGTGCGCCCCGTAAGCATTCCGGCACGCGCGGGCGAACAAAGTGGCGACGGACTGTAGAAATCCGTAAAACGAATGCCCTCCCCGGCCAATTTATCCAGATGTGGCGTGTGAATATGAGGATGGCCATAAACCCCAAGGTCTCCATAACCCAGGTCGTCGACCAAAATGAATACGATGTTCGGCCGGACCTCCTGCCCTTGCAAGCGTCCAAACATCCAAAAAGCAATAAAGAAAGTAAATTGGCAAATAAAGGAGATCTTCGACATATGAATTGTAATTTAACGACAAAATGAATGCTGATGCTGTGGTGTTGTGATGCTTTGATGCTTTGATGCTACGATGGACCCAAAACGCAATCGATCAACGAGAACAGTTCGCGGCCAGCATCAAAACATCAAATGGGCCGTCAAGGCCCATGCAGCATCAAAGCATCCCATCAACCAAAGCAACAACAGTAACCATAGCAACAACAGTAACCATAGCAACCATAGTAACCACAGCAACCATAGTAACCATAGCAACCATAGCAACCATAGCAACCATAGCAACAACAGCCCAATAATGCATCACAAGATCAAAAAAATATCACTGGTAATCCAAATCTGCTCTTGGTCCATCGTCTCCATGGCTCAGGAATTTACTTTGCTGCACACCAACGACATCGAAAGCGTTTACGAACCGATCCAAGCATTTTGGAACGATGAGATCGACTACATCGGCGGCATCCCGCAATTGTCCTCTATGATCAAATGGATCAGAGCTGACGAACAGACCAGTTTCCTCCTGGATGCCGGCGATATCTTCACGGGCTCCCTTTGCAAAGCGACCGGCGGAAAATTGGC
>JANQRV010000606.1 GCA_028284395.1 Saprospiraceae bacterium
ATGCCGGTGTACTTTGCGATTGGAACGAAAGTCTCTTTTCCATTTCAGAAGAACAAATTCACAATACCATTAACATCAATACGTTGGGCGTTTTGTTCGTCACCAGAATTTTCGAGCCACTGCTCCAAAAAGGAAGCCGTGTCATTAATGTTTCGAGTGGTGCCGGAAAGATATGCGGTGGCATGGGAACTTGGGCACCGATTTACAGCATTTCCAAAACTGCTGAAAATGCGGTCACCATCCAGTTAGCGCATGCCCTCAAGAGTAAAGGAGTTGCCGTGAACGCCGTAGGTCCCGGATGGGTACGTACGGATATGGGAGGTGCTGGAGCCAGTCGTTCGGTTCAGCAAGGAGCGGAAACCCCCGTTTGGCTAGCCACCGACAGTCCCCTCTCGCTGTCCGGAAAATTCATTAAAGACAAAAAAGAAACATCTTGGTAGTCTAAAACTCAAACAGGTTATCTACCGTAATGAAAACTTTGATTTTTTCTCCCTTAACAAATTCCAGGCGCTGTCCCTCCTCTTCCAATTTTGCGGCCCAGAAAGGCAGGTTTTGGAGTTTAAGCATCGTGTGATCTTTCCGCAACATTCGCCATACGGGCGGCAGATTATCATTTTGTCCGTCAACAGTTTGTTGTGCCATGCGTTTGATTGCATTACCGGTACGCATCGGACAGGTGACGGTCGTTCCAGAGTCCTGTGCCAGCTTTCGACAAAGTGCATCGATGGTAGCCACTTTGCCCTCAGGAATGCGTTCAATTGCCTCTTCAACAAGCTCATGAGCCGGGTGCAGCATGGTTCCCTTTCCATAATACCGCTCCATTTTCGGCGGAATAGTTACAATATTCGATCTATTCATCTTAAATGGTTTTAGTCCAATTTTCTTCGGATGTATTGATCTACAAAATCAACTTTGTCCATATATAAACGCTTTAATTGGGTAAGTCCATAGACCTTATTCCTGTATTGTTTCCTCAAGTAAGTGCCAGTAATTCGCGAACCTTCACCACCAATTCCTTAGGAGCAGGAAACTCAGGTGCCGACCGATAAATCGCCAATGTTTTTTCCAAGCCTTCAATTTGATCAATCAAATCAATACTTCGTTGCGATAATGGAGCAAAGCGCAACCTTTCCGGTTCGATCACCTCTTCCCGGATTAAAAAATCAATTTTACGCCGACAACGACAGGGGTTACTTGGATTGGCCAATCCACACTTAGCTTCGAGAAAGTTGCGGACCTTGTTACGTGACCTTGAGAGCAACTGTCGAAAGTTCGATGCCGAAACATTCAATATCACGCCACCAACCCTGCTGTTCAGGCCAAGTAAGTCTCCCAGGATGTACACCATCCGCGCTCTTTCATCCAGGCATTGCAGCAAACCACGGGTACAGCTCATCTTTACTTCCTCTTCTAATAGTTTCAGTTCCCCTTCATTTTCCGTATAACTGACCACGTCCGACTGCCCCGTATCGATCAGTACCGCATAATCTTCAAAAGACATGGCAAATTCTTTAGCTCGCTTCCCCTTTGTCGTCAGCAGGTAATTGCTGGCAATCCGATATACCCAGGTCTCAAAATGACTTTCGTTCCGAAAAGTGCTCAGATGGGTGATTATCTTAATCAAGATTTCCTGTGCAGCGTCTTGAGCATCCTCCGGATATAACAAGATTTTTAAAGACAAATTATACACCAGGTCCTTGATAGATAAGATCACCTGTTCCAACGCCTTCTTGTCCCCGTTCTTTGCTTTTGTTACCCAGTCTGCTAATTCTCTTTTCATATTATTACCCTTTCCATACATTAGACAATTCTACCAGCCGCATTGTGACAACTTCCTCCAACTTTTCTGAAAAATTCTTCACGCTCAAGTCGAAAATTTACAATGATCTTCGCTCTCAACCCTTTACCTTTGTCTAACTCTTAACCCTAAACGCTTCCCCCTCCAAGCCTCAAAAAAAGATCTGAGACCCCATCCATCATTTTCTGAGACAATGATCTAATCATTAAACCTTAAACTTGCATCATTGATCACAAAATGAAGGAAATTCAATGAAATCATCAAGAACCAATTTAATGGTTGCCGTTTGTGCGCTGGTCGTCAGCATCTGTGCATTGGTCATTTCGGTGCAGGAGATTCGGATTATGCGCAAACAGCAGAAAGCCAGTATGTATCCGTATTTGACGGCCGGTAAATCTTACAATGCAGAAGGGTTTGGCGTCCAACTCAAAAACAGTGGCAACGGATTGGCCCGGATCGACTCTTACCAAATCTACAACGACAGCATCTATTTCAGCGACTGGATAGAGGTGGTAGAAACCCTGATGCCCGAAGCTAAAAACATACATTACAACATCATTCGAACGTCGGGCGGAATCAGAAACCAGATGATTCCGCCCGGCGAAGAGGTCAATCTCATTTTTTTCACCTGGACGGAAGAGACTCGAAAGCTACAAAAGGAATTCCAGGATCTAAAGCTAAAGATCTGCTATTCCTCCCTCCTCGACGAGCATTGGACCCTGACCGGGAACACTCCAGAGCCATTGGATGGGAAATGTATACCGGAAATGGACAAAGAGTTCGGACGGTAATCTAACTCGAAAAATAGCAAACTATGCGAATGCACATTTTATTTCCCTTACTGTTCCTGCCTTGGATCGGTGCTTCTCAAACGGCCACTAATACGCTTGGTTCTTTAGTAGACTCGTTCTTGCAAGTCTATCAGGTGCCCGCCATCGCCGTAAGTGTCATCAAATCCGATACCATCCTCTTTGGTCTAGCGGGCAAAAAGCGGATGGATAACGCGGCTTCCATCGATTTCCAATCCAAATTCCATTTGGGATCCAACACCAAAGCCTTGACCAGTATGCTCGCTGCTCACCTGGTGGAATCGGGACACATCCAATGGAGCAGCCTCCTTCAGGAAATAGTGCCCGAACTCAAAAGCAAAGTACATCCCGCTTACCCTCCCATCACGCTCGAAAGTTTATTGTCACACCGCGCAGGGATTCATCCCTTCGAAGACGACGCCAGTAAAGAATGGAGAAACATTCCCAAAGAGGCCGACAAAGCCCCAAACAGCAAATTGGCTTTCAGTCAGTATGCATTACAGCTTGCCCCCGCAAAAAACCAGGACAAAAACCATCTATATTCTAATGGCGGTTACATCATCGCCGCCCTAATGCTGGAAGCGGCAACCGGCAAACCCTATAAACAATTGATCAAAGAACTCATCGACAAAGCCCATCTAAAGGGCTATTTGGGTTTTCCCAACCAAGAAAGTGACAACGGCACTTTTGGGCACCGTCACAAAATGGGTCAATACCGTTCCATCCCGCCGCACAAAACATTCGATGTTCCTTCCTATTTTGCTCCGGCCGGCCACTTCAGCATGGACATCGTCCATTTCTCCAAATTGCTGCAATACCATTTACGTGGACTACAAGGAAAATCAAACATCCTTTCATCAAACTCTTATCAAAAACTACACTATAGTCTCCCGGATTACGGCCTCGGCTGGTACAACGGCAAAGTCGGCGACACCGACCAGTGGTTCAGCTACCACGGTGGTAGTCTCGGCACCTTTTCCTCCGCTGCTTTCCTTTGTGCCGAGCGAAACATCGCCATCGCCATCCTAATCAACAGTGACGATAAAAAAACCAATGAATTGAAGAACGAACTCCGCAAGCGGCTTTGGCTAGCGTTTCGAGAATAGGCCGGGGTTGAACAGTTCAGATAAAATACTTAACTTTGGCGTCCGTTATTGAAGCCGCAGTGGCGGAATTGGTAGACGCGCACGTTTCAGGGGCGTGTATCCGTAAGGATGTGGGGGTTCGACTCCCCCCTGCGGCACAGAAACTTCTCAACCCGCTGACTTATAAAAAGTTAGCGGGTTTTTAACTTCCTAATAGTCGAATTAGTAGTCGCTTTGATTTGTACTCTCTTTTCGTTTCGAACAATTTGGTTTTTATCTAATAAGGATCCTGGCATATGCACTGGAAAACAGGAGGGTAAACTGTATTCCCTGTAATCTGCCTACTGCTTCCGACAATTCCTCATATAGAATCCCTGACGTTTCGGAAGTGCCCTTAAATCTGAAAAAAAGGTCATTTGCTCCAAGGTTTTTTGGATTAGAAGAGCAGGAAAAAAAGCATCTTGAGATACGTAATCAATAATTCAAATTGGGATCAGTCCTTCGCCAATTCAATATCGCGCTCAACCCATTCAGTGGTCTTACTCCAATCCGCATGACCGACCCGGTTGGTCCAGATCGGGTTGATGTTTTGGGCCAGAGCTGTAGCTGTATAATCTTTCCAATACTCCAGTGCCCGACTCAATTCAGTTACTGCTTTTTCTTGGTAGGTTTTGTCTTTCGTTTCGCGGTAAAGAGCCACATAGGTGGACCCGCTTATTTTATGGGCATAATATTTACCCATCAGGGCCATTGATTTGATGTCGTTCAAGGTGGCGGTCAGTTCCCGGTTTTCTCCGGCATCCATATTGCTGATGATGTCCATGGCCTGAGAACTGTGACGATGAAGCTTTTCTGAAACTTGTAAGGGACTTCGGAGAGTACTGGTGTCATTTTGTACGATCATCAGTACGTAATCCGGGATGGTCTGGTT
>JANQRV010000615.1 GCA_028284395.1 Saprospiraceae bacterium
AAAACCGAACCAAAATACAGCCAATAGGAGAGTGATTGAGACAATGCTTTATTGACAATCACCTTTTGCGGTTTGTTGATCAAATCGAGGCGATAGTCGAGAATGTCATTCATGATATAGCCGCCGGCAGTCACCAAGACCGTAATGATAACCAATAACCAGAAATGCTGCTCGCTCATCTGGTATTCAACATTTGCTTTTTCAAAATTCGGTAAAAGAATGTAATGATGCAGGAACCACTGGGTGAGGATTACAATGATGAGATTGGGCAGACGAACAAGTTTGAAAATAGAGTAAAGCAAGGTCATGCTGGGAGGTTTTTCGATAATTGGAATTGTAGTTTGTTAGCAGACTATTTGGCACCTCATTGCCATTTTCCTTGCAGACGCAAGGTTTTTTCTATTACATCCCTGACACAACCCTCGCCACCTGCTTTGGGCGACACATATTGGGCGATTCCCATGACGTCACTTACTGCATCATTGGGACAAGTGGGTAAACCTACCCGACGCAACACCGGATAGTCGGTGACATCGTCTCCCATGTAGAGTATTTTACCTGGGTCCTGATCATAGGTTCGGATCAATTCCTCATAAACTTTCAGCTTGTCCGTTACGCCGAAATGCAATTCAGTAATGCCCAGATCTTTGAAACGATGCCTCATTCCTTCGGACTTACCACCGGAGACAATGGCAATACGGTATCCCTGGCCAACGGCCTTTTTTACCGCCAAACCATCCTTGATGTTCATTTTTCGCAGTAGTTTCCCATCTTCCAACACCAGTACTTGGCTGTTGGTGAATACACCGTCCACATCGAAGATGAACATTTCGACTGATGTGAAAGTTTCGAGTTGATTCATGACAAGAGAGCGTTTAATAGTTGCCGTTATAAATCAGTTCTGTGAATTTTCGATTGGCGATGGCAGACATGAACAAGTCAAAAGCAGGTCAATTCAAAAATTCATTAATAAAGGGGGAGCAATAACCATACCTAATTTGTATAAATCCAGTTAATTAGGCTTTAATTCTCACTTTTAACTTATCGACCGGATGTAATGGAGGTTGTTGATGATCAACTGTGCACGCACACGGCTGCCCCGGTTAAAAGTTGAGAGAAGAAAGTCTATTCAGCGATCTTAAACCTTTAGTAGGCCGTTTCTCAATGATGCAGGGATACCCGCATAAAGTAGAAACTTAAATTCATTGGTATTTAGATTAGCAGTATTGGAAAGTCCCGTTCTCAAATCTGTTAACGTAGAAGATCCCGCATATATTCTGATAACCTTAGAGGATTGTTGTGGAGAAGAGGGTGAATTGTTTTTGCTGATCTCCAATTTAATGGGGAGTGGAGTATTGTGAGCGACGTAAAACAAGTGAATGCCAGCTTCTCCCTTGATCAGATCGTAGAGTGCGTGCCCCTCGGTGGTAATCGTCTGACTTTTTTTGTCGACCTTGTAAGAGAGGTCCAATTCTTTAAACAGCTGTTGGTACTTGTCGATCAAATAACCGATTTCCCAATTCCCCATACCCGTGATACTGGATCGGAATTCTAAGGTTACCTCATCAATTCTGCCCTCCAGAAAGCCCCGAGCAAAGAGCTTGAGGAAGGCAACGTTGAGGTAGTTACTCATGAACTCCGATTTCAGATTGTCGAATTGCTCTTTACCAAATTGGTAAGCATCTCTCAATTCCTTGATCGCCTCTTTTTGAAATAATTGGTCTTTGAGATTTTCTCGTATTCCTTTCGAACCGGCATATTTTCGAGGGTTGTGATGACCGCGTTTCAAACGCAGCGGCAGCACGGATACGCCCGCCAGATCATTAAATCCAAGCATGTTGGTTTGTAGATGATCCTTGATTTCAATCACCTTATTCTTAAAGTAATAATAATGCCAATTGACGGAATTTTGTGAAATCGATACCATGGCATTGTCGTCCAGTCCCAACTCCTCTTCATAGCGTTCAATTTCAAGTTGTAGGCCCTCTACCGTTCGCAAAAGCTGGCTGTAGAATTTTCTTCCTCGATTTACGTCCGGCAATTTTGGAATCCAATTGTCCGGCAACTGGTCAATGAAGCCCAAAGAAGTGATATTGGGGGAAAGGTGATCGTCTTTAAGTTCGATATTAAAAATGATCGGATTGTCACTACTGGAAAGCAATAGCTGTTCGGCCGACAGAGTGGTTAAATCTTTTTCTATTTGTCGGCGCAATGCTCTACCCCCCATTTTGGAGTCGTAGCCGCGTCGGGCAACCCACTCCAAAGCACTCTTCGAAATATTGAGGATGGTGGTACGCCTGACGAATCCATCTCGTTGCAGCAATTCGCGAATTTGGAGACGGGCAATTCGCAGAATATGAGGAAGCTCCAACGATCGAAAAACGGCAATCTGATCAATGCGATTAATGAATTCGGGACGAAAGGCTTTTTCCACCTGTTTGCGGTATATGGCCGCAACTTCTTGTTCTGAGGTATCTCCGAAGCCCACTTGAGAAGCCGCGGCTTTGGCCCCGATATTGGAGGTCATGATGATGATGGTATTCGTAAAATCTACCGTTCTTCCGAGGCTGTCGGTCAGTCGTCCGTCATCCAAGACCTGTAACAGAAGGTCGTGAATTTTTGGATGGGCTTTTTCTATTTCGTCTAGTAAAAGGATGGAGAAAGGATGGTACCGGACTTGGCCGGTCAATTGCCCTTCCGGATTGTATTCATCTCCAATGAGCCGGCGAATGGAGAGTTCGTCGATGAACTCATTCATATCAAAGCGCAGCAGGTGTTCTTCTCCTCCCATTAGATATTGGGCTAATACCTTGGCCGCTTGCGTTTTTCCGACTCCAGTGGGCCCGATGAAGAGAAAGGAACTAAAGGGTTTTGTCGGGTTGTTAAGGCGAGCCTTGATAAGGTGGATGACATTGGTCAGTATCTCAACTGCTTCCGGTTGTCCAATCAACTCTGCGTTTAAAGCCTTCGCTACCTCGTCTTTTTCAAGTGATTGTCCAGAATCGAAAATTCGTTTTTCAAGTCCGCTAAATAATTTGAATTCTTCCCTCACTTCCGGAGCATCTACCATTTGGTGGCGAAATTTGATCGCCAGCTGTTTCATTAGCTTCATGATGCTTCCTGGCAGCGCTTTCGTTTTCAGGTAATTACGATGGATACTAAACAATTCGTGAACGGCCTGGATCGTAATGATCGTATCATTCTGCAATTCCAGTAAATTCCGCTGTTTAAGGATCATTTTCGTTGCGATTTCCAGTTCCGGTTCACGGAGCCGGAATACCTGAAAAAGGTCACTGAATCTGCGATCCTTTTCCTGGATCAACTTCCATTCTTCGTTGGTGGCGATGAGCGTGAGCTGCAATTTTCTTTTTTCCAAATGAGGTTTCAGCACATCGCTCAAAGTCATATTGTTTTGCGCGGATTTACCAATCCGCAATAGTGCTACCGGATTATCGATCAACAGGCGATCTTGCCATTGTTGGTCGCCCTCGACATTGATGACAAACTCAATAATGGATTCAAAACGTTTCTGCCACATACCTACAATGCTCATGCCGGAGATGATGCGACTTGGATCCAGATGCCAAATGGATTGCTTTTGATCGGGCGTTTCGGATTCCTTCCGATAAATAGCCTCGTGAATGACCGTGTGCTTACCGATGCCTTCCGGCCCGACGAGTGCGATCGAGACATTCTTTTCCTGAAACAGGGTCTGTCGGATCTTTTCCACAATCTTATCCTGGCAAAAGGCCCGATTCAGCTCACTTGGGAAAAGAGTATTCAGGTTGTAACCCACCTTTTCAATTTCCGATGCACCATCGAAATTGGTCGAAGGAGCCATCCTGGAAAAGAACCAATTTTCCTGTTTGGCGCCAAATTTGAAGATGCCATCTTGTATGGTCACATCCACCTCGATCGTGGTGAGAAACTCCTTTTTAGTAGAATAATAGATGTCGGGGATAAAGTCTTCACCCTGTTCCCTCTTGATTTTCTTGAGTTGTTTTTCCAGGGCATTCTGAATCTCTTCGTTTAATTGTTTGGCAGAATTGCTCGATGAAATGAACATATAGTTATTGAGCATCGGTAGGCAAACAAAGGTGAAACCCTTTACCTCGAAGACTGCGATTCCGAATAGACCATTAATGTATTGACTGCCGCCAAGATTGAAACTCATTGAATTGACCCGAAAGTCTACATCCGGATTGAAGAGATACCAGAAGAGCTGAGAGGAACTTTCCCGCGACAATTGATACCCTTTGAACAACTGTTTGACTTCTTTCTTCAGGGTAGAGATAGCGAGGTCAAAGCGGCGGTTGGTAGCTACTGGATAGCTGAGGAACAAAGGCCGCAGGTAGTATTGCGATTTTTCCTCGACCGTGATATTTTGGACTAATACTGGTACTTTTAGATGAATAGCAGCCATAGGAATGCTAAAAGTAATTAATAACTTTTATTTTTTGTGTGAAAACCCGCTACAACTGCTCCCTAAACTGGCAAACCCATTTGCGAAATACCGCGTGAATTGCAATTCTGGTTTATATTAGTTCATTTTATCAAATAATTGAATAAATTGCAATGTAGACATGAAACCAGTCAGCGATTTTTTACGAATTAAGCACATACCTAAAATTTATTTTTCGATCTGGCAAAAGATGCATTTATTGCATGGTCCGGCGAACTTTCGGAAGAATCGAAGTGGTTGCATGGAAATTTGCCGAAGCCAGGATGTGAAAAATAGATCTTAGTGTCTAGGTATGCGATACATTTAAGAAGGATAAAACATTATTGAAGCAAATAAATGGCAGAAGTTTATAAGGATAATAATATTGATTCTTTCAAGTTCAAGGAGTTGAAGGTATACTCTTCCACGGAGTATCTCGCTGGCAACCAGAAGAAATACCGGCAGGTATTTAATCGGAATGAAACCGCATATGTTTATGCCGAAATATCTTTGCACAACAAACTTTTTGATCAGCAAGACTGGGTTATTAGCGGAGAATTGAGGTGCTACGATTTAAAAAAGGGCCGTAAAAAAGTTTGTTCCATTCCCATCAATAAGAAAATTAGCAAGTACGACCCCGTTGTCTACATTCGAGAGGGGTGGGGGAATAAGGCCAACGGAGTTTTTTGGAAGAAGGGGACCTATTGCTGGGAATTCTGGATCGATAACGAAAAAGTGGGCTCCAAACACTTCTATATCGAAGATGTCAATTTTGAAAGCAATGAAAATCCGTTGTTAGAGTTGATATCGGTCAAACTCTACGAAGGTGCCTATAATGATATCAGCGAAAATGAGCGTGTCTATTTAAAACAATTCTCCGGCGACAACACCCGCTATGTTTACGTCGAAATGACCTATCGCAATTGTCACCCAACCCATTCATGGCAGTGCGAACTCTTCGTCAAATTCTACAATGAAGCAAGAGAACTTAAAGGGCAGGTCGTTCGTCTGCAAACCATCGATAAAAATGATGAAGTAATCCGAATTTCAGCAGGTTGGGGTTCTAACGTTAAGGGTTCCTGGAGGCAGGAAAAGTATACGGCAGAAATCGTTTTCATGGATCGATTGTTGGCATCCGTACCTTTTGAAGTGGAGGAAAAGTCTGAAGAAGGCATTGCCGGGGCCCTACTGCCTCAATATCAATCGCCGACGGTTTTGGCCGAGGAGTTTTCGGTTTCACAGACTTTTGAGGAACTCATGGTTCAGTTGGAGAATCTGATCGGACTCAACAAAATTAAAACAAAGGTCAGAGATCACGCCAAATACATCCAGTTTCTTCAACTCCGCCGGGAAAAGGGATTTACCGAGGAAGACTTTGTCAACGTACATTCGATATTTATCGGAAATCCCGGGACTGGGAAAACAACCGTCGCTAAAATGATGGGTAAATTGTACAAGAAAATGGGGGTTTTGTCCAAGGGGCACGTACACGAGGTGGATCGCGTCGATCTGGTCGGAGAGTACATTGGGCAAACTGCACCTAAAGTTAAGGAAGCTATAGAAAAAGCACGCGGTGGAGTCCTCTTCATTGACGAGGCATATTCGTTGGCCCGTTCCAGTGAAGATAATAAGGATTTTGGTCGGGAAGTGATTGAAATTTTGGTAAAGGAAATGTCGAATGGCCAAGGAGATTTAGTAGTGATTGCAGCTGGATATCCAAAGGAAATGCACAATTTTCTCAACACCAACCCCGGTTTAAAGTCGCGGTTCAAACTGTATTTTGATTTCCCGGATTATGTGCCGCAGGAGTTGTTTGAAATAGCAGATTATTCCTGCCGGGAAAAACAGGTTGAACTTGGTACGGAAGCAAAGGAGAAAGTTCGAGAAATGATCATTGAGGCCTATCGGAATCGTGACCGTACCTTTGGAAATGCACGATTTGTGATTGATTTGGTAGAAAAATTGAAGGTTAGTTTGGCGCTGCGAGTGATGAAAAACGAGGACCCGAATTCTCTGGATAAAGATGTTCTTTCTACTATTGAACCACAAGATGTTGAGCACATTAAGATAGCAGAACGGAAGGTCTTACCCTTTATTCCGATCGACGAACAGTTGCTGCGGGAATCTCTTGCAGAGTTGAATGCATTGATTGGTTTAGATGAGGTAAAAAAGGAAATTTTGGAATTGGTTAGTTTGGTACGTTTTCATCGAGAGTCCAGCAAGGACGTATTGAACCGGTTCTTTTTGCATACTGTTTTCGTGGGCAATCCGGGCACGGGTAAAACAACTGTGGCCCGCATTCTAGCAAAAATCTACAAAGCCCTGGGGGTTCTGGAACGAGGCCACATGGTTGAGACAGACAGGCAAGGTCTGGTCGCCGGATTTGTGGGGCAAACTGCTACCAAAACAGCTGAAAAGATTGAGGAGGCGTTGGGCGGCGTCCTCTTTATTGATGAGGCCTATGCGCTTTCGCGCCGTTCGCCGGGAACTTCGGCAGACTTTGGTGAGGAGGCTATTCAAACGCTCTTGAAACGCATGGAGGACTTTCGCGGCGAATTTTTTGTTTTTGCGGCGGGATACCCGGACAATATGGAATCTTTTCTCAAGGCTAATCCAGGACTTAGTTCGCGGTTCGATAAAGTACTCCGGTTCTCCGATTATGAACCGGAACAATTAAGTCAGATTGGTACCGGTATCTTTGACGAAAAGGGCTTCCACCTTTCAAAGGAAGCACACAATATTCTTTTTGGAAAATTGGAACAGCTATTTGAAAGAAGGGATCGCTATTTTGGTAATGCCCGGATTGTCAGAAGCATCGTCAGTGAAGCCATCAAAAAACAGAATCTCCGCCTGGCTGCTCTTTCCTCCGCGCAACGCAAAAAACAAGTAGAAAACTTGATTCTGCCCGAGGATATCGAATTGATGGAAGTTTCCAATAACGACTTGACATTTAGTAAGAAGAAAATTGGATTTGTCGCCAGGTCATGAGTTATCGGTGGTTAAACCCGACTTTCCACGGCTTCCAGGAGCTGGGCACCAATTGAAAGTGTTTTTTCTGTTTTTCTTCTTTGCGAAAGAATAGAATGCCAAAATCATAAAAATCAACGGAAGCAGTTATTTCTGGTCGTTGCTTGAGTTGATGCCAGGCCATTTGCATTTCTTCTGACCAGTAGATATCAGCGATAATAAAAAGGCTATCGTTCCCGAGATGGGGTAAGATTTGCTCGAAGTAGCGAATGCTGGCCCCGGCCCTGTGGTCGCCATCTAAGAAGACATAATCGATGATCTGTGTTTTGTGCAGGATTTTTGTCAGGGCATCTTGGAAGGTGGCATTGATCTGATTGATGGTGGAAAGCCCCATTCTGCGGAAATTTTCTCGTGCTATACGGGCAATAGGAGGGCAGCCTTCGACGGTCGTTACCTTTGCATTGAGTGCCGCTGAGGCCTGATACAAGGTCGATAATCCCAACGAAGTACCGAGTTCGAGAATGTTTCTTGGCTTTCTCCAGTTGACCAGACGAAACAACATTTTCCCCGTTCGGGCGTCAATGGCGCTGTGTCTGGCAACGCTTTTAATGGGCCGGATGGATTGAGCGTCCGCTTTGGAGCCGGCTCCAAAGTCGGTGATTTCAATTCTTTTGTTGTTTTGCAACAGTTCTGCTCTAAGGTGCTGGATGATCGGGTAGGCATAAAAATTGCGGTCGTCTTCCAAAACGTTCTTGGCCAATCCGGATAGATAAGGGGATGATACCCGGGAGTAAGTTGTGGCTTTGCTATAGAATTTGATGAAGTTTTTAAATAAAAAAAAACGGACTGATAGTCTGGTCATGACGATTTTTAAGGATCTTGACAACTTATCAAAGATTCATTCGTTTGACAAAGAACTGAACTTTTTTTTAGATTAACATAAGATTTTTTGATGAAGCACACTATTTTATTTGGGTTGACTTTAGTGCTGGTTTTAAGCTGGATTGATTCTGACGCTCAGAAGGAAGAAGCTCCGGACAACTGGTTTCACTTGGATTTAGAGCAGGACAAATACCCCGGAGTAAGCTCCGATAGGATGTACAACGAACTACTGAATGGAAAAAAAGGACAAAAAGTAATCGTAGCCGTTTTGGATTCGGGAGTTGATGCGGAGCATGAAGACCTGAAAGATGTCATGTGGACCAATCCCGGCGAGATTCCGGGAAATGGCATTGATGATGACAACAACGGTTTCGTTGACGACATTCACGGCTGGAACTTCATCGGAAACAAAAATGGAGAAAATGTTGCGCACGACAATCTCGAAATGACCAGAACGTATGCGCTTTATCGCAAAAAATACGAAAACTCCGATGTTGATAAATTGTCAAAGAAAGAAAAGTCGGAATACGAAACGTATGAGAAATACGGCGAGATCATTTCGAAGAAAAAGGAAGAGATCGGGCCACAACTGGAAAATCTAAAGTTTACGACTCAGCTCTTCGATATGGTGAAAGCTACGCTACAGAAGGACGATGTGACTCAAGAAGAACTCAAGAACCTCAAGGCCGATGATCCCATTTTGGAAAGAGCCTCTGCCGCTTTTGCCGAAATGATGAAGGAAACCGGCTTCAGTTTTAAAGAACTGAGTGAATACTTCGACGAACTAACCGATTACTTCTCCGGTCAGATCTACCATTACGATCCGGATTTGAATACACGAACCATCATTGGTGACAATTACGCCAATCCATATGAGACCGGCTACGGCAATAACGATGTAGAAGGTCCGGATGCCGGACATGGAACGCACGTAGCGGGCATTATCGGTGCTTCTCGAGACAATGACCTTGGCATCAGAGGGGTGGCTAATAATGTCGAGA
>JANQRV010000616.1 GCA_028284395.1 Saprospiraceae bacterium
TGCCACTTGGTCGCGTTGCCAAGCTTTTCGATTCTTAACTGCCGGCCCTGTCAATTTTTTTTTATTGAAAGGGACAAAAACTACTGCACTGCGTCGACTAAATTCGTGCTGCCAAACTTTCAAATTTTTGGCTTTAGGGCCGGTAAGTCTTTCGTTCGATTGTGCGTATACCCCCAAAGTAAACACAATAAATGCCCCTAGCATCAACATGGATGATTTCATTACAAATGGATTTAAATGGTTAGAAATAATTGTCGGTTGTCGGCAATTTCGGGGGCAAACCATCTAAATGAAAATGCAAATGATCCAGCTGTAGGCTTTTTGATTCATCCGGTATGCTGGCTGAGTTATTTGAGCGGGATCAATGCACTTTTTCGGCAACTTCGGTCATATGATGATGCCAATCTCCTTCTTTGTCCTCTGACGTTCTGATAAAAGTTTGGCGGGTGAAAGCAGTCTGGTCGGTCTCTTCCTTTCCGATCGTCAACTCATCTTTCACGAATTCCGTGACTTCTCCTTGAATCCGGAATTGTGCTTTGGTATTCAAGACAAGGTCGTTCGCGCGCTGGGTAAACGTTCCTTGCATTAAGACCTTAATTGGCCATGTAGAGCTTAACCAAATGCTCTCAAACATTTTATAAATCGAGTTGTAATTGAAGAAAACTTCATCCACCCCCCTTATTTTGCCTGGTCGCTCGATTTCGTATCTGCAATTGATGAACTGGCCATCCAGTGATTCTTTACAGGTTAGTGTGCCCTCCAGAATTCGTTTGTTGTCGCTATTCGGACTGTAAGTACGTACTACACTCCAGTCTCCGATCAAGAAGGACAGATCATCGGTCGAACCATCATCGGCTTGGGACTGTGCCATCAAGTACCCAGCACTGCTACCTAGCCCAATGATCATAAAAAGTACACTTCGGAAATTTCGAATCATTATCATATCGTTTTAATAATAAAAATGGAATCGAGTCCTGCGAAGAACCAGAAACAAAATGGATCAAGAAAGCGTTTTGAAAGTGAGCATTTCGGTGGAAAAGCGATTTTTCAACGTGAAGAGAAGAGCTGGATCAAAGATAAGAAAGAAGTCTCAGGTCAGGAAGTGATATCACGATACTTCAGCATGAATTGTTCATAGGCAGTATTGACTAGCCCACTGCCAGAAAATCTGTTGGAAATCATCTATCTAAATGCCTTTTTGAATTAGGGAACTGCCCGGCTATTTATTCAGTTGTTGTACAATATGAAAGCCATTGTAATTTGTCGTCATCTAAACCTCCTCCAAGTCGAAGAGGCCCTAACCCTTGGAGGTTACCAAATCGGGAACCAGGGTATTTGTTCCACCAACTTCCAAATGTTTCGGAAAGCCGACGAAATAAGGATCGAATTCGAAGACGCCTTCGATTTTTGCCAAATGATCTTCCTAACCCTGGATTTAGTTGAAGTCTCAAGAGAAACCAATGGTGAAGTGCTCGCCTTCGTCGACACCGATTTCTCCAGCAAAATAACGGAATATCTACAAGGTGAACGTGTTTGTTTATACCTGTCGCCGGAAATAGCTGATGTCTATGAGCAAGATCCGGATGAACCAGCCAATGTGCTCGACATTGTGACTTCCTCTAATCGCAATTATACGATTGACATCCTGGATTTCTTCTCGTACACCTCTCCGGATCGGACACCGTTTGAAGAGCCCTTCTTTGATCGGGAAAATTGGGAATTGGTTCGGACAGGAGTCTATCTCTACGAAGAGGGAGATTTTGAAAATGAGTTTTTGGAGGATTTGCGTAATGAAAATCGGAGTGTGGCTGGGCCGATGCCGGATCGACCTAGTTTTGGTAAGGGCTAGATGATATTCTAGAAAAGCCGGACAAAATAATCATCTGCCCGGCTTCCTTTTGTACTTTCATTTCGGAGTCTTGTAGTCTACACACCTGGAGGTAACCTCGCCCCACTGGTGGCCCCTCCTCCACCCGCTTTAATTTGTGTTTGTTGAGTTGGTTCTAAAGACACTCCTTTTAGGTTTTTAATTTCTTCAATCTTTAATTTTTTCATAATTGAATCGGTTGGAAGATTAGAGGAATGAGTTATTCGCCAGTTGGAATTTTGACCCCGGAGGTGGCTCCTGCACCTCCGGCTTTAATCTCCGATTGCTGTTCCGCACTCAATACAATCGGCTTTAAATCTTCAATCGTTTTAATCTTCTGCTTTTTCATAGTTGGACGATTTAAAAAAATGATAATCAACAACTTTAATTTAGCTAAAACATTTTTCACATATTATACTATCCTAGTACATATAAAAAATACAAAATTCTTTTCCTCGCCAAAATCCAGCATACTCCCCATTATCCCATTATTCTTCCCCCTATCCTTCTATTTATTCCCGATCCAAAACCCTGGACATTAAACGTCTCCTTGTACTATGCTACGGAGGGAGGATGAAGTTTATTATTGGATATGAACCATTTGAAGAATTGATGGGGATTCGCAAAGAAAGAGTAAAGGGGTAAGTACAATCCACTATCTTAGAAATAAAAAATGCACAAACCACATTTATTGCTGCTCTTTTTGTTACTCTTTTCGCTGAACAATTGGGCCCAACCCATACCTAAAGCCCCGGACCGAATTTGTGGAGATGGGCCGTACGATCAACTTATTATCAGGGGAGTTACATTGATCAATGGTGATGGGTCTCCACCGGTTGGCCCAGTGGACATAGTAGTAGCACAGAATATCATTGAAGAAATTCAGGTGGTGGGCTATCCAGGTGTGCCAATTGATCAGGAAAAGCGCCCAAAACTGAAAGCAGGTGGTAGAGAACTGGATTGTAGTGAAATGTTCCTGATACCTGGCCTGATCGATATGCACGCCCATATTGGAGGCGCTGCTCAGGGCACTCCTGCCGAATACGTATACAAGTTATGGCTCAGTCACGGTATAACGACCATTCGCGAGGTCATGTCGCGCAATGGTTTGGACTGGACGTTAGAAGAAAAGCAAAGGTCAGCAAAGAACGAAATTGCGGCACCGAGAATCTTTGCGTACATGGGCTTCAGTATGAAAGATGAAGGCGGAAGAGGCACCACCCCAACCAGTCCCGATCAAGCACGGAAGTGGATCAAAAGGGTAGCGGCCAAGGGAGTAGATGGCGTAAAATTTAGATACGGTCCAACTCCTGAGGTTATGGAAGCTGCCCTAACGGAGCTAAAGAAACACGGTTTGCGTTCGGCCGCCCATCACGATCAAATGAGTGTAGCACAGTGGAATGTTTTACACTCGGCAAGACTAGGCCTTACTTCTATGGAACATTGGTACGGTCTTCCAGAGGCACTTTTTGATGATAAAACAGTCCAAAATTATTCACTCCATTACAATTACAGTAATGAACAGGATCGATTTGGAGAAGCAGGAGTCTTGTGGTTACAAGCCGCTAAACCGGGATCGAAAAAATGGCATCAAGTAATGGATGAATTGATTGCATTGGATTTCACTTTGGTGCCAACTTTTAATATTTACGAAGCCAATCGAGATCTTCAAAAAGCACGCAGAGCAGAATGGCATGAATTGTATACACTGCCAAGCCTATGGGGATTCTACCTGCCCAGCAAGATCTCTCACGGCTCGTATTGGCATGACTGGACCACTGAAAGGGAAATCCAATGGCGAAAAAACTATGAACTTTGGATGCAATTCATCAATGAATATAAAAACAAAGGAGGGCGTGTGGCAGCCGGATCGGATGCCGGATTTATTTATCAACTGTACGGTTTTTCTTACATTCGCGAACTGGAACTGCTCAAAGAGGCCGGGTTTCATCCACTTGAGATACTGATGTCTGCGACACTCAAGGGTGCCCAAGCTTTGGGCATGGAAAGTAAATTGGGTAGCATCCAAGTTGGGAAATTTGCCGACTTTGCCATTCTTCAAGAAAATCCACTCGAAAACCTCAAGATCTTGTATGGAACCGGAGCGGTGAAACTAACCGAAGACAATGAAGTCATCCGAACCACCGGAATTAAGTATACCGTCAAAGATGGCATCATTTACAACGCCAAGGAACTATTGAAAAACGTAAGGACCATTGTCGAGCGATCAAAGAAAAAAGACGATTTCGAACTGGCTCAACCCGGTCAAAAAAGGAAAAACTAGATTTGCTCTTAGCTACTCTCTAATAAAAAAGGCATTGAAATTCAATGCCTTAATGGTTTATTTTGTGGAGACGGCGGGAGTCGAACCCGCGTCCAGAGAAAGCACCGATAAGCTTTCTACATGCTTAGTGACCAATTCAGGTTTTCGAAAAAGTGGTAGGATTGGTTACCCTCCCATACACTTTCCTTAGTTCAAAAGTTTCGCTTCAAGACCAGAACACCTTCTTGAAGCTAACCTACAGCCCGCAGAGCGGGGGTGGTTGATACGCGGCACAATGTGTAGTAGGTATCAACTGCACGGCATAACGGCTTTCTAAGACCTAGTCTTAGGCAGCCATGGCATACTTATAGTCGCCATGTAAAAAAAGGTTTGTCGCCAGTTTTTGCGGAGATGAGCAACGTACTCCGGCATGCTTACTTATAAGAAATCTTTCCTGTCGATTCCATTACGTCCCCTTTTAAAGTTTGGGTACTTTGCCGAATGGTTCTTTGGTAAATCTTGGTGTTTGAGCATCGAAACCTATCAGCATAAGCATTTTTCGGCACTTTTGCCGAAAACGTCCAAATCTACAACTAAAATTAGAGAAAAAAAGTTCGGGAGGATAAATCTTTGCTCGGACGGGGCAACTCTTAGGAGGTTTTAAATCATTCTTGTTGTTTGTGCGTTTAACTAAAATAGATACTGTGATACTGCAGCGGCCTGTATGGCCGCTTCGATGCTATGGTGGACATCATCGGACTGGTAGTAAAGCATCAAGGAGGTCGTTAAGGCCTACGCAGCATCAAAATGGCCGCCAAGGCCACTGAAGCATCATTGCATCAATTACTTTCAATGAAGATAGGTCTCCTCCGAGAAGAAAAAACGCCACCGGACTTCCGGGTTCCACTCACACCTCGTCAATGTGCTGGCATTGTCGATCGTTTTCCATTGTCGGTAATTGTACAGCCTTCGCAAGTTCGGTGCTTTACGGATGAAATGTATCGGCAACTGGGCATTCCGGTACAGGAAGATCTTACGGAATGTGATGTTTTGTTGGGAATTAAAGAGATGCCGGTGGAATGTTTGCTGCCCGGCAAGGTCTATTGTTTTTTTTCGCATACGATCAAACGACAGTCCTATAATCGAGAATTATTGAGGCATATTTTGGAATTGGGCATTACACTGGTCGATTATGAGACAGTGACGGATGAGCAGGGACAGCGTTTATTGGCATTTGGTCAATTAGCGGGTCTGGTGGGAGCACACAATGCCCTGTGGACTTTTGGCAAACGAACCGGGGCTTTTGCGTTGAAAAGAATGTTTGAATACAGGGATCCGGAGGAATTACAATTGGCTTATTCCGGCTTGTCACTACCTGCGGCAAAGGTCGTTTTGACGGGTACAGGCCGGGTCGGTAAAGGAGCTCGGCAATCTTTGAGAAATATGGGTTTGCAGTTGGTGGATCCGGAGGCGTTCTTACATCAAACCTTTAATAAGGCGGTCTTTACGCAGCTAACTCCACAACATTATGTCCGGCGGCGGGATGGAGCTGCTTTTAATAACCGGGACTTCTACGCAGCGCCGGCATTGTTTAGGGGCCATTTCCAACCGTTCTTCGAACGGGGAGACTTGATGATCAACGGCATCAACTGGAATCCTAAGGGACCGGCCTTTTTCAGTCGGGCCGATATGCGATCGGCCTCTTTTAAATTTCAAGTCATTGCGGATATTTCTTGCGACATTGCCCCGAATGGCTCTATTCCGGCGACCTTGCGGGCTACTACGATTCAAGACCCGGTGATGGGATTTGACCCAATTACTGGTCGGGAGATAGAACCGTATCGGTCCAATGGTATAGATGTGATGAGTATCGACAATTTACCCAGTGAGGTTCCCGCTCGTGCCTCTGAAGTATTCGGCGAGTTATTGATCCAACATCTGATTCCGGAACTGATACGCTCGGATAGTCAAATGATCGAGCGGGCTACAATTGTGAAGGCAGGTCGGCTGATGGAGCGGTTTGAGTATTTGAGTTTTAGGTGAATCGCCCCACGGCAGTTTGCCTGCGAGAGCAATCCCTACTTCGTCAACTCCTGGAAGACATCCTCCACACTGTAATTTTCCCGATACATTTCCAATAGGGTCACCTTGTTGTCGATGGCAAATTGGAATAGGTCTGGTCGCAAATCCTTTTTATTGGTGGTCGTGATCTGATAAGTATTGTTCTGCAAAGATTTCACAGCCATTACGCCTTTGATTTTCTTCAATCTTTCGGCGGCAACGGCCTGCTTCAGCGTTAGGGTGATCTGTACGTTGCCGGCAATCTGGTCTTGTAAACGATCTATTTGATCATCGGCAACGATTTTGCCTTTGTTTATGATGACCATGCGGTTGCAGAGGGCTTGCACTTCCTGCATGATGTGGGTAGAAAATATAACCGTCTTTTCTTTACCCAGTTGTTTGATTAGTGACCGGATCTCCACCAATTGATTGGGATCTAAACCTGAGGTTGGCTCATCAAGAATCAAAACATCCGGATCGTGCAGCATGGCCTGAGCAATGCCCACCCGTTGGCGGTAGCCTTTGGATAGCGCCCCGATTAGTTTTTTCTGTTCCCGTTCCAATCCGGTCAATGCTATCATATCATCAACCCGTTGCCTGATCTTTTTCACTTTGTTCAGTCGACCGACGAAAGATAAATATTCCTTGACGTACATTTCTTTGTACAAAGGGTTGTGTTCGGGCAGGTAGCCAATCCGGCGCCGCACTTCAATCGGGGCTTGGTCGGTATCGTAGCCACATACTTCTGCTCTTCCGGCGGACTGTGGAATGAAGCAGGTAATGATCTTCATGGTCGTTGATTTGCCGGCACCATTGGGGCCCAAAAATCCCAACACCTCACCTTTGTTAGCTTCGAAGGTAATATTGTCCACGGCCTTTTGTTGGCCATATATTTTTGTTAGATTCTCTACTTTTACCATTGATTGCAAGTTATAGAAGCACCAAAGCATCCTCCCTAAATAACACGATAATACTAAAAAAATTATAATGACGACCATCAAAAAAATAGAATTGTTTCCGCTCAATGTACCGCAGATTGAGCCGTTTCGCATTGCCCTGGACACCATCTACGATGCGGAAAACGTCGTGGTAAAAATGACAACAGCGGATGGAGGGACCGGTTGGGGTGAGTGCAGTCCCTTTCAAGCCATTCACGGGGAAACACAGGCTACATGCCTCGCTATCGGAAAAAAAATGGCAGAATTGCTTACTGGGAAGAATCCAACTCACATCGAAGCCAACTACGCTCTTTTAGATGGCTACATACCCAACAATTATTGCATCAAAAGTGCTTTTGATATGGCTTTGTACGATTTGGCGTCCCAGGCAGCCGGTTTGCCACTCTATGCTTTTTTGGGTGGTCAAAACCGGGGGGTGCTTCAAACCGATATGACGGTCGGCATTGACAGCGCCTCGAACATGGCGGCGAAGGCCCAGCGTTTTCAGGAGCAGGGGTTTTATGCAATAAAAGTGAAATTAGGTACGACCCTGGAAGAGGACGTCGAGCGCATTAAACAAATCCGGAATGCCATTGGATACGACACGCCGATCAGAATTGATGCCAATCAGGGTTGGGATGCGGCCACAGCCATTCGCGCGCTACGGGCACTCGAATCTTATCGCATCGAATACTGTGAGGCCCCCATTCCCCGCAGGCACCGTCTGGATCTGCCAAGGGTGCGCAACGAAAGCCCAATTCCCATCATGGCCGACGAGTCTTTGTTCGATCACTTCGACGCCCTGCACCTAGTGCGCACGGAAGCAGTCGATTACTTCAACATCAAGTTGGGAAAGTCGGGCGGCATCCTCAATGCATTGAAAATTTCAGCCATTGCAGAAAGTGCCGGGATTCGTTGCCAGGTTGGGTGTTTTTCGGAGACGCGGTTGGGGATTACCGCTCTAGCCCATTTTGTCATGGCCAGAAAAGTGGTAACTCATTGCGACATGGACAGCCCGTTAATGCTGACGGAAGACCCCGTAATGGGCGGCATTAGGTATCAAGATGGAGGCCGTATTCAGTTGGAAGAAGCAACGGGACTAGGGGCCTCTCTTTCAGGATTCTAATGCTCCGAAGGCCATAACCATTCCTCGAACGATCAGATACTGCCCGGCAATGTAAGTAGTCATGATCAACAAGCGCGGTTGCCACAGTGTCAGTTCCGAAACGAATTTATTGAGCGCAATCAATGAATCAGATAGAATGAATAACAGGGCCCCGATGAGCACCAACCTGGCGGATCGCTTTGATGCTTTGTCTCTCATCAGGAGCGAAGAAATACCCATTAGTGTTATAACCAGAGCATAAAGGCCAACGGGCAACTGCATTGCAGGGGGAAGTAGGGGCCATAGATAGGACAGCATCAAGGTTAAAAACAAGACAAAGGGTAAGGCCCGGAGAGGTTTACGATACAAGTTCGACCAACTGGCCGTTGGAAAATTGACGAAGGTTAATATATAGCACAAGTGTCCCAGCAAGAAACTTGTCAATCCTAATAAAAAATAAAGTTCACCAGCTGCGTTGTTCTCTACCATCATCAACAGTACATCTCCCAAAAATGAAAAAAACAGTGCCAGCAACAGAACTTTGGACCAAAAACGTAATTGATGGAAACCAGACCAATAGAAAGTACATGCCAAGACGGGCATCAACAAAGGCTTGGTAATGCAAGTGCCGCTCCTGTAATGTAAAACTTCAAAAAGAAGATGAAGGACGGCTATCCCAATAAAGCCAATACTCCATTGTTTATTCATCTCCTGTCTGATCTCTGGCTAATTCCGCCTCCGCAGCAATGTAGCCAAAAGCAGGCCAATATTGTTGTTCAACGACCTTTTGGAATACATCCTTTCCCTTCGCCTCCTGTCCATTGTAGTAGAACCAGTTTCCCACGCCGTAACCTTGAGTGACAATGTCTAATTGGGCCGACTCGACTGCATTGGTTAAATCGAGTAAAGAATCGGGCTCGATTAGGCCCTTATACATTTTCAACCGCTTATAGTACGAAGCATTTTCAATGATGTCGAGGTTTTCCGGAATGGCCAATAGCAGCTCGGCAGCTTCCTCTTCCTTTCCCAGACGACGGTAGGTCATGTAAAGCCAATCGGCAGTAGCGACAAGGAGATCGGGATTGGTGCTGACTTTCAAACATTCTACGTAAGCCTTTTCCGCCTCCGCAAAATTTCCTTTTAGGTAGTGTCCCAATGCAAGATGATACCAAACATTAAATTGGAGACTTGACAAAGGCTTGTTCAGTTTATTGGGAATACCATCCGGTTCGATTTCAACCGATCGCCCTTCCATCAACTCGGCAGCTTTTTCAAAATCGGCAATAGCGGGATCAAACTGACGGGTACTGAGATATCGATGTCCACGATGGCGATACAATTCCGGTGATTCCGGATGGTGACTCATCCCTTCCGTAAAAACTTCAATGGCTTTTTGATATTGAAAAAGATACGCCGTTCTACGGCCGTACCAGATAATGTTCTCAAGATCTGTAGGGTCTCGATCAAAATTCGCACGCGCTATCTTTAACAAACTATCTTTGCGTTGGAACGCTGCCTCAGATTCCTTCCAGGGCCTCAATTCTTCACCCAATAGAGACAGCACTATCGGGGGTTGCACCTGGGCAGCGGCAGCTTTTTCCGTTGGGGGATCGGACTCAGATTGACAACTGTTGAAAAGGAAAATCAAAAGAAGTGAAAAACAGGAAAGGGCCGTGCGTCGCATCGTTTTTCACAGGAAGTTAGTACTTTTAGTGCTCACTTCAAAAACTGAAGAGTGGGTCGTAACAAACAACGATCGAATGCGTACAAAAAAAAGTGTGTTCTTTTCAGATGCACCAGAAAAGAACACACGAACCTAATTGTTTAACTGTAGTCTAATGGAGTTAGAGAAAAATTGCAAGAGGGAACTTTGATCGAGAATCAAAAACAAACTCTATTGTCTTTTGAACTCGTTATTTTTCTTTCACTCCAAAATTCTATTTCCAACCTAATAATAACTCGCAAAATTGTTTCATGCTGACGATACAAAGGTGATCAAAAATTGGACGCTCTCACAGGCAGTTTTCCAGTTTTGATCCTCCTCGAAAAAGTTCAATAATTCCTACCTCAGATCTTATTACTCTGTTTATCATGATTTTACACCTAGAAATGAAAGAACTAATTGACATCAAATTATATCGTATATTAAAAAACAATTCGATTTAAGTAGGTTTTGAGTCAGTTGGTAATTTTGTTTCATGGACTTTCTACGTCTACAATTATAACACTGGCATTTCTTTTAGGGGTGAATCTCACGACAGGGTAATCACATTTCTTCATGGAATCAATTTTTGTTATTAGTAAATTTTGGTCGAGTATATAATTGATGTATTATATCCTACTGATTTAGAAATAATTACAGAGATTTCGAACAATTCGTATTGCCGGAAAATCATCATGTCATGCCCATCATCAAAATGAGCAACCGTCCTTAATGCTGTTGTTGTTAATGTCTGCCGATTGGGAGATCTTACACTGTTTTGGGAAGAATGATTAGTAGTGTTTCGGATAGTACCTTATAGGTAGTCAGATTATGGATTGGATTTGCGTGTCCTACACTGGCCTCGTAGTTCTGATTGAGATTCAGGATGTATCAGTAAACTGGTTTTAGCATTGACATACAGGCTGCAGATTGCTCGCTAATAACCTGAAATCAGACTTTATTTTTGTTTTTGCTTACTGGAACTACAGAGGCTCTTGGTGATTTGTATGCGAGTATAATGTTTCATGATAGCTTCGGATCATCACTCGCCGTAATCTGAAAAGTATAGTGTATTTCTTTAACTGTAGCGTAGGATAGCCTTGATTAGTTTAACTCTTTGTAGCAATGGATATTCAATTGAATTGTATTGAGTAGCTTTTCTCACCGAAACAAATATAAAAAGGTGGCCGTTAATACAGAACCCTCAATCCTTCGCATTGTGACATGCCTTTTTATCAAATAATAATAAATAAATTTTAAAATACATTGAAAATCAATTTTTTAAATAATTTCAACATGATGATTTTGAGGATATCATCACGATATTGCTGCCCGTCACCCTGCCGACCAAACACGCTATATATACCTGATAATCAATCATTAAAATTTTATATTTTTTTTAGAATGTTTTGGGGATGAGGGGGTTCGAATTGTTCCGAGTTCGAGGGGTTCCTGGTTCGAACTGTTAACGACAGCTCGAACCAGGAACAAGGAACACCTCGAACCAGGAACACCTCGAACATTTCAAACTTCAAACAACATCAAGCGCGAACATTGCTATAAAATTTCGTATCCAAAGAATTCAAAGCCAACTCCCACAGATCTTCATACGGGATGATCTCAATATCGTGACTTTGGTTGGAGACCTCCAGAGGGTTGTCCAGTAGTTCTTTGTAAAAGCGGCTGGCACGTCGCTCTACGCCGTTTTTATGGAAGCCCGAAACCGGTATCTGCAACAGCATCTTAATGAAGCAATTACTACGAAAGGTATCGTCTTTTCTCAGGTATCTTGTACAATAGCGTTCGATCGCGTCAATCCGGTCGATCACTTTATCGTACTTCTTTTGATGGATCAAGAACAGGATTTGAGCGATCAGGATGGGAATGTTCAAACCTCGTTTATCTTTGGAGAAGATCGGCGTGTCGTTTAGGAATTTATTGACGCTAAACTTACCGACCTTAGTTTCCAAGGCGCTTAGATCCAATTCTTCAATGGCAATCAGATAATGGATGTAAGCTTCGAAGATCTTCCACATTTCCTGGGTATTGGAAGGAAGGAATTTGTAGCGCTTATGTTTCTTGATTTTGACCAGTATCTTATAGGCTTCCTGATAATTTTTAGTGTGCATGGAAAGGAAGAAATAATTCTGGTGGTAAACAAACCAGTTGAAATTACCTTCTTCCAATTGCTCAAAACATCGTTCTGCGGCCTGCTTTCCCTTTTCAAATTGTTTGAGCTGAGTATAACACATCAATTCCTGGAAATAGCAGATCTGCAAGGGTACTTTAGCTTGATAAGGCTTGGCCCGAAAAGCGGCAATCACTTCGTCGCACGCTTCGATTGTGGATTCAAAATCGTTGACACTGGTATAGGCTGCAAACCGGATTAAGTTGGCATAAAGATGAGCGCGATAACTTTGATTTCGCTCCAAAATTGGCTGCAGCTCGCGATAGTATTCTAAGGCCTTTTGGTGAATTTCATCCTTGTGTGCCTTATTGTTCACATAATTGATAATTAGTTTGATGTAGAGTTCCTCCGCCTTGTTCTCTTCGAGGTAGATCTGCTCGTACTTTTTGTACATATCATGGTAGAACTCAAACTTTTTGGCATCCCCCAATCGGTAACCGTAATGCAGGCGCAGGGTCCGGGTGATGTCCATTACCAATTCGTTGAATTCGTACTTCTTGGCCTCCTTGAGGATTTTATGACAAAGGGCAATGCCTGCTTTACGAGCATTCTTTCCCAAAAGGATCTTGGCGGCAGCCCATTCCCGATAACTTTCATAATAGGCGCGCTGTCGATCTGCATAATAGGGCTGTTTGACATCGATGAAGAACATTGAATTGATCAATCTACGCCGAAGATTACTCTTTAGTTTCTGATAATTGGAATTTCTCCGGTTGGTCTCATAAAAATACTGGGCTGCGGAGTCGTCATCCCGGAATTTATTTTCGAGGAGGCCATTGTAAAACTCGGCCATTTTGGTGTGGTTATTGGAAAAATTCGCCGCTAGTTCTATATTCCTTAATTTGTGTTTATTGACAATAAACGCCAACTCTTGTAAGGCCTGCATACCAAATCGATTTGTTATTATTGTTTACTACTACTCCAAGAATAGATTCCCTCTTTGAGATTGCTTTTAGTGCTTGTTCAGATGTTTTTGGGAGTACTTGTTTGATGATCTTATAAATCACCCCAAACGCCAAGTACTACAAAAATTTTTTATTACACCTAAATAAGGTAAGGATCGAGATTTAGAAAAACAATTTACAAAAATTTTTATACAAATCAATGTCGCCTGTAGTGAAATACAAATATACAGTGATACAACGTTTTAGAAATATTGACGATCTATTCAATAAAACAATCACCCTTGACTAAGTACTACCCTGTCTTAAAAGCACTTTCGGTAGCCCTATTCGCTACCTATTTGCTCGCGCCAACCGTCTACGGACAACAAACCATTCATGGTGTTGTCACCGACCAAGATGAAAAACCACTCCCCTTTGTCAACATTCTAGTCAACAACGATCCGCACCAAGGTACGACGACCGACATCGATGGGCGGTTCCAATTGCCAATCACCGACTCCTTAGTAGTGCTCACCTTCAAATACGTTGGTTTTCTGACCTTTACCAACACTTATCAGTCTGACAATTGGCAGGAGCCTCTGACGGTGCGTTTGCAATCCGCCGGCCTAAATCTGGAGGAGATCGTCGTTTATGCCGGAGAAAATCCAGCCCATCGCATTATTCGGTCTGCCGTCGCCAATCGCCGTCTTAACAACCCCGAAAAATTGCAAGCTTATCAATGCGAGCGGTACAACAAGATGGTTTTTTCATTTGTTCCGAATGAGCCCGTATTCCAAGAAACTTACGCTAAAAAAGATACCAGCAAAAAAGCCGTACTGAAGGGTTACAACAAGATTGCTCGCATTATTGAGAACAGCCAAAACCGGCACCTTTTTGTCATGGAAGCCCTCTCCAGCAGGTATTTTCAAGCTCCCGACCAACAAACTGAAAAGGTAATGCACAATCGGGTTAGTGGCTTTCAAAATCCGACCTTTGTTGCCATTGCCAATGAAATCCAACCCTTCAGTTTCTATGATGAAAAGCTTTCTTTCGTTGGTCAGGATTTTCTCAATCCTATAAGCCCGGGCAGTATCGATCAGTATTTTTTCGACCTGCGCGACACCCTCTTTCAGGACCAGGATACCACCTTTATCATTACCTATCATCCCCGAAAGGAGAAAACCTTCAACGGACTTAAAGGCATTCTGTACATTAATTCTCATCGCTATGCCATTCAGAACGTCACCGCTCAACCTAACGACACCTCCGTACTGCATTTGAACATCGAACAAAAGTATCAGCGAACGGATAGTGGAGTGTGGTTTCCCGAGCAACTGAATTTTGAAATTACCCTACCGGCCTATCCCACCCCATATTTAGGGATGGGTATCAAAGGCAAAAGTTACATCAATAAAGTCGTCATCAACCCTTCCTTAGACAAAAGCGTCTTTGCAGGGAATGAATTGGTAACGCTCGAAGCACAAGCCAACGAAGTCACCGACTCTCTCTGGAAGGAATTTCGTCCTGAATCACTCAATAATCTGGAAACAGCGACTTACGAACACATGGACAGCTTGGGCATTGCCAAAAAGTTTGATCGAAAGCTTCGCCTTTTTGAAGGTCTGGCGGCCGGGCGCCTTCCCCTCGGAAATGTGGATTTGGACTTAAACCGTTTGATGTCTTTCAACGATTTTGAAGGAAGTAGATTCGGGGTCGGATTGATCACCAATAAGCAGTTTTCAAAGATCATCACCCCCAGTGCCTACGTCGGTTATGGCCTTCGGGATGAAAGTTGGAAATACGGTGGCATGCTCGATCTATTGTGGCAGGAAAGCAGTGAATTCCGACTGAAGATATTCTACCAAAAGGATTTGCGGGAACCTGCCACCGCCAATTTTCCTTTTGTTCAAAATCTCGTGTCCCAGCGTTTTTTTGCCGACCGAATGGATCGTCTGGAATCGTTTGGTGCAGAGATCTCCGGTTTTCCAATCAAATACCTCCAACTTGGTTTATCCGGCCAACGCAATCTATATCGCCCCATCTACGATTATAGCTACACCTTTGGCGATGAGCCGGCCAGAAATACCTTTGACTACACCTTGCTCCAGCTAAAGCTTCAATATGCTTTTGGTCGTAAATACATTCGGGTACTGGGGAACAAGATTCCCACCGAAACCCCCTACCCTACTTTATCGATATCATTTACACAAGGGCTGGATAATGACGGCTTGAAAAACTTCCATCAATTGCTTTTCTCTGTTCAACAGAACGTGCCCATTACTACGCTGGGATCCTTGAAATATCGCTTCGAAGTCGGGTGGACCAACCAAGATGTTCCCTATCCATTCTTGTTTGGGACTTCGGGTATTGGCAGGGACCTACAATTCTTTGTACTCGACAATACTTTCCAAACCATGAGCGAATACGAATTCCTGTCAGATCGCTTTCTAAGCCTTTTTCTTCGTTACGATCTCGGAAGACCGCTTTACCGATCTAAATTTTCCAGACCACGAATTTCTATCGCTCAACATTACGGTTGGGGTGACCTAAGAAATCCCGAGCATCACCAATCCATCAGCTTCTCTACTATAGATCGTCATTTCCTGGAATCCGGCTTGATCATCAGCGAACTATTAAGAATAAATTATCTCAACTTTCAGTACATCGGCCTGGGTTTGGCCGTCTATTACCGTTATGGAGCTTATCATCTACCGGAATTGCAGGACAATTTTGCGTACCGGCTCAATTTCAATTTTTCCTTTTAGAGGACATCAGAAACCTCTGTTACAACAGTAACCACAGCCCCTCTAGTTAGGCAAAGCCAGAAAAAACTTAACATTCAAGTAAGGCGCCACACTTTTTCCAAAATTATGCACTTCAGTCCACTGCTGGTCCAGTCGATACAACCCAGAGCGGATTGGAATGGTAGCTCCACCTTCAATACCGATGCCAATAACAGGAGTCAATTGACGTTCATAACCGATGATCGCGTTGACGTTCAATCGGCGATAGGAAAGATCTTCATAAGCATCGGCAATCTGATTGTCGAAGAAATAGTTACCGTTACTGCCACGCGCGCCGAATAGCAAGCGAGCGTCGGACTTTATGTTCTTAACTAACAACATCTTCGCCGGAAGCAGCAGGTCCAATTCCCAATTACGGGGTAATTCCTTCTTATACAATAGTAATGGCAGGATCGACAGACGACCGTTGGATCGGCCGGCACTGATTCCCAATCCAATAGATTTGTTATTCTTTTCTTTTTCAAGTAACACGGTATTTCTGAATCCGAAAGACCGTCGGCTCCATCGCATAAATTGGTTGGATTGGTGATTGATACTAAGAATTGCCTTCAAAGAAAGACCATTTTTAAAAGAATGGAAGGCCGCTACCGAAAAGGAGGATTCGTGCAAGGGCATCAAATCGACGTCATCGCCATCAGACACGTAAAAACCCGACAACAACTCGCGGTTGTAACCGACCTGACCGATCAATTTTGTTTGCCCTTTCAGTTTTATGGGAAATCTCAATTCCGCCTCGATCAAGTGAGAGGGTTCATAATCCGGAGGCGCAATGGTATTTGGAATGCTGGTAAAAATAGAGTTGGGTGCAGAAAAAGTGTTGAAGTTGAGTTTAAAGAACCGCTTTGAAGTAATGTCCTGGCAACGAAGGCACGGCAGTGCTAGAAATACGCAAAGAACGGCTGCAATCAGCTTTGCGAACGTTTTCGATGGGTGTGTTATGGGCTGAAAGACTTGCATTTTGGCACTATGATTTCTTGGTTAATGTTTCAGGTGAATGAACCGCTTTTTAACGATTCATATTGTTTGGCAAAACTGGATTAGCATTCTGTTAACTAACTTTTTCACATCGAGTACATCACATGAGACGCTACAAGTAACGGTAAGTCACCGCTGCCCTTTGTTGCCACTTTCACTTAAATTGTTTGATCAATGCTGAAAAAATCCCCTCCAGTAGCTCATTTTAACATTTCTTTAAGATTTTAAACGGTCCAAAGCTTGCTTCCAATTGTATGGCATTTTTGCTTTTTTTTAGACCTTAGACCATTCTTTACGCGGTCGTAAAGATTTGATAAAACCCATTTGCGTTGATTATAGCAATGTTGGCACAACACATTGACGACGTGGCGGAAGCCCACTGTAGAGCCTGGCAAAAAGCCTTTCGCGGTATCCTGAGTGACCGGTTATTGGATGATCTTCAACCATCCGATTTTGCGGCTGGCTGGAAGCACCATCTCCATCAGAGCGAACGGACCAATCTCGTTTACGTCAATGAAAGAGAGACCGCTTTGGGGTTCATTTCTTTTGGTCCTCCTAAAGCAAAGAGGGCGCCTTGCCGCACAGAAATCTATGGAATCTATGTACATCCGGACCATTGGAGGTCTAAAATCGGGCAGCAGTTGATGGAAGCAGCGGTGTTGCGAATTTGCTCACACCCCAATTTCAATGGTATTATTCTTTGGGTAATGGCCAAAAACCAGCGCAGTCGCCAATTCTATGAACAATTTGGCTATCAAAAAACCAAACAATCCAGGTTGGCAATCAGAAACGGAGAATCGTTCATGGAGGTACAGTATTTCTATAATGAACCGACATTTTCTACCGTTTAATAGAAAACTCATACTTCTATGCAATTACCCAGGTTGTTTCATTGGAAATTCTTGATTGGCTTCGGCATTCTGACCATTGCCATTATTCTGGGTATCAACGCCGTCGTCAACGTTTCTACCAGAGATCGGGTTTACCAAAGCATAAAAGACATCCCTGCCAACAAGGTAGGATTGGTCTTGGGCACCGCTAAATATCTGGAGAATGGACAAGTAAACCTCTACTACAGATATCGAGTCGAAGGGGCAGTAACCTTATTTCAACAAAGAAAAATCGAATATATTCTTGTTAGTGGTGATAATAGCCGTAAAGAATACAATGAACCCAAGCAATTCCGAGAAGACCTCATCCGGAAAGGGATTCCTGCAGAGCGAATTTTTTTGGATTACGCCGGCTTTCGTACCCTCGATTCGATCGTGCGCCTACAAAAAGTGTTTGGCCAATCAAGAGCTACGATCATATCTCAAGAATTTCACAATCAGAGGGCAATATTCATTGCGCAGACAAAAGGCATCGATGCCATTGCCTACAATGTAAAAGATGTCTCACCGGGATATGGCGTTACAACCAGATCGAGAGAGTTTCTGGCCCGATCCAAAATGATGTTGGATTTGTATGTCCTTTTTACGCAGCCTCGATATTTGGGGGAGAAGGTTGTTATTGGTTAAAATAGCACTTGGCCCACAAAGACCTCTTGGTGAGCTTAGTACAGATGCCTTTTGTTATACTGTCGGTTTTGGATGGTGTTCATTTAAATAACCTTCCAGCCACTTGAGGCAATCCTGGAAAGTATCAAAACAAAATTCTTCGTCCACCAACCCGGGAATTAGATTGAAAACCTCCATAATATCTCTCGGTTGGCCGTGAACGTCCGTAAAGACCACCTTGATATTTTGTTCCTGAAGATCCATGATCGCATCTTCCATGGCATAGAGCCCTGATTGGTCCATGTAAGGCACCTTATCCATTCGGATAATCACCACTTCCAATTCTGGTAACGCCTTGATCATATCCTGGAACCGCGATGCGAAACCAAAGAACAAGGGCCCATCCAAATGCTTAATATAAACCTGTTGGCCCAATCGCTCAATGATGTTTCCTTCATCCTTCCAGGGGATCTCTCGAGAAAACTCTTTAAGGGGCGCGGTTTTCGTTCGATCATCGACGACATCGGCGATCTTTTTCATAAATAAAATAGAGGACAAGACCATGCCAATGATTACAGCTTCAATAAGTCCGACAAATACCGTCAGGATCAATACCAGGAACATAACGATCACCTCAGCAATGGGCAACTGTGGAACATGTCTCAATCCTTTATAATCCATTACACCTATACCGACTGTAACTAGGATACCCGCCAATACCGCGGCGGGAATCATAGAGGCTAACGGCCCTAGCGAGAGGAGAATAATGAGCAGTAAAAAACCGGCAAACATACCCGACAATCTAGTCTTACCGCCTGAATTGATATTCACTACCGTCCGAATGGTTGCTCCGGCTCCGGGAATCCCTCCAAACAAGGCAGCAATCGAATTTCCAATCCCCTGTCCTATCAATTCACGGTTTGGGTTGTGTTTGGTTTTCGTCAGATTATCGGCAACGATCGATGTCAGCAATGAATCAATGGCCCCAAGCAACGCCAACGAAACGGCAGTAAAAATATAGGGTGTAACTTGCGATATTTGAAAACCTCCGAATATTTCCGTTCGCAACATGGGAAAGCCGCTGGGAATGGTGCCGATCGTCCGATACTCCGGTAGAAATATCACGGCCCCAATCGAAACTGCCAAGAGGGCGACTAAAGTACTGGGGATTAAAGTGGTAATGCGTCTAAACCCATAAATGATGAAAATGGTGATCAATCCCAAAATGAAATCAATGTAATTGATATTCTTTAGTGCCCGGCCGAATACCCGCAGAGACCCCGTAACGCCCGCTGCGGCATTACCAGCCAACACTCTAGATTCCTGCTCAATCTCTGCTCGGCCGATTTCTCCGGCCCGCCTCACCGTCTCCTTAAAGTCTTCCAAAACGAGGATATCTTCCGCAGCTTCCTCTTTCAGGATGCGCTCCAGTAGTACTTCTTCCGCTTCCGGCATAAATTCCCGGACGAATTGCTGGTCCTCCTTCGGGTAGTAACCGATCAGAGGTAGTATTTGCGTAATGAGAATGATGACACCAATTCCCGTCATAAAACCCGAAACCACAGGATAGGGAATGTATCGAATGTATTGGCCAACTTTTAGGAAACCCAGGACAATTTGAAATAAACCAGACAACAGGAATACAATCAGTATAGCAGGCAAGGCTCGGCTCATATCCCCTTCGTTGGCTGCGACAATCCCGGCAATGACAACCATACTTACAGCGGTCATCGGTGCGGTAGGGCCTGAAATCTGCGTATTGGTTCCACCAAAAAGAGCAGCAAAAATACTGATAAAGATAGCACCATAAAGACCCGCGGCAGCTCCCAGTCCGGATTGCAAACCAAATGCAAGTGCCAGGGGTAAGGCCACGATACCGGCAGTGATACCACCAAATAAATCCCCCCTGAGATGTTTAAAGTCAAATTTAAAAAACTCTTTCATGAAGTCTTTTTTGCAGTTTTCCTTGCCCAAAAGCTGAGCAGTGCCTCCGGCAATCCCGTAAAGCAATTCGCCCTCCGGAAAAGGGTGATACATCTGGTACTAAATCGATATGATGTGGAACTTTGTGATCAGCATCTTCTTCACCCGTCTTCTTTTCCTCTTCTGACTCGGAATCCGGCAAGTCCAGAAATTCGAATGATTCCGACATAACATCACCTGAAGTCAAATAGAAGTAGGACCCGGCATTGGACCATAAAAAGCCAATGAGGACCGCAGTGATAATTCCATTTGCCAAAAGTTGATATGTCGGGTAGCCCTGCAACTTCTTTAGATTTGAGTCAATTCGCACACTTAATTTATGTAAAATGTTTGAATTAACAATTTTGCAGTAGCGAAGAATTATGTCATGTTACTTTCCGGTCAGGAGCTATTTTCGTAAGATTTGGATCAACAGAAAATACATATTGGCGAGGCTCTTGCGTAAAGCTGCACTGTAGAAGAAGTTAGGCCACTCAAATCGAATGCAACGACCTTCGTAAATCAACATGCCATTGTTAAAATCTTTCTTTTGCTCCATAAAGCTTTCCTGGATTTCATCGTCCAGCCACGGCGGAACGGCAGTGGGTTTCCAAGCTGATATCACAAATGAACGATCAAAATCTTGCTTGCCGGTTTTGACATTCGCATTCAATTTTAACATGCCCGTGAGTGGTAATTTTCGGCAACACTTCACACGGCCAGGCCCCTCCCCTACCGATTCAATTTCGACAATGGTCTTAGGCAAGCGGTTACCACCCCGCATTTCCTCTTCCATATAAATGCTGATTTTCCCTTCGGGGATTTCACCCTCCAGTCGAGGAGCCAACCAGGTACGATCGGTAAAAGGCCGCAACTCTTTTTTCAATTCAAGAGAAAGTTCTTTGCCCAAATGTTCAAATTGTCGATCGATCTTATTTTCGAAGTTTTGGAAGACACGATTGCCGGTTCGGATTAAAAGGTAAAAAAGACCTATAAACAATGCGAGTCCAAAAATAGTATTCAACATGGCACAATAGAGATTCTTTATGGATAGTAATTTAAAGAATCACGACGGGGCGTCAAAAGGCAATTGAGTGGACATAGGCTCTTTTTGATTGGATCGCCAAGGAAATTACAAGAGAGAATATCTTCTCGAGTTAGAAAGAGAAGGATACTTATTAACGATGGTCACTTCGGCCGGGGGCTCAATCAATATCTAACCAGCAACTGCTCATCGAATCCCTCCAGTCGAAGAATCAGTTCGTCCAGTCCTTCATATTGAAAATCCGTAAGGTCAAAATAGTACGTCCGACGAATGAACGCTTCGCAGGGATCGTCGTCATCTACCACGATCTTGATGGCCAACTGAGGGGGCAATGACTCCGCATATGCGCCACTACCAATCAGGGCAACACCAATGTCGTCCTCGCATCCTCCACCATAACCAATCAAAACTTCCAGGCAAGGACCCACTACATTGGCATCGATCAACTGGAATTCGTCGGAGGAAATCTCGCGATAAACCCGTTCGTCATTGATCACAGGCCTACACGCATCGGGGCTCATTCTCAGGAAAGTGTATTCTTCCATGGTTTCGGGGTTGATCAGGGTCAATCGGTTTTCTTCAAGTCGATAACGATCAACCTCCTCCAGCACCTGCGTGAATCGGCCGGACCAGGGTGTATCTGCCACGCGGGTCATCATCTGGATGTCAAGATCAATACTTCCTAAAGAATCGTATTCGAAGGTTCCTCCAATGATGTTTCGAGAAGTAAAACCGGATAGGGTCCCATCTTCGTCCAATTGAATATGGGCTACCGGATTTAGTCCAGGCTCTGCATCACCCCCCTCTACTATTAAACCGGACTCATAACGCCAGTATCCGTATATGTCCACACCGGTCGGAGCGGGATGATCATGGTCGCATGCCACGCCTAGTGCCAAGATGTAGAAAGCAAATAAAAAATTCTTCCCCTTCATAAAATTAGCTTTACT
>JANQRV010000618.1 GCA_028284395.1 Saprospiraceae bacterium
GACAATAGTAACGGCAGCGATCGAAAAGCAAATTTGACTTCTTTCAAAGTTGCGGCTTATCCGCTAGAAGAGATCATGGACGGTCTAAAACTCATTTACCCGGAACACTTGCCCAAAAGAGACATCATTGCCGACCTGGCCAGTTTATTGATCAATCGAGCCCAGTTGAAGTTCCCTTCAAAGTACTTGGGTTTTAAATCGAGTGGTCACGGTACGCCGACCGGCATCATGAACGGCTTTTTCGACGAGCCCTACCACATCACAGCCGCCCTGGGCTGGGCCAAGGAGATTAAGGGAGGAAACATTGATTTTCTGGATTTTTCTACCAATTGTAATGTTGCCAGCCTGTACAATCTCAACTACTCCGCTCCATACGTTGATTACGTCGTAGCCTCGGATCTGACCAGAAGTAGCCCCTTGCCTTTTAAATTCTACGGTGAAAGACCGGATACGAGAGGGAATTACGCAACGTATTTTGCCGACGAATCCAAAGATGTCCCCGCAATTCTTGGAGCGATCGTCGATAAATACGGCGAGTTGTTCAACAGTTCGGATGCCGTGACTTGGGCCGCCAGTGATGAGGCCACCAAAAACGGTAGAACGCTCACATCGTGGCGACAGCAACTGACCTTATTCGATATGAGCAAAATGAGAAAAATACTGGAGAAGATCGGTGGAGAAGACCCCTACGAAACCTGTCGGGCCAAAATCAAAGAAAAGGAATCATCCTTAACGGGGACCGTCTACGAGGACCATAATTCCAAGTACTATGCTTTCAAAACCGCCGTTCCCATTCTCTTTCCCAACTATACCAGTTTTGCCAGTGATTGGGATGCTGTCACCATCAAGCAAATGAGTAACCGGAAACAGTTTCAGTGGGAGGGGAGTGAAGTTCCTACTGGTTTGATTCTAAGTCGGAAATATTAACAATTGATTTGCTCATTTATTTGTTTTCGCTTCTGACTACACTGATTTTGTTTGATCTTCTTTTTTTCCATTGATGAAAAAAAGAAACAAAAAAAATCTAGGCAAAATCAATCACCTCCGGGGATTTTGCCGGGCCTCCCGCGGTGTGAGATTCGCCTAGCCATGCGGAGATGGCAGTCTTGGCATAGGGTGTGAGGCAGAGCAGTACAGCTGTTCTAACGTCTGTTCTGACAGCTGTGCTCACTGTGAAAAGGACACTACCATTGGTAGTATTTGAGCTTATTAGTATCTGATAGTATAGCCGTAAGAGCGGCTGTCCCGTGCACACTCTTTCCCTTTCCCTAGGTTGCCGCCTCCGCGGCAATCCGAACTTCACACCGCGGGCTGCCAGGCAAAATCCCCGGAGGTGATTGATTTTGCCTAGAATTTTTTCCTTCTTTTTTTTTCAATGAAAAAAAGAAGATAAAAAAAGGATCCCTGCTGCAACAAGTATTAGACAACACCATCAGTGCAGCAGCCTTCCTGGCAAATAATATCCATACCCAATTAAAAAGCATCGAACGGGGAAATGCTCGGGGAGATCTCTCACCAGCGAATACGGTTTGCAATTGCCGAAAACCTGGCCGGTCTGAATCATCGAACCAACACAAAGTCACCCGAGTGTACCAGGATATTCCCGTTTCCAAGTTCCAGTTGCACAATGTAGACAAATACCGCTGAATTCATCGGTTGTCCTCCGAAATCTCCATTCCAACCTAAATCAGGTTGATTTGGCACCAGGTCTTTACCCTCCCAGACCAACTCCCCCCAGCGGTCGAAGATCATCAATTTGCGAATGCTGACTACTTCTCCATTGGTCCGGATAAAAAAAAAGTCATTACGGCCATCGCCATTCGGGCTAAAGGCTGTAGGTGCGAAGTAGGCTGGTTGCAATGGCGTTTCCGGATCACGGTTATTCGGCTCAATATTGAATGACACGGTGTAGAGGCATCCCAGTTCACTGGTCAAAGTCAGAAAATGCTCACCCGGCGGTACATTTTGGACAATTGGAGCGTTTTCTGTCGAGAAACTCCACTGATACTGATGATTTTCGGGATTATCAACGCGAACCGTTGCAACCGATCGATCGTCATTTTGAGAATCTGCCATCACAATTACTTCCGGCGTTAGATCCTCGATACTCACTTCAACCACAACGACTGAATCACAGAGGTCTTCTCGTTCAAAAGTCTGGGTGTATATGCCGGGTTCTGTAACTGAATTGCCGAAAATTTCCACGGTATCACCACCGCATAATATCTGCGACAGCATCACTTCAGAAAAGTTCGATGAAACGACGGCAACGGTATCCCGATGAACGATGCCACAGGAGTCAGTTGCTGCCAGCCAATACTCGCCAGGGGTAATTATCTGTATTTCCGAGCTGATAGAACCGTCCGACCAGAGATATTCATTGAATCCAGGGGTGCCGTCAAGGGTAATTATTTCATCAGTACAGATTCCGAGATCCGGGCCTAATTCCAAAATCGGCGGCGTATAACAACAGCAATCACCGGCAAGATCAGGATCATCACAATCAATAAATCCATCACCGTCATCATCAAGGCCGTTATCGCAAACCTCGGTGCATTCGATTGGACAAATGGAAACGGAGGGTAAATCGGTGGCTTCCGGTTGGACGGCTGGTGAATGGAATTGAAGACTCCCGATATATTCGGTTAAGCTGATCGAAAGAATGTTGTCGGTCGGCAGGTCTATGACGTCAATGCTCAGATTTTGAATTTCGGCACATTCCGGGCCATCTTCTCCTTCCCTTTCCGATCGCAGTAAAAGAATATCTGACCCGCTGCCAGTATTTACCGAAGCGGTAACAAAGAGCTGGTCTCCGCGAAGATGAGCAACGTTCTTGGATCGGTTGTTAATAGATTCGGTATTGTCGGTTCGATATCTGCTCGCCCAGAGGATGTTTCCGTCAAAGTCGATCTTGCTGACAAATAGATCCCGTTCGCCGGATATTTGCTGGCCAACCAGCAAGATGCCTTCCGGAGTAGGGATCATCGCGTCGATTTGCTCATTGTTCATCTCCGATACATCGTATTTTCTCAACCAATTGACATTGCCGTCCGAATCGAGATTCGCAATGAAAAAATTGGTTTGAGTAAGTGAAGTTCCATCATCATCACCATAATAAGTCACGTAGATGGTATTGTTTAATTCAATGGCATGCCGGCCATACAATCTTGCGCTATTGTTGTTAGGCACATGGAAAAGCCGGGACCAGATCTCGTTTCCGGATAAATCGAACTTGGAAATTGACGCTCGAAAAGTGGCGGGATTAGGTGAAAATGAATAGCGTCCGATGTGATAGATAAACGGACCGGAAGGTAAGGAAAAGTAGAAGGACTCGGGACCGCCGAAATGATAATTCCGGTCAATTGCATTGGTCGCATTTCCAGTATTGCGATCCAGGGTCCGCCAGGCAACATCGTCCCCGGTCCCCGGTGACGGTGGCATTATGCCATGGGCGCCAATGTACATAAAGTCACTCCCGGGAGCGGTTTCCAGTATCGAATAGGCCCATTGTGTCGGCAAGGCCTGGCTGACCCACGCCACAAGGTCGTTCGCCAGGTCATAGCGAAATGCATAACCACTCTGATTAGAACCGCCCGCATCTTCATTGCCGGCCCCAATCAGAAAACCGTCGCTATCAAACTTCAAATCCAACAGCGTACATGGACGCTGGGAGAAAGAGAAAGCACTTTGCTGTAGAATTTCGCCAAACTCAGATATCCGCAATAAAACAATGTTGTTTTCCTGAGAACCACCCAGTATGAAGTCAGTACTCCCGGGAATGGGTACTAGGGAACCTCCATTTTCATTCTGGTCAGTGCTGCCTAAGATGGAGGCAAAATCCGGGGATTCACAATTTTTAATAGATTGAAAAGGCGGATTGATGGCGGGAGGGATGATATTAAGTAATAATACCAATAATGCGATTACCTTTTGATGCATGGGAGTACGTTTTGCTTAAGCAAGTGATCAATATTTGAACGATCATATTGAGATCAAATTGTTGATCATTAAACTCACTTTAATATGGAATTGCCCTTCGTACCCAGGTTGTTATATTTAGGTGAGTTGAGGATTACGCTAATTTTCGATGTAGCTTAGCCATCGCCTCAGACCGCGAATGCACGTCTAGTTTTTCATAAATCCGCAGCACGTGCGTTTTTACAGTATTGACGCTGACAAAATGTGCTTCACTCAGTTGCCGGTTCGTTTTGCCATCGTAGATGTCTTTGAGGAGAAGTACTTCCGTTCGGGTAAATTTGGCATCCAGTAGGTCATTGATGTCTTTTACTTCCCAGGATGTCGCCTGGTTCTTTTTAGCGGAATTAAACAGGGCGACTTCAATACCAGCGAAGAGACTTTTTTCGGTAAAGGGCTTTACGATGTAGCCTTGAGGCTTACATTGCTTGGCCTGGTGAACGATGGTTGCATTGGCATAGGAAGTTAGGAAGATAAAGGGGATTTGGTAGTTTTTGGCCAGGACGCGAGCGATTTCGATGCCATCCATTCCCTTGCCCAGGTTAATGTCGAGGAGTACCAAGTCCGGTTTTTCGTTGGCCAGGGAAGTGAAGGCACGATCTGCATCATAGGCCAACCCAGTAACGGTATAGTCCATGTTTTCGAGGTATTCTTGTAGGTCCCGGCTGATGAAAATGTCATCTTCGACGATCAGGATTTTGGCTGGATTCATCATGAGAGTTGGCTTAATTGGATTGAGAAATGAGTTCCAGAGGAATGTAAATATTAATGGAAGTCCCCGACTGTGACTTTATTTCCAGGCGGGCTTTCATCTTAGCTACGAAGGAGCGAACGAGTTTGAAGCCAAGTGAATGGCTTTGATCAATTTGAAAATCGGCCGGTAAACCGATTCCGTCGTCCCGAACTGAGACCAGGAGGTCCGCTGCTTTTCGGTTGATGAGAATGTGGATCCGTCCTTTTTTTCGGTTGTTGAAAGCGTACTTCAAGGAATTGGAAATGAGCTCGTTGATGATCAAAGCAAGAGGGACTACCGTATCTACATCGATGGTCAGTGGTGTGATGTCTTGGGTGATGTTGATGTTCTTGGAATCTATTTGATAAGTGGTCAATAGATTGCCGGAAAGTTTTTCGATGTAATGGGGAAGATCGACGCCCACTAAATTGTCCTCCTGATAGAGGTTTTGGTGGATCAGTGCCATTGCTTCGACCCGGGTGCGTCCCTCCGAAATAGCGCTCAATACGGTTTGATCTTTGGTGGTGCGGGACTGAAGACTCAGCAAAGAGGAAATAACCTGCAAATTGTTCTTGACCCGGTGGTGAATTTCTCTGAGCAAGGTTTCTCGGTCTTCCAATGCCTCTTGTATGCTGTTTTTTTGACTGGACAACAGGCGATTACTTGCTCGCTTTTGCCGGTAGCCCCTCCAGAGTAGGGCAATCAAGAGAAGACCGGCAACCAGTCCCATTAACGAAACATTCCTGATCAGGCGTTGACGAGCTATCTGAGCTTCCAACCGCATTTCTTCTTTCTCATTTTCGAGTTGGATGCGTTCTTTTTCCGATTGGAATGCGTATTGCATTTCCATTTTGGTCAGTTCCTGGATCTTTTTCCGACTCATGATCGAATCGCGGGCCGTCGTGTAATTTTTGTGAAATTTCAGGGCCATTTCATAGTTGCCCATTGCTTCGTAGGCTTTGGTCAGGCAGTTGCAGGTTTCTTCCAACTCTTCGGCATAATTCTCTTCTCGTGCCATTTCATAACCTTCACGGCAATACTTTGCTGCTGATCGGTATTGATTCCGTGCCAGGGCCAAAAATCCCATTTCCTGGTAATTTTCCGCAATGCTTTTTTGATCACCGATCTCCTGCCAGATGGAGAGGCTTACTTTAAAGTGTTGTTCGGCCGGTACATATTGCCCTATTTTGCGGTACAGCGAACCAAGCTTTAGGTGACTACTGCCAATGCCGGTTCGGTCACCAATCTGCTGGCGAATGGACAAACTCTCCTGGAGTTTTTCCATTGCTTCGTCGGTTCTGCCTAAATGTTGTAGAGCAACCCCTTGGTTGCTGTAGATTCTTCCCAATTGTGCGCTATCGCCAACTTCCAGGTTGATGGCCTTGCTGCGCTCCGAATATTCCAATGCTTGCTGGTAGTCTTCCAGCATTAGATAGATCATGGCAATATTGCCAAGGCTGCTGCTGACTCCCGGTTTAAATTCGAACGCTTCAGAAAGCCGGAGGGTTTTTTGCAAATAATCCAACGCTCGGTAACCATTGCCTTTGCCTAAGTAGGTAGAAGCGATGTTGTTGTAGATAAATAGTAGCTTGCGTCGGGCTCCCAAGGCAGTGTAGACGGCTTCTGCCTTTTCGTAGTAGTGAATGGCTCTCACGTAATCGGATTTTTTGCTGTACAGCACACCAGTGGTCAAAAAAACATCTCCGAGGCCGGAGGAGTCTACATTTTCTACATTGTCCAATTGCTTGATGGCTGAGCGCAACAGGGTTTCTGCTTCCCCGATCATGCCCTGCATTAAGAAAATGTAGGCAATGCGCTCATTTAGCTTTGCCGTTTTATTGGTGTCATCGATTTTTTGGTAATGGTTTTTTGCCGAGTGATATGTTAATTGAGCTTCCTTCAAACTGCCCAATTTCAAATGGACGTTTGCCAATTCCATCTGGAAATCTGCCCACTTTTTCGGGACCGATGCGGAATCCAGATGGCCCATGGCTTTGGTATACCATTCTCGGGCTTCGGCAAATTGGGAGGCCTGCTGGTGAAGTCTGGCTAAATCAAGGGCTACTTTCGCTAAGTCTTCTCCGCTTCCATTTTTCCTGATTTCTTGATAATGCATCCCGAGAATCGATACCGAGTCGGTCTTACCGCCGGCAAATAGAGGCACGGCAGACCAGGAGAATGCAAGGAAAACAACAAAGAATTCAACTATTCTTGATGTAGTGGTATGCATAGCAGACATTTTAGAATGGCATAACAATGCTTCTATCCGGTTGCATGTCCTCTCTTCAAATGGGCAGTGATTCCAATTAGTTGTGTTTTGAAGGTCGGATTTGTCCTGCTGCCCCTCTGCTTTGAATTCCGAAATTCATCCGATCGGATGACGTTTGTAGTCCGACTTACCGTGAACTTTGTATCGACAAACATTCAGAATGGTATGTATTTTTTAACCTATCGATCCAATCCAAGGTTCTTGGTGCCTTGGGCCAGAAAGCTTGATTGGGTTGAACACAAATGAAAAACAATGAAAAAGTTTCAGTTAATGCTTTCCATTGCGATCTTGGGTCTTACCGGGTCGTTAAAAGGACAATCTTCTATTTCTGTTTTGGATCCCGCTGGTTGCAGCGTTGCTCTGTCGGGATCCGTATTTGCAGGCTTGCCCGTACTCGACCTGACCTCGAAGCCGACTTCAGCAAGTTCAATTTTGGTGGATGAGGAGTATTGCGAGAGTGGATGCGGCAACGGGCAGCAAGCAAGCATGCTCATATGGAGGTATTTCGGCACTTTTCCACCCCAGCTCAGTAAAACTGTTTGGGCCAGCAAATGGCGCCAGGCCATCAGAAAATTGAATAGATCCGGAAAGGGAATATTCGGCAAAGCTCCGGGCACGGACCATACCGACGAAATCTCCGGCAACGGCATTCACATCCTGGTTTATCCGCCCGCCTATCTTAAATCCAAGCGGTTCATGATCAAGAAGACCAACCTCAGTGTCCGGTCAGATGCGACCTACACCATTTGTACATCTGGAAGTGCGGGTCGGCAACAAGAGGTCTTTCAGTTGTCGGTACCGGCCAATGATCCATCTGCGACCCGATTTGTGGATGTACCCAATAGTCGGGGGAAAGCCACCATCGTCATTATCCAAAACCATTCGGGCAATGGATCTTCTCTTTCCTATCAGGTAAGGGATGTTACGGTGGGAAATTAGGGATGATGAGGAGCAATTAATTGATCCGGAAAAGTAAGTTGTTTAAGGTGTCTCGTAAGAGAGTACCTTAAACAACTTTTTTTGGCGCGTTTAATTGGTGAAAGAAAGACCCTTATTTGTATTCGTAGCGCACGGTACTTTTTCTTCCATCCGAATGTGTACGCGTCTCCTGAATGGGTAAGCCACTTTCATTATAGTCATAAACTGAAGTGTAACTTCCACTTGGGTCGACAAAGTCGTCCTTCATTGTCGCTACCCGGGTAATATTGTGTTGCATGGGCTCGTCCGAGAGGCCAAGATCAGCATGGTGAGAGTAGTGTTTTTGATCATCGTATTTATAGGTGCTCTCCTGATCCAGAGGAAAGGCGATCCCTTTCATCGTTTTGCGGATGATGTTCCCGCTTTCATCTACCTCATAGGCAACCGAAATGCCCAATTGTCCTCCGGTGAAACATTCCATGCGCGAGATAAAACCATTTTCATCGTAAGTGAACTGATCGTCTTCTACCTTGACATCGCCGACGCCGTTTCTTACATTGAGGGAGATTCCGATCCGGTTGTTGGGCTGATTGAGTTCATTGAAGGTTTCGATGCCAGAGCCGGAATATTGCTCTCCATCAGAGAATAGGGTGATGACCTTTTCGCGACTTCTTTCGTCGAGGTAGGTATAGTCTTCCACTTGTATCAGTTCTTCCTTGTTGAAAAGCATGCTGCGTACCAAGCGGTTTTCTTCATCGTAAAAAAAGGTTTGCGTGATTTGATCGGTTACGATTTTACTGATCAAATATATGTCTTGGGTGGCTCCGTCGTTGACCGAAGGTTCTGCTTCGGGTGTTTGGCAACCAAAGGAAGAGACCATCAGTGCGATGGCAATAAGTGTCATAAATTTTTTCATAGATCATTCTTTTTTGAAATTGGATAATTGGAAGTGGAGCGTCCCAACCGATAACTCAAACCAATCCTAAGTTGTAGTCCCTGTAAACGGGGTCGATCATCATTGAAGGTCGAACTGTATATCGTAGTGAAATAGGTGGGGGCGAGTCGCAGCTCCACCAGGTCGGAAACCTGGTACGCTGCATTGACTCCAAAATAAGTGTCCAATGTTTGAAAGTTGCTTTTCTTTTGTGGCGCTGTCGACTCTATGGTGGAAGCCGTGAGGGAGGAAGGGACGACCGATAGATCTGGAAAACTAACATCTTTCAAAGCGTAGTGATTGAAATTAATTCCGGTGTGAAAGGCGTAATTGAATTTTCCTTCGGCTTTGAACCGATAATTAACTCCCATGGGTATACGCCAATTGGTTACCTTTTGAATAAGAGTCCCCTGCAGGGTGAAATCGTCACCATCCCGGAGAAATGGTGGCCGGATGTCGACGTACTTAATTGCAATGCCTTCTGTGTTTCTCTGAATCGGACTTTGTGGAGGCACGCTATAGCGTTTGGTCAAGATGTCCTCTTCATCCAAAAAGCTGTTGATGTAAGAAAACTCAAGCTGCTCGTTCACGACGCTCCTCATTTGATAGCGGCCGTAAAAGAAACCTATTTCAAAATCCATTCTGCGGTAGCCTTGTCCGCGAAAGAGAATGCCAAAGTCGGTAAGTGGTTGCCCGTCGGTTAGGAATTGACTGTAGCGGACATCGCTGTTTTTTGATCGGGCGGCTAGCCACAAGTGTGGATTCACAATTAGCTCGGCCGACCATTTACCCAAGCCGGTCTTTGCCTCTTGTACTTCGATCGGAGAAATGAAGGGTAAGCCGGCAGTGTCTAGCTTGACTGAACAAAGCGGATCAAGGGTCAACAAGCGCAGGGGCTCGATCACTTGTTCCGTTGATTTTGTGCTCCTCAAATCGTCGGCAAAAAAATGGGAGCTTTGTCCGGCAAGATCTGAGTTTGAGGTGTTTTCCGTAGTCCTTTTGAAGGCCCCAGAAACAACTGAACTGGATTCACTCGATTTTGCGGACAAAAGCCCCGATTCAACAGTCGGATTACTCTTTAGGCTCATTTGGTTGGCGGGGTTACCGCGGTCTTTTTTTGTTGGCGCGATCGGCAGTTCTGCTTCGGTATCGGGTTTTGCCCAAACCGCACTCCGAGGTGAGTTTAATGGCAGGTGCTCGTTTGTCGGCGGTGCTGCCAGTTGTGGAAAAAAGGACAGCCAACCCGCCACACCAATCAGGAGGATCAAGAGGCCGCCGCTGCCGAATGGGCGCATGTTGATCCTTTTCTTCGGCGGGATCCGTTTTTCCAGTTTATCCCAAAGCGGTTGTGTCGGAATAGCTTCGTAATCCCGAAGTTGACTTTGGAAGAGCCCTTCCAGGTTTTCATATTCTGACGATTCATTCATTTTTCTTCGAGTACGATTTTTTCAAATAGATTGCGCAGCATTTTCTTGGCTTTGAAGTATTGTGACCGGGACGTTCCGGTAGAAATTTGCAGTATTTGACTGATTTCTTCGTGGCTGTATCCCTCAATGGCATAGAGATTGAAAACCGATCGATAACCTGCTGGTAACTGTTGGATCATATGGATCAGCGTTTCCCGATCGGGCAATTGGTCCGGGCTGACTTCCGGGTACGCCCACGTCCTGGTATGTTGCTGATCCAGTACTTCGTAATCCCATTTGTTGTCCCGAATGTACTTTAGTGCAGCATTGACCATGACTTTGTGCAACCAAGCCGGGAAGGAACCAAAGGGCTTAAACTGGTACAAGTCTTTGAAGATCTTGATGAAGCCCTCCTGCAAGATGTCTTCTGCCTCCTGGTTGTTTTGGGCATAGCGTCGACAAAGCCCCAGTAGCTTGTTCCGGTATTTAAAGTACAACGCCTTTTGAGCCTCTCTTTTACCAGCTTTACATCCTTCAATCAATTTTAAGTCATCTGTGTCCAAGGTTCGATGGTTCTCGTCATAGAGTTCTATAAGAGGTAAGTCCAAGAAAATACGGAGTGTTGCCTGGAAAGCAAAAAAAAGAACTGTAGAACTGGCAAGTCTAGAACTAGAACTGGCAAATCTCGGAGATTTGCCAGTTCTGTAAAGCGGAAAACATCAAATCAAAAACGGAGAGGAAAGCCCTTTATTTAACCCCCGGTAATTCCTCCTGAGGGTCGTAAACAGCATTTAAGCGATGGGCATTTTCTTCAATGGTGAGCCTGAATCCCATTTCTGCTCTTCTTTTATTGACATCTGCCGCATCTTGCACTGGCCAGATGAAATATTCCTTTTCGCCGTTGTAGGATGTTCGGGCCCGAGCCTGGGAACCATAGAGCTGTTTTTGTTTTTTACGAACTAAGATCCGGTCTTCCAGAATAGCTGCATTTCTCTTGGTGGCATCTCCACTCTCGGCCATGCTTTTCAGTTCCGGGAAATATTTTTCCATGGTAGCTAGGTCGGCGCGTTGCACGATGAGGAAAAGGGCGTCGGCGGCTTTGATGCCGACTTTATTTTTAGAGAGCCAGCCGTATTCCTCCAGGATTTTTTTCACTTCAACTAAGTGGGCGGCATCTGCTTTTTTGATGGCTTCTTCCAACTCTGGATTGGGTTCACTGGTCCGGGCACGTTGGTCCCGATAAGCGCGATCGACTTCGTAAATTTCTTCTAATACCGTTCTCAAAGAGTCGTAATTGACGCCGTCCGCAGAGATAACATTGCTGGTGACCGTCGCCGATTGTTGCGAACAGCTAAACACAAAAACAAGACTCACAAAACCAAGTAAATACTTCATTATCAATATAATTAATCAATTTTAGTGAACTAAGTGCCAAACCGTAATTTCCCATAGATAATTGTGGTTTGGCGTTTAGGTAGTCAAATTTAAATGAAACAATAACCGGACCCAATTGTCGGGTCCGACAATATTTAACGGAAACGGCCTTAAACAATTGTTCAGAATCCTAAAAAAGGAGTCGAGTCGTTTCCATCCAATAATAGGGGAACCATGCCATCCGGTTCGATGCCGGTAGAAAATTCGCCCAGTATTTGCCTGCTCACCGGGTCGAATTGGCGGACCAGGTTTTTGCGGGGAAGGGTGACGAAGACTTGTCCGTATGCTGCAATAATACTTAGAGGAGTCGTTTCCAGAGAAATGTGGGTTTTGAAGGCCCGCGATTGCCGGTCGAATATGGAGATGTTTTTACTGGCTACGTTGGCGATCCAGACTTCGTCATTGATGAAGGTAAGTTTAATGGGAAATTTGCCCTGCGTATCCAGGTAGTGATCTATCACCAAGGTTTGGAGGTTAATGAGGACTGCCTGTTGAGCGCCATTGCACAAAACCCATAAGTGGCGACCATCCGGCGATACTTCCATGCCCTCCGGGTTCTTTGGGGTGGCAATGTGCCAAATTTCTTCATTGAGTCTGTTTATAGCGGTTACCGTATTGGACTCGATGTTGGCCACAAAGAGGTAGTCATAATTGGCAGTGCTGCGAATGATGTGGCTACCGGGCATAGTAGAGTAGATTTTCTGAACCTCCCCGGTGGTCCCGTCGATTTCTTTGACTACTCCGTCCTTTTCGGCGGTTACCCAGAACAGGCTTCCATCCCGGTTGGTCAGAATGCCATGATGGGAAACCGAACCGGGAATGGAGAAAGTCTGCGTTGAATGGTCTGAAAGATCGATCTTCGTTACGGTATTTTGCGGTTCATCCATCCATCTCAGCTCTTTGGACGAAATCGCCCGTTGATGCGGTTTGGGGTAGGAGCCGTAATTGGCTACGAAAGCACGGCGGTTATCGGAGGAAAGAGCAATTTCGTGAGGACCGATGCCGACTGGAATTTCTTTCAGGATGTTGCCGCGCTTGGAATCGACCAAGGCCACATTGTGCCCGGATCGGTTGACGACCAAAAGTCCTTGTTGGGGCCAGATGGCTCTTTCTTTATACCTATTGTGGATCGCTTGGAAATCCACTTGGTAGATGTTGGTCACCCCACTTTTGAGACTGTCGCTGCTGGAATAGATCAGGGTTTGACCGGCATCGATCAAGAGTGGATAAAGATCACTACCCGTTGTATTCAGTTCTGCCAGATTCTGTGGGACCGACCAGGCACTGGAATCGCGGTAACTGATGTAGAGGTCTCCGTAGGAGGACTGATTTTTTGGTCTACCCGAAGCTTCAAAAAGCAAGGTGTTTCCGTCGCGATCGAGGCTGAGGTTCCATTCTCCCTGCGCTGAGTTAAGGGAGCTCCCCAGGTTGATTGGAGTTGTGAACTCTCCATCTTGTTGATGCGCAACATAGAGATCCCCCTGACCAAATCCGCCGGGCCGATCGGAGGCGAAATACAAATCACCGCTGGCTGTAGTAAAGGGACTGTATTCCTGATGATTAGAATTGATGGGGTCGTCCAATCGGTAGGGTTCGCTCCACCTACCGTCTTCGCCCTTGGTTACTTTCCAAATATCTGCCGACTGGACGGAATCTGTGGCGGGTCGACTGGAGATGAAGTAAAGGGAATGGCCATCTTCGGTCAGATGAGGGTCACTGTCGTCGTATTGTCCCGAAAAACTGGCTACAACCGGGTCTGACCATTTGCCCTTTTCCAATTTCGAATAATAGATCGTGCTTGCCAGTGAACCGGTACCCCATTTTCCTTCTGCCCGGACAAAATAAAACTCTGAACCGTCGGGAGAAAAAGTACCTCCGTATTCAACATCAGCAGTTGAAATGACAGACGGTTGAAATAGTTGGGGACCGGTAGTAGCATCCTTCTTGCAGCCAATTAAAAATGCCATCATTAGGAAATAGAAATGTAACCTCATTTTTTACCTATTTCCCATAAGAGACAATCTTTTGGATGCCGGGATGCTTTGGCACCCTTAACGGCTGCCTTGATCTTCCTTACTTCTGAATATGGCATTGTAGATCAACGAGGGAATGCATAAATCGATGGTGCTAGGTAGGATGGCAACAGCTGCCAACATACCGGCCAGTACCAATGCTGTGGTAATATTCTCGGTTGTGAAGCTGTAGACGATCGCTGCCAACCAAAGGGTAGCAATCGTGCACGCAAATTTGAGTTGTTTGCTCCTCGGAGGTACCATCGGCTTGTGCATTGGCTTACTGAGCAAATGGTTGTATACGTAATCGAAGGGGTGATTGGGCAAGACCACGCCCAGGAATGCCAAGATCAGCATTGCTGCGAAAATGGGGAGACTTTTGGTTAACATGGCCACCACAATGATGGCCACGCAAAGTCGATAGGGAAAGCGAATGCCGAAGGCCATGTCGGTTAAGTCATGATCGGTTTCGCAGACGTACCCCTGGGCACGCAGACGTTGGAGTCTAATTGGCGATAAAATCTTGGATGTCGTTTTCATAATAGTCTTTTTTGGGTTTTAAATTTTGGTTTCAAATCACGATGCAAAGGTATGAGGAAGGTTCATCGGAAGTATTAGACATCGTCTCGAATGCATTAAACATTGTTGCGGGGGGATTAAGGATTGTTGCATTTCCATTAAATATTGTTGCGTAAACTTATGTGGATAATCGTATGTGTCTTTAAATCAGTCGTTTAGTTGTAAGTAAAGTAGATCCCTTTGGAGCAGCGGAATTTTATTATTTTGGAGGATAATGTAACCCATTTCAGATGTGAATCACCTCATTGAGAAGTTTGTTCGATTGGGCCACCATCCCAGCGATCCGATGGAGGAACGACTGAAAAAATCCAGTTTATTGGTCGTTTCCGGTCCCTTTGCCATTGCCGGGTTGGTATGGGGAGTGCTTTATTTCTCCAATGGCTTGTTGCTTCCCGGGGCCATCCCCTTTTGCTATGGCATCCTATCCATTATTAACATCATCAGTTTTGGATTTACGAAGCAGTACCGATTTTTTCGCAATAGCCAATTGGTCCTCATCTTGATCCTGCCGTTTGCGTTGCAAATCAGTTTGGGAGGATTTGTGCCCAGTAGCGCCGTGATGTATTGGGCCATCATCGCTCCGGCCGGTGCCATGTTTTTTGACAGCATCAAACGGTCGATCTACTGGTTTGCGGCCTATCTGATGCTGGTGGTGGTTGCTTATTTTATCAATGACTTTATTCCCAATTACGTCCATTGGGATTTGTCGGCGAGCTTCATCAATGTGTTGTTTTTGATGAATATTGTCGGGGTGTCCAGTATTGTCTTCGGTATTCTATATTATTTCGTTAGTACCATTACGGCCCTGAACAACGACATTGAGAAGAAAAATCAAACGCTGAAGGAGCAATCCGAGCAATTGAAGGAAATGGACCAGGTTAAATCCCGGTTTTTTGCCAACATCTCGCATGAGTTTCGGACGCCGCTCACCTTGATTATCGGCCTGGTCAAAAAGCAAATGAAGAACCGGCGTAAGGCGCCTGATTTCGAGGACAGTCAAACCATGATGAAGAATGCCAATCGCTTACTCCAGTTGATCAATCAACTATTAGACCTCTCCAAGCTCGAATCCGGTGAACTCAAACTGCAGGCTTCTGAAGGCGACCTCGTTTTATTCGTCAAAAATGCCACCGCTCAATTCGAATCGATGGCGGCCGATCGAAACCTGGATCTTACCTTCAATGGCCACGGTATCGCACAGCCAATGAGCCTCCAACCAATCGAAATGTTTTTTGATCGCGGAAAGATGCAAAAAGTGTTGACCAACCTCCTTTCCAATGCGCTCAAATTCACGCCGGAGAACGAAAAGGTGGAAGTCGAAGTGGAAGTAGCTGGTTCGAACCATGCCTCCATCAAGGTTGTCAATACCGGTACGGAGATTCCCCAAGACAAGTTGCCTCATCTTTTCGACCGCTTCTTCCAGGTGGACACAGCAAGTAACCGGCAATACGAAGGTACCGGGATCGGATTGGCCTTGGTAAAGGAGTTGGTCGAATTGCATCACGGTGAAGTAAGTGTCACCAGTAAAATGCGCAAAACTACTTTCACCGTCAAGCTGCCCCTGGCATCAGCTTACCTGCAAGAGGATGAAAAAATAGAATGGCTTGATTTACCACAAACGGAGATTTCTGCAACCGGAATTACTTTGTCAGGCGCTTCCAATAATTTGCAAAATCAGGAAGCAACAACGCCCGAAACACCGGAACAACCACTGGAAGTGCTCATTGTCGAAGACAACGACGATCTGCGCTCCTTCATCAAAGGAATCCTTTCGCCCAATTATAGGATCGTCGAAGCCATAGACGGCATAGATGGTTTCGAAAAAGCAGAATCCACCATCCCGGACCTCATCGTCAGCGACGTCATGATGCCTAAAATGGACGGCTACGACCTCTGCAAAAAACTCAAAACCGACCCGAAGACTAATCACATCCCCGTCATCCTCCTCACCGCAAAAGCCGCTCGCGAAAACAAACTCGAAGGACTCGAACTGGGCGCGGATGACTACCTGGTCAAACCCTTCGACGAAGAAGAGTTGAAGATTCGCATCAACAACCTCATCGCCATCCGGCAGAAACTGCAACACAAATTTCAACACGACCTGAAGTTGAAGCCCCGGGCCATTCAAGTGCCATCGGTCCATCAGAAGTTCCTGGATTCCCTCAAGGAAGTGGTAGATAACAACCTGGACAACGAGCGCTTTGGCGTGGAAGATCTCGGCCGGGAAGCAGGCATGAGTCGATCACAATTGCACCGCAAACTCAAAGCGCTCACTGATCAATCCGCGACCACCTTTATCCGAAATTATCGCTTGCACCGGGCTGCTGAGCTACTGCGGCAGGAAGCCGGGAATGTTACGGAGATCGCTTTTCAAGTTGGGTTCAATAGTCAGACTTATTTTAGTTCTTGTTTTCAGGAGTTGTTTGGGTGCTCTCCTTCGGAGTGGCGGAAGCGCTCCTATGAATAAGGACCCCGCGCTGGCTTAGGGAATGTTACAAAGTTATTAAGAACAGGTTTCTTTATCCGATTCATCATCTAAACAGAATAACACAAAATTTTCTTAAAAATAACATGGCAATTAGGTGCCATATCAATCAAAAATTATCAAAAATCGTAAGCAAATGGTTCTTCTCCCTAAGCTTATACTGTTCTTCATTAGACAGTGCTACATTTTTCAATGTTAAGCTTTTAAGCTCCGGTATCGGCAGTAGTTGTTCTATTGATAGGCCGTCAACATCCTCCAGGTGAATTTCCATGAGCTTTGGCAATTGAGCGAGTTCTTCAAGTCCGTGCAGTGGGACCGACTTCAATTCCAATCGTTCAAGCTCTTGTAGTTTGGTCAGTTGCGCGAAATCACAATGTTTTAGATCGTTGATTTTTAGTTCTTTAAGGTTGGCAAGTGTAGCAATTTGCATGATCTTTTCGGGAGTGGGGCGGTGCCAAGACAAAGATGTTAGCCGTTCAAGTCTCCGAAGTACATCGAAATCATCAAGTTGGTCATCGCTAAGGCCGATTTCTTTCAATCCGGCAAATTGTTCTAGAAAAGAGAAGTCGTCGATGGGGGTATTGCTGAGTTCGATTTGCTGAAGACGCTTTAATGAAGTTAAAAGTTCAACGGATTGGAATTGGGTGCGGCCAAGGTTGAGGCTGGTAATTTTCCTGAATTTTGGCAGGTCAGTGAAATCTTTAACTGGTGTGCCGTTGAGATTTAGGTTTTCGAGCAGGGGATTTGTTAACAGTAGTTTAAGGCGATGAAATTTTGTGTTACTCAGATCTATTTCTCTGATCTCTTCAAGATTGGTCAGGAATTCAAAGTTCTCAATCCGGTTACCGGAAAGGTGTAATTTCGTTAGGTTTTTGAGATTACCGATCGTACTGGCGTCTTGAATATGGGTATTGTTGGCGTATAAAACACTTAGGTCAGTAAGCTTTTCTAGGGGAGAAAGATCCGTGATAGGGGTATCGTTGCAAGAAAGCCCTTGTAAATGAATCATATTGGCTAAGGGGGAAAGGTTATTGACATCCGTAGAACTGAAGCTGAGCTTTGACATGTTGGTGCAATTACGAATTGGGGAGAGGTCCTTGACTTTTGTATTGCGCAGTTCTAACTCTTGCAATTGAAGACACTCATTGATAGGGTTCAGCTCGCTGACGGAACAATTCTGGAGATAGAGTTTCTCCAATTCTTGCAGTCTTGATAAGGGGCCTAAGTCTTCTATTTTGGTTCCCGATAGGAATAGATCAGCTAATTTTCTACAATGTATCAAGGTTGATATGTCATCAACTAAGGTGAAAGCCAGATCGAGGAATTGCAGATCGGTGAACCTACGGATGACGCTGATATTTTCAAGTAAGAGTCCCCGCAAGTTGAGACTTTCGATGAATTCTGATTTTGCTAAGTGGGAGATATCTCGAACAAAGGTTTGCCCCAACATGATCTTCTTCAGGTTTGAAAGATTGATCATTGGACTCAGGTCCCGTACCGGCGTTCTTGTCAAGTCGATGTTTTCCAACATTGGTAATTTGGCAAATACCTCAATATTGGAGACTTTGGTTTCATCTAAATGCAGGAAAGTCAGTTTGCTCAGTTGAGAGAGAGGAGAAATATCGTGAAGAGATTCGCCCGTTGCTACAAGTGCTTGCAGTTCCAGTAATTTGCTCAGCGGTTGTAAATCTGAAACTTTAGTTTGCAGTAAGCCCAAAATGGTCAGTGACCGACAGTGATTAATTGGCTCGAGGTCTACGATTGAAGTATCAAAGAGATTGAGTGTTTGAAGCCAATTCATGCTCGACAGGGGGGATAAATCGACTACCTTTGTTGAAGCAAGATTCAGTTGTCGCATTTGAGTGCAATTTCGTAATGGCGATATATCCGTTACCTGAGTCGCCTGAAGGTTGAGCGTTTCCAATTCGGTTAGCCTCCCTACTGGAGCAATATTGGAGATTGCCGTATTTTCCAGGTCCAGAAATTTCAGATTATTAAGTTTGTGTAAGATAGTTAGGTCTAAAATTTTGGTGTATCCCAAATCGAGGTCGGTTAGTTGTTGACATTGTGCCAGCGGAGTAAAATCGTTTAGGAGGACACTTTGGAGGTCTAGGTCCTCCAATTTTTTCAATCGAGATAAGGCGTCAATGTCTTGCACTTTAGTGTCAAAGAGGCTAAGTATTTTTAATTCTTTACAACCGATAATAGGGGCGATCGTATCTATTTCTGTTCCCCCTAAATGGAGTTCTTTCAAGCTTTTTAGATTTGAAAGAGGACTTAAGTCATTGATGCTGGTCCCGGATAGATACAAGCGTTTCAATTGATCAAGGTTGCGCAGAGGACTTAAATCTTCAATACTGGTATCCATCAAACTGAGTGTCGTAAGTGATCGGCATTGGCTTAGTGGAGCGAAATCCTTGATTATGGAACCTCCCAGTATCAGTACTTCTAAGTTTTCTAAACTTGCCAATGGGCTCAATTCTTCTATGAGCGTCTCATATAAGATCAGGATCCGTAGATTGGCTAAATTTTCAAGAGGAGAAACATCTCTGATTAAAGTGTAGGATAGGTCTAATTGAACTAGGTTCTCGAGCGTAGATAAAGCTGTTAAATCCTTTATCCGCGTTTCTGCCAACCCTAGGTTTGTTAGCATTTTGCAATGAGAAAGAGCTGCAATACCGTTGATTTTAGTTTTGCTAAGAAGAAGGTCTTTCAATTGAGAAAAGCCCCCAAGATATTCTATTTGTTGGAAGTTGGAATTGTATAAGTTAAGGAAAGAGGCTCCGGAAAGCTCCAATAGAACTTCATAGTCAGAGCTGTTACTTCCTTCTAGGTTCAGTATGATTTCACTGGTATTACAGTTATTGCTGAATGCTGCATTTAGAACGGTGTGGTCGAATTGAGAATCACTTAGGTCACAGGAGTTGAAATGCGTTTTCCTTAAATCACTTCCTCTAAAATCGACTCCCCTTAACATAACATTACTAATCGTCTCACATTTTAAGCTATCCGGTTTGATCCGCAATAAAATCCCGGCAGCATTACTGGCCAGCCAGGAAGTTTGGCGCATCTCCTCTGGGGGATGAAGTATCCAGCGTCTCAGCCGCTCTGGTCTTAGACTTTGTTCCCCAACCATGAAGTTGAGGACTTCTGGATGAATGGCATTTTTCAGCAATTCTACGGGCTCTTCATTGGAAATCTCATCTACCAATACTGTTGCAAAGAGGAAATGAAGATAAGATTGATGACTGAAGTGAAAAGTGTCGTAGTTGAGGCGAAAGAAATGAAAGGATAGATAGGACCTGAAGAAAAGCCGAACATCCTCCTCTTTATTCCTACGGTATTTTTGCTCCATGAACAGCAACAGATCCGGGGAGGCGAAATCTACTTTCATTGATCTTTCGCCATACAGGGTTACCGCCACCTTTTTTAATATTTCTTGAAAGTCGCCGACTTTGTACAGGCGGCTCTGTTTCTCTTTCAACTCTTCCAAGACGAAACTCTTGTACAGTTGAAAGGTATTGGTGACGCCCAGGGGAGTACTCTTTTTTTTGCCCTTTTTACGTTCGAAATAAGTAATGATTTTTCTTAATAAGAGTGGATTTTCGGCAAAATTTTGAATGCGGGAGTGAATGATTTCTTCGTACAAACGTTCCGGCTCCTCGGCATTGCGTTGCAAGTAATCAAATATCTGACGTCGGGATAAGGTGAGGATCTCCACGATTTGACATTCGGTCTTTTGCGGAGATAGGAAGACGTCGATGATTTCCTGGGTTCTTAGATTATCTTGTTGAAAAAGATCTTTCCGGCTGGTAATGATAAATTTGCTTTCGGGAAATCGCTCAATAAGTTCTCTTATTCCATCATTGAACTTCCGCTGTTCTTCGAGAAGATTTTGTCGGAACGGGATTTCATCGAACCCGTCCAGAAAAAACAATATCTTTCTTTGACGCAGGTGTTGTACGAATTCCATTTCATCGGCAAAGGCTCTGATTCCATGGGTTTTACATTGATTGATCATGAAATCAATGATGCGTTCTTCCGGGTTGAAACTATGCAGGGCAAATTTGATCGGGATCCACTCTTTATGAGATAGTCCGTTCGCATCGTTAGCGAGTTGCTTATTAATCAATTCATGATTGAATTGGTCGACAAAAAAAGTCTTGCCGATGCCCCATTCTCCAATCACAACCAGCAAGTATTTGTTGGGGTCGTTTAACCAGTTTGAAACTAAGGGAGTGATTTCGGTAGGACTTTCTCTGGTGATCGGGTTTTGATTTATTTCGTTTTTAGGAATGGCCTTAGGAGATCCATCGGCATATGGGATTCGATAATTTCCGGAGGCATATTTCCATTCCCGGCATAAGAGCGGTATGTAGTTTTGCGGGCGTATCTCTGATGTGGTTCGTAGGTCACGCTCTCTTTCGATGTACCGACGGATTTGAAAATCAAAATTTTGACTCTTTACTTCGTTTTCCAGAGTTTCAACTTTTCCTAGGATGTCCTCCAATAGGTCGCTCATTCTTCTCAGGTTACTATTGATTACGTACCTGATGCCCGGTTGGGCCGCTAAATTGGCGAACGTCTCAAATTTTTTCTGAAAAGCTGTTAACTGTTCCTTGAAGATTCTATGTAGTTCACTTCGTTGCTTTGACCGAATTTTATAATAGAGATCGGGCATTTTATTGCCTTTGCTACAATTAGTCCAGAAAAGCCCACGTAATATTTCGACCGTCTTATCAATTTCAGTATAGTTTCGGGCGTGATATTCTTCGTATGCCTCAGCTACTTTAGGTAAACTGAAAAACTCACAAAAGGCTTCATTGGAGCAGTCCTCACAGAAAGACAAAACAGCATGGAGATAAACTTTTTCGAAGGAATCTTCCAACTCGAACTCCATCAAATTGATGTTTCGCTGTTGTAAGAAACGGGCAATTTTTATTTTTTCGGTGTTGTGAATAACCTGCTTGCCCAACCATTGAAATAGTGACTGAAGTGTACCTTCCAGAGTAAACATATTTTCGTTTTTGTTTTTATTTTGGTTTTTGATGGCAATTAGAGTTTTTATTTTTTTATGATGTGATGGGACGATTATATAATAAAGTGACTGAATATATTGGTTTTTTTAAAAAAAAGTAGTCGATTGATTGGAAAAGAATATGGAATAAGCTAATTTGCAGTAAATCAGTAATCTGAATTGATCATCGGTGAAGTTGGAATAACTAGGAACTGTTTGGTGTTCTGGCTTCATGTGGTTACTTCAGTACCCCGCCAGAGTTTTGAGTATTACTACCAACCGGTTTTCGTTCATTCCAGCAACTTAATATGAGATTTGTCACGCTTTCCCATTCTGGCTGTGACATATCTAGGAAAATCAGAGTTGTGTTGACTCTTGATTTTCAGGAAGGAACATGCTTGTTCACCGATTCAAATTTCAAATTAGTACGACGGACGAAATAGAAGTTAGGATGATATAAATTATCTCATTCTCATTCTTTTTTTCTAACATATAATTGTTACCTTCGCTCCGTCTTAATATTTCTTAAATTTTTTTAACATATTTATTATTGTTAATATTTACCTTTTTGTCATGCAAAACGATAAGAAAAAAAATAAAACAGATGAGGATATATTAAAGGGGATGAAAGCCTTGGAAGAACACAAGAAAAATACCTATAAAGTTCCAAACCTTCTCAAGGGATGGAAGAAGACGGGAATGTTCGACCTGGATGAAGATGATGATTCTAAAAAAAATGACAGAAAGTAAATAGTTTACCTATCTATTGTTTGGTACGGTCGTTATCTGAAAAAAAGAGCTGTGCTTTTAGCTTGATAGATAGACACCACAGAGATTGTAGAAATAGCGATCGATATAGATAATAGGTAGACCTGCCTTTTAAGGAATTACTAATAAAGCCACCCCTGCCATCGATGAGTAATGCGTCTTTTGATACATTTTTGGAAAGTGCTTCTTTATCGATTCTCCCCGTATTTGGATCTCGGATTAAAATGTTGGCGGAGTCATTGTTTAGCTCCTTGATGATCTTTAAATAGGAAAGGAATAAGGCGTGTACGGTGAAGGATCTGGAAGTATCTTTTAAAGGGCGTTTATTCCAGGCCTCATCGAAAGTATAGATCTTGCCTTGTCGAAAGTAACCCATTATTAGGTTGGTTAATTCGTACAGACAAGCAGATCTGCAATTTCTGATTGCCTTAGCCATGAACGCCTCATCACTGACATTTTTAAGTTGTCCTTCGACCTTGAATCCACCTTTTAGGTAAGTTTTTTGTTCAGCTAGTTTCTTTAGCTTTTCATAAATTTTAGGAACTTCATTCCCATCCGCGGTTTTAACAAAGTCTTCTACTTCTAGACCTAGGACAAGGTTTGCGAAGTTGGGCAGCAACTTATCGGATGCTAACTTGCGCTGATCATCATCGATTATTTTTTGGGCCATGTCCTTTGCTTTTTGGAGACTGGCCTTCCATGTTTGCCGAATACCCTCGTGACAGGCATTGAAGGGGGGATCTGGAAATTTGTAGAAGAATCGATCGGATTCTGATGGATTCATAAACTGGTCGACCAGGACCATCCTCGCCAGAAATTTTTCAAAATGTTGATGGACAATCTCCTTGCCGCCCGGTTTGTATACATTGGAGGTCTGAAAAAAACTGCACCAATGCCAATAAAAGAACAACTCAAAATCTTCATTGTACGCCAATTTCAACGTGGCAATGTCGGTAAAGAAATAATTAAGCGTTGATCGTTCGAGCGAACTTATTCCTTGCCTTTCTGCGGTTTCTTCGAGTTTTTGAAAGAGGAGCCCAACCTCACTGTCTTTCGTCGCTCTTCTCATACCAAAAAAATTCGCTGCTTCATGAGTGGCCGCGGCCGCGAAAAATTCCGGCTGATAAAGGTGAAAGTAATTTAATCTTACGCCCAAAGATTCAGATTCAATAATCGGATAACTAGACGCATAGGTTACAGATTTTCCTGGAACCCCCTCGCCCATTAATGCGGTCAGACTCTTGTAAGCGCCGTCGTAAGCGGCAATTAATTGCTGAAGGCCGCCATTAAATTCAATGTTAAAATCGGTGATCTCGTTCATGATGTAGCTTTGTCCGAACCGGTTCGTATATGCGGATTCAAACAAATCTGCGGCGCTAAGTAGTATCTCTTGGGTCTTGGCCATGCTTTTATCGCCGTTTTGTAAGGTTGCCAGATCCTCTATTAATGCTCTGATTTGCTCTAAATAGGGCTTTAATTCGATGAAATAGCCATATAAAACGGGGTCTTCCATGCCATCATTAAAAATGATAAACATGTTAATGATCTTCTCCTGAATGATCTTTGAGATGCCCAACGCTTCCAGGTGAATTCGCGTATCAGCAATGTTGTTGAGTGAAAACCGGAAGCAGGGTAGTTTGTTGTGAAAGAGGTAGTGATCCCCGCCTTTCTTCTTCTGTCTTAGACCTTTGTCGTGATCGATCTTGAATTGTGGGGTCGTTACTACTTTTCTAGCGTGTTTCCTGATGTTCTTATTAGTGCTGATGACTTTGTGAATCCTGAGAAAATTTTCGAGGATGTTACCTTCAATGGTATAGGAAAAATCCCCTCGGCCCGAAATGATACTGCTCGGCATCTGCCACTGGTCAAAGTATTCTCGAAAACCTTCAATAAAATCTAAAGTATGGCCGGGTTTAAGGTTCCACCGACTGTGCAATTGGATGCCTTCATTGTTCATCAATTGAGGCAAAGGATGGCCACGAAGAATTTCGAGATCGAAGCCGAAAACGGTATGGGTGTGTACAAAGAGATGGGCAGCTTTGATTTTTGATTGATTCGGTTTTTCGATCGTAGTGGCTAAATACCGTTGTAACAAACAATTTTTGTTGATGTGATTGAATGCCTGTTTGTCTTCACCGGCGTCCAGGTCATCAAAGACCATTTCCCGAATAGCAAATACCCGATCCGCAATGCAGTTGTAGCTATTGGAGAAAAATACAATGGTTATTTCGTGCCAGGAAGCAGAGTGAAAGATGACATAGTCCAAGGTTCCATTTTGAGATGGGCTAGCTTTGATTAATTCTTGTACTCTCTTGATCGCTAGTTCCATAACGCTACCTCCGCCACCAATGAGTAATGCGTTATTGAATTTCAAGGAAGTAATACCGATCAAGGGATACCTTTCCGTGTTGTTGCCGATAAATGTCCGGTCGGCTGTTTGTAATAAGCCATCTCTCTCCGATGAGTTTTGCGTGAACTTAGGCACTGTTCCAGAAATCACCTTATAGGTGAAATTCTGAGAATTATATTCATTGTCGGACTCTTTGAGGTCGTTGGTTATTAAGGTGTTGAATGGGTGGAAGGCCCGGGTACCCAGATTAAAATCATCTACCAAAGACAAGACGGCAAGATCAAAATTATCAAAGAGGAAATAACACTTTGGACGAAATAGGTATTGCTCGAAAATTTCCTCTTTTTCCTTGTCTCCATTTGAAAAGAGGTTTTCTTTTATTTTTTCCTTATATCTGGCGAAGAATGGTTTTAATTCGTTGTCTACAAATCTGCCTTCCTCTCCAAACTTAGCTGTCATCAAACCTAAAAATATCCCGTAGTTTTCCGTTGTGTACATTTACTCCCTGGGCATTTAGTAGCCTTTTATTGTTTAAAATTGGCGAAATTAGTTAATAAAAATAATTGACGTCTCATGTGAACGGGCCATCACGATGAAATAGATCATTAATGGTGCTTACAAGATTGTGGGAAATATGGACTTTTCTTACGTTTGAATTGTATTACTGTGTCGCATCATGAAAATTATAGAAACTTTTCTGGCTTCTGGGAAAATCAAGTAAAGACCTATTCAAAGAAAATGCAAAATAATAATAATTTAGCAATGTTATAGGTCTCTAGATTTCTTTTTTTGATGGTAAAAATTATCTATCTTTCCTATAGCAACCAAACTGATTTGTGTCAAGTCGATAATGTGTTGAACCAAATCTTTTGATTCCTTCTTGACAAATCGATCATTCTTGACTGAACTTATTGATTTATAGCACCGTTATATACAATAGCGGGATAAACAAAACGTTTTAAATTCGCTGTTAAATGAGCATAAGACAATCTTAAATTCGTTAAAACAGTGGCACTGCATATGTAAAGTGTTTATCTTTGCTGTTTACTTAGCACTTTATTAAAACCAAATTGAATTATACTATGAGCAGAGAGACCGATATCTTAAAGGGAATGGCTGGTATTCTAGAACATAAAAAAAACGCTTATTCTCCTCCCAAAAACCTCAAGGCCTGGCGCAAAGTGGGCATGTTTGATTTGAATGAAGAAGAAAGTGAAGATGAGTGGGAGCCCGCTATTGACAACGTTGAGACGATTGAATCAGTGGAAAAAGAAAAGGAGCTAAAATTACATGATGAGTAATTGCTGTTTCTACGATTAATACTTTCGAGTATTCCTGTTATGTGAAGATAACCTCGACGAGCATAACAGGAATCATCCCTCATCCTCTAATCCCTCGTTTTCTCCTGAATCGACAATAAAAAAACACCAGTCCAAAATCCAATCAGATTCCGAACCGGTGCCACCATCACAGAGATCAAACAATTTGGTTTTCTCCCGGGGTTATACAGGGAGCTTTTGGTGTTGATGTTTTAAGACCTCTGATCAATTTTTGGTTGGATAGCGCTAATCACAAATCACCAGGTACAGAAATGCCAGAACGATTACCAGGACCATGATACCACCTACCTCCGAATATCCCCTGATGAGTAGCCGAATTGGGCCGAACTTTATTTCCAGCAGTTTCTTTTCCTTACATATTTTGAGCGGAGCAGGGTTCTGACGAGGTTCCAGCTTTATTTTCTTAGCGACGTTTTCTTTCATGGCAAACGGGGCATTGATTTAGAAATCAGGGCTTTGAATGTGCACTTTGAAACTTTAGTCTTTTGGTCGGTGTCCCCCGCCAATAGGGGTACAAATAGAGCCGCTCTACCGTCAATAACCGGAAACCCCTTTGTGATTTTATTCCGTAAGCAACGGCTTCTTTCCGAAATCGAAAAGGACCCGCTAACAGTCGAAAGTAACCCCGGTGATAGGCAATCAATAGTTCGATGTTCAACTCTTCCTCCATCTTTTTTCGGCTGTTGTAAATGGCTCTGAAATTTTTTGAGTTTATAAATTCGACGAAAGGATAAGAGGAAGTGCTATCCAAAAGAGCATTAGGCATCGAGTTTTTGGGGGTGGTTTCGCAAGAAAAACCGATGCTACTTGATGGACTATTCCAGCTAATGATCCAACATAACATCAATAAGAATTTGGGGACTCTAGTGAAAACGTCGCCATTGAGGCGATAACAGACAGGTTTAGTTTTCATATGGCTTAGGGACTTGTTTTTTAAGCAAGTTGCTACACAAAATGGAATGATGTGGCACGAGGATAGTGAACTTCAGCATTTCCTAGGGTAGTGTAGCATGGAAGCAATTGGAGTAGGAGAGGTGTTGGTAACTTTTGAGATTTTTTTTGTTTTTTATTTGTAAATTTGAAAAAATACGTTTAGTTAAGGCAAGTTGAATCAATGAAGTATTGGTAATCAGCATTTTGAATAAGAAATTTCGCATAACTGTCTAGTTATTTAGGACGAGTTATGCATCATTTAATTTCTTAATTCGATGTCGCTTAAAAGCTTGTTTGAAAGACTCATTGGCCTTTCCAAATCCGAACGACTGGACGAAGTTTATGAGGATTTTGATGCTCAAACTTCGAAATTGCTCGATGAAATTCAGTCTGATGATCCCGATGTTCCTAAAGGTCTTTTAAAGAAAATTCGTGATTCAATCGTGAAAGACGGCACGGGGAAATTTATGGACGCCATGGACGAGGAGATGGAGTGAATGAGTGTGACAAACAAACAACATTGAGGTAACCCAGAGTTAGCTATTAAATAATACTCTTTCCTTGCTCTGGCTGATAATTATCCTTATTTTTATAGTGTAAAATTAAGGTGTGACTTTCCCACCCCACAGCTAACCTAAAAAAGAAAACCAGGAAGAAAGACCAGCGATTTGATGCGAGGGAAAAAGTTCCCTGTTTTGTCCATTGGAGAACACTACTTTGGCAACCAAATCATCTCAATATGAATTTCTGGGACTACTTTCTTATTCTTAAGAAGAAGAACAAACGGAATTTTCAAGTTAATGAGACTTCGCCGCTACAAGAACAGATTTTAGAAGATCTACACTGCCTCGGAAACTGGTACTGGTTAAAGGTGAAAATAAATACTGAAGATGCCACCAGACAAATTAAAAAAATTGGTGGATCCATTGATCGACTGGGGTATTCCAGGTTCGATTTGAAGTACCCATTCTACAACAGTAAGATATTGATGCCGTACAGACCCTTCGTATTGGCCTACGATGAGGTCATTAATGAATTTTGTTCGAAGAAAGGAAAAAGAGAAAAGTTGACCCGGCATAATCTGAATTTGATCTATCCCATTAAAAATGCCGAGGGAAATGCCTACGAGATCCTGCAAAAGGATTTCTTCTTTGAAAAAGAAGATGGGTTCTATATTTGGCGGATTTGCCTGATTTTGAAGCGATTTAATGCTTACAATCGATTGGTGGTAGAGCCTTATGCGGACTCCGAGAAGAAGAAGGCGCTTAAATTAGTCGATATCGTCAAAAAGGAGATGGGAGCAAAAGTACATAGTACCATTCCGTTGGAGGGCGAATTATTCTGGCGTATTCTTGAACTCTCGGCGGAGGGCAAGAGCCGCAAGGATATTCAAAAGGAAATGGACTTGCCGACCGTCTGGGTTTTTGATGAGCACAAGAAGAAGTGTTTGAAACTTCTCGATCAGCATTTTCAGACCAAATTTGGAAAAATAAAGGTGGCATCCCGGTTCCTGAAGGAACACAGCGTTGTCTAGTCTACTTAGTACCAACTTCTGGTCACGAGCAATCTTAACACGTTCACGTCTGACAACAGGTGGAAGTCGAAGTTGGGCTGTGCAAGTACGCCCTTTCCTATTTTCGACACCACCTCCAAACGAACGAAGCCTTTCCCCATCCCGGGGCAGGAATCTTTTATGCGCAATTTTTCTGATCCATAATCCACCGGTCTGAAACTATACCAATCGATGATCCATCAAGGAGGTGAAGTAAGGGGGGCTTAATATAATCTAATTTAACCTGTAGGCGTTTGATGAACTATTGATATAGAGCGCTCATTCTCGTTCTTTTGGTTTTTTGGGGTAATACAAGGATTATAATTGCTGGTTCTTGTATGCATGCTTATCCAGATGGCCGGCTTTGCCACTTTGGCAAAGATAGCCGGAAGTAGGAAGGTTGTCCGGGGAAATGAATGAATGTGCCAAATAAATGAATGAAGTTTACCCTTGGCTGCAGAAACGATTTTTTCAAAACTAAAGGATCGGCAAATATATCTCCACTCTTGTGCCGCATGGCTGTTGTAAATGATCGTACAGGTCTTTGATTTCAAATCGGGCTAATTTTCCCGTTTGTTCCCTCAATAACCTCAGTCGATTTTCAGTGATTTCAAGGGCTTTAGATTGATGTGACGACGAACTTCCCTTGCTCTGCGCGGCTTCACGTCCAATGCCGTCATCCTCAATGGTGGCCAGCAAAAAGTCGTCGATTAGCTGAAACCCAATTCGTATTTCTCCTCCATTTTCTTTTTTGGCTATACCGTGCTTGATTGCGTTTTCAACGAATGGCTGCAGCAACATGGTGGGCACCTCAATCGATTCGGCATCAACTTCGTCGGCGATCTCGATGTGGTAGTTCAGTTTCTCTTCAAACCGCATTTGCTCCACTTTTATATACTGTTCGAGTAACCGTACTTCTTCCTCCAGAGGAATAGAGGGAAGGTCAGCCAGGTTCAGCATTTTTCGCATGAGTTTGCCAAACTTGGTAAGGTAGTCGTAAGCTTTCAGAGTGTCCTTCTTTATAATGTAGCCCCCAATTGAATTCATGCTGTTGAATATGAAATGGGGGTTCATTTGTAGTCGGAGAATGGCGGTCTCCGTTTCTGCTTTTTCTCTCCTGGCTTTTTCCTTCTTTCGTATGGAATTAATGCGATGTTGATAATAGCGGTAAAAGGCTCCAATGGTAGTGAGGCCAGCCAATAGAAGAAACCACCGCGATCGCCACCAGGGGGGGAAGATCCTGAACTTCAGGACGTGTGGTTCCGGATTCCATTCCCCATCCGAATTAGCGGCGTACACCTCCAATTGATAATGGCCTTCTCTTAAATCGGTAAAACGGGCAAAGTCTGCTTCCAATTCGTCAATCGTATCCCGTTTGCCCCTGACTAGCTGATAGCGTATTTTAGCATTGGCGGGGTCGCTATACTCCCGGGGAGCAAAGGTGAACTGTAACAGGTCATTGTACTTGTATCTCAGTTCGATCTTTTTGATAAAAGCGGGATTAGAAACCTTCGTTAAATGATCGACGATCTCACTTCTACCCTTGATATTAATGCTGTTGATGACCGGATAAGCTGTGTTGCTTAGGTGCAAGACTTGTGCAGTATCGACCACTGTCAGGCCATTGACACCTCCAAATATCAATTGGCCATCTTTTCTTTTAAAGCAAGATGCAAAATTGAATTCATTGCCTTGTATGCCATCTGGCTGGGTATAAAAGTGAGATGATTGATGGGTACTATCGGGGTTGTATTTCGTCAGTCCATCCGGAGTGCTCATCCAAAGGTTTCCTCTGTGGTCTAATAACAACCCCTGGATTACTTCGATTGTAGAATGGCTATCCCTTTTAATTTTACCATCGTCCCGCTTTAGATCGTAATAGTAAAGTCCCTTATCCGATGGAATCCATACTTTTTCACGAATGGTGTCTTCAATCAGTCCGCTAATTTCAAAACTGTGTGGTATTTTAACCGGGGAATCGAGGTGGCCGGCGGTCGGGTCGTACAAATAAAGGTGGGCGGTATATTGATTGGCAAAAAACCGACGGTCAGTCAATTCGTGAATCCAGTTGAAAGTTTTGTTTTCATCGATCCAGGGCATGGTCTGCCATGCTTTTTTTGTTGCCCCTCTGACTAGTTCGTAAACTCCACACCGGCTGGTTGCTACCAAGAACTGCCCGGTTGAAAGTTGATAGAAGTTTGTGACACCGGTTCTTTGTGATTGTCCTTTCTTCTTAATGGGAATCTTCGTGAACGATTGCAGTGTCTCATCAAAAACATAGAGACCTCTTTGGGTTCCTAGTAACAGTACACCTGGCTCAAAATGCCGGATCGTGAATAATTTGTCGCCTTTAAAAGGTGGATTGCTGTTCACAGCCTTCATCAGATCGGTGACCGGACTTCCTTCTTGGTCCCAGACAATTATCCGGTAATCAGAAATGCCCCAAAGTCGGTTAGATCCATCCTCGGTAATCGATTTTACACCCGATGAATGATTGTCATTTTCGTCGAGTAAATAAGACTGAAATTTAACTTTATCTAAGTGAGTATAATAAAGGCCGTTGCCCTGTGAAGAAATCCAGAGAGTGCGATCTCTGTCCAGGTAGATGGACTCTATTTCTTTTTCAAAAGGCTTAATGGAGCCATTAGCCTGGAAAAAGAATTTTCCCTCGCAAGTGCCCCTTTCGACGTTGAAGATGAAAATGCCGTCGTTTTGCGTTGCTACAATTAGTCTCTTTTCATCGAGCTGCTGTATTTTTTCAACATTGGTAATGCCATCAAACTGGAAGATGGGGTTGTTTTCATGTAAGCTGATTCTTGCCAACCCTTTTTCCATACCAACCCATATGGATGCATCGTCAATATATAGAGAAGTGTTGACAAGCTGGCCGTCCAGATAACGAAGAGGAGCAGCAGGGCTAAATTGTTCTTCGTTTGTCTTTTGGAATGGTTGGATGATGAGTCCATCCATTTCATGGTGGAAGAGTAAAATTGTCGATTCTGTGTTATTCCATCTTATACTAGAGCGGAAGGTGAGTTGATTCGACTCATAGATTGTCCGTACGGAATCTGGTTTTCCAATGGCGAAAAACCCCAACTTATTTCCAGCCTTCAACCAGCCCGTTTGATGTATCGTATCGATGAATTTCAGACTCAAATCTCCATCGGTGGCCGACTGGAATTCGCTCATCCTGAATATGGAAAACCTTTCCATTTGAGGATCCATTCTATATACGGCCTTCCTGCTACTCAGCCATAATCCACCCGACGGATCCTCAAAAAAGGGGCTTGTAACCATATTGTCGACTAAAGACAAAGAATCATTTTCTTCCGATTTGAAATACTTAATACTTTTACCGTCAAATCGATTCAGGCCCAACTGGGAGTTGATCCAGATAAAGTTTGATCGGTCTTTATATACATGAAAGTTGTTGGATTGGGACGATAGGCCACTATCGGTGGTTAATTGATTCAAGAAAACCACTTTGGGTTGCGAATACATAGGTAGAGGAAGAAGGAGAGCATACAGAATACAGGTGTAAAATGTAATCTCGCAGGTTTTCGCTGAGTACATCTATGAATATTATGGTGCCTCAGCAAGATAGCCAAATTATTTCTTAGATTTTTTTGCAGGATATAGGTAAAAAATCTAGGAAATGAGATTATACAATATTGGTGCGACTGGAGCCAAGTTCCCTAATATAGTTGATCGGTGGTGTGTAAAAAAACTCTCCGCCCTTAAATGTCACAGTGTCTTGGAAGCCGTGGTAGCTTTTCTGGCTACCTTCCTTTCCCCATTCCTTTTGCCAACTATTTTCCACAATCTTCGGGTTGGTAGGGTACTGTCCGGAAATGGGATCTAAGCCGATCTTCTTCTTGAATTCGCCTTCTGTGATTAGGATAGAATCCGGGTGATTGCACCAGTCTTTTTGGATGGGAACAAATTGGTGGACAATATCAGATTGATAACATAAAAATAGCAAACCCGTCTTTTTTTCACCGTTGACCTCTTCTTCATAGGGGATGCCTCTTCTCACTATGAGACCGAAAATTTCGTGGTCGGCCTTGCCTTGATAGGCGGTTTCTTCAAGTATTTTGCTTCGCTCATTTCGGGGATTGCACTTTCGAATATGAGCGTGATAAGGACATTTTAAACCTTGTTCATCCGCTTCATAACCAATGTGATTGTGATCAAATTCTTCGATTAGATCGCGTTCTTCTTTTGTTTTGCTTTTGAGATCGGGGTTCGAAGAGATGGTTAGCGGAACACCGTTTTTAAACCTTCCGACAATTTGAGCTTCGGCATATTCCTTGGTAATATTGAGTGCTTTGGCCAGCGCTGCTACCTTACAATTGAATTTTGTAATGTCCTGTTCCAATTTGCGAAAAACCAAATAGCTTCCGCCGGCAGGATCCAATGCGATCTTAAATTTACTGGTCATCGCCTCATAATGACGGCCGTAATCAAAGAAGAATCTGGGGTTGCTGATGTTGTCTTTAAATCCGAAAGGTTCGATGGCATCTTCACCTTTGAAGAGTTTTTTTCCATCTTCGGTAAATAATATTTGTGCGCTTGGTGATAAGATTTCTCGGATCTTTGACTCTGCGGCCTCCAGACTTTTCTCCGCATTGCTTGCTAAACTGATCATGGCGTCTATCCTCGCGTCATAGTCTCCCCACTTATCTGCCGGTGGATCGTTAAACGTGTCGATGAAATACTTCATACCTTTTCTGAAGTACAAATCCCAATTTGGGTCTCCGCTGTTGATGGATTCGAATTTGGACAGTCCGTTGAACGATAAGTGTAGGTTGACAACAATCGAATCCTGATGATCAACGGTGTGTCTGTTGCTGTTAAATCGGGTGGTGTTTTCCAGTTGATCCGCAGTAGAATTGACCACTTTAAATCCGTAGTCCCCCTCGAAATAGAGTTGGTACAGTTTTTCCCCTAATTCCGTGGGAGATGAGTCATCGAGAAATTGGATAAAGAGGAATCGGACAAATTTTCGACCGTGAGACTTTAGAATGTTCGGTTGAATGTTGTCAAGTTGGCTTTCCATGAGACGAAAGAATGATTTTGAAGGAGCTGTCGGGGCGATGGGTGGTGGACCTCCTAGAGAATGGTTACTAATTTAGGCTCTTCATACCGCGGACAGCTCAATGCGATCAGATCGCCTTCATTGTCCAGGCGCTCCTCCCACTCGCGATCCGGCCCACTGGATAGTTTGATGACAGCAAAGGCGACCAGACATTCTACCGTCTCACCATCCGGTCTTTTGATTACTCCAAAATCAATGCACAATCCCAGGTATCTGCTGTCTTGGTTTCTTACCATTGCCAAATCCTCTTCGTAGAACGAGCACCTTTCCAAATGATCCGGGATTTGAACGGTATTTAGGCGGGAAAAGGTCGATTGCATTTGAGCGGGAATTCTAGTGTATGCCATAGCGAATGATTTTGCGGTTAAGTTGTTGCATTTAGGCAAACTTAGTATTCCTGCGCTATAAAAAAATAGCCGATGAATATGGTGGCAATTTATGAGGATAAAAGCTGGTTATAAATGAACCAAAGGGTTCACATATTTTTTAGCCTTTCCAATAATTCTTCCCTTTTGTTTTTGGATACGGGTATTTCCGTGCCATCAATGGTGACTAGTGATGCTTCTCCCTTCCGGTAACTGTCAACAAAATTTAAATTGACCAAGTGGGTTTTATGGACGCGCATGAATTGACTATTGTCGGAGAATTGATTTTCATATCCGCCCAAGTTCTTGGATGCGACAATAGAAGAATGTTGCTTCGTAAAATGAAAGGTAGTGTAGTTCTTGAAAGCTTCTAATCGGATGATGTCATCCACTTTTCTAAAGTAGATTTCTTCCATGGTTGGGATGGTGATTCGCGTAGGAGCCATTTTTTGTGAAAGGGTTGAATTGGCCTCTTCCGTGATGGAAAGTTGCTCTTTCAGCGGCGGACGTATGTTGTTGTCCTTGCATCTTCTAATAGCCTCCGCCAGGTCCTCTACATCGATGGGCTTCAGCAAGAAATCCAATCCCCCAAACCTAAAGGCAGTAATGGCATAATCATTTTCCTTATGCCCGGTGATGAAGATCACCATGAAATGGTATTGTTCAAAAGATTTCAACAAGTCAAAACCGGTGCTGGGAGGTAGTTCGATGTCCAAAAACACGAGGTCAGGCTTATGCTGCAGAATTTTTGCGATGCCCTCTTCTACGTTATAGGCATGATCAACTATTTCAATCTCCGGATGTTGGGTTGATATCAGATACTCCAATATTACATGACTGTTTTCTTCGTCATCGATTATCAGGGTTTTCATAAATGTTATGGTACTAAGGTTCGTTAGAAACTATCTGCTAAGCTTTATTTTATACCTGTCGGCTTGGGACATTGGAACAAACATTCCGTTAACGTCGAAAATAAACCTTTTTTTTGTTGTTCCAAAGCGGATTTGCTGATTAAATCTTACATCGAACCGGTAGGGGGGAGGTGACGTAAAATCATTCGATTTGAGTAGCTGCCATACCCGATCAAAGAATCTAGGTACAAGCATTTGCTGGTTTGGTACAAGAATACCCTATTTTCATTCATTTTGCCCAATAAGTGGCATGGATTCTGCTAACTTCCTTTTCTGATGTCATTTGTTCTAAGATTGATATCACCAATCATTTAACAGCGAGCTGTTGTACTAAGGTTTTAGTGGCCACTATTTTATCTTCTGCTTTTTCTCCCTTATGAGGTTTTGATCAACCGTGATTGATACGAATGAAAACAAAACACCGGTCCAAAAGCTCAAGGCAATCGAACCGGTGCCGCATTCAAAGAGATCAAACATTTTGGTTTTTTCCCGGGTTATACAGGGAGCCTATTGTATCTAAGTAACAGTAACTGTTCTTGGATCAACCTTGTGACCATTGGAAAATGTCCGTTGCTTGGAACAATTCGGTCTATCAGCCAAAAATTTTAATTGATAGTTCCTTTTCTTTGCTTTTGAAAAAGGAACGTAGGGACTGCTCGGCGGTCAATTCTGCTTCAATAGTTGGAAATGCTTCCAAAACCTGTAGATACAGTGGTTGTTGTAAAAGGACCGTCAAGACTTTTTCTTTGGTTTCAGGGTGGAGGTCATCCTGGTAAAATTCCAGTAGATCCTCTAAGGTTAAATCTTTCATTTTCCGAGTCTTTATGAGAGTCATTCCGGCATGAAAGAAATAATTCATCACTTCCAAAATCCGGAATGACTTCCCGATGTTGCTGCTTACCAACCTAGCCGACGCAAAGGTTTTTTCTCAACTTTTTGACCGCTCGCGACAACCGTTGTCGCACTGCATCTTCCCTTATTCCTAGTTGATCTCTGATCTCGAAGTTTTCCAGTCCTTGATTGAACTTCAGATCCAAGAGACGAATCTCTTGCACTGAAAGGTATCTGCGCAATGGTTCGAAATCAATTTTTCCATCTTTCGTTGAAGACGGGTCAGATTTATCAACCGATAAAGCATCAACCTTGTCCTGTTCTCTTACTCGGACTGCATGAACATCAAAACATCGGTGTTGAGTAGCTTTCACTAAAAAAGCCGCAAAATTACGATGGTTGAGAATCCGACTGAGGTCCGTCAAAGAACGCGACAATACTTTTGACAAAAAAACTTCCTGCACAATGTCGTCTGCTAAGCTGGGGTGCCATCTTTTGGCAACAGCATAAACCAGAAAAAAATACTGCTTGTAAAGCGCCTTATAGAAAATCTGTTTATCGGCCAAATTTCCGGAGTCGATTGCAGTCTGCAATAGCACCTTTAGTGTTTCCATAATCGGTGTATTAAAGTAGGTTAAGCAAAAAAGCATCATCTAATTTTAGGGGTATTGATTTGGTCTTTTGCGGTAAAAAATGAATAGCGAGCTTAACCTTGATCAGTTGGATACGCTGCGGTGCCGGAATCGGCTGACAAACATTATTTCAAAGAGACTTTTTAAACAGTTCTATAAAGCATAACGGCTAATATTTCTTTTATGTGACAGGACAAATAAAAAAATGCCAATTAATTCCCTAATTTGACCTACAAAAAGTCAATGCAGTTCGAATTATCACCTATCCAACTCCTCACGATCTGCGCCGTTCTGAACGGCCTCATCTTCGGGCTGCTACTCCTGGACAAAAAAGAAAACCGGCAAGCCAATCGCTTCCTCTCCCTGATGATGCTTTGTCTTTCCCTCACTTTCACCCCATACATGGTCGCACCGTCGATCTGGCACCAATATCGTTGGATGGTATGGATGCCCTTTTCGCTGTCGTATTGGATCGGCCCCTCCCTGTATTTTTACGTCCGGGCATTGACCAGGCCGGAGGTTAATTTTCGCCGGAAAGATTGGTGGCATTTTTCGCCGATCGTTCTGAATTATCTGCACAGTTTTTATCACCTTTTCCTAGGAAACTCCAATCCTTTTCCATGGCTACACGTAGGAGCGGAGCTCCTTGAATCCGCCGCTATCCTATCGATCTTCATCTACATGATCGGTTGCTACCGGATGATCAACCGTTATCAGAAATCCCTGTTGGACTTTTCGGCTAATCCGGGGATAAGCGACCTGAAATGGGTAAAAGGCATTGTAACCGTACTCATGATCGCGTTTTCTATGATTTTGGTTTTTTTAATCGTCAGTAGTGGAGTCCTCGGTAAGCACGAATTGCATTTATGGGGCGACCATCTGGCCGTCATCTTGTTCTTATATGCTGCGATGCTGTACTGGTTCAGTATTCATGGGTACCGACAGGCTCAGATGATCGCCGTGCCGATTTACCGGCCGGTACCACAAAAGGCCAGGGAGTTTTCTGAAGTGCTGCTGCAATTGGAAAAAGCCATGTCCGAGGGATGCCTGTATCGTCAGTCCGATCTTAGTCTGGCGGATCTAAGTAAAGCAGTTGGCATTGCGGAGCGGACCATTTCGAATACCATCAATGGAGAGTTGCAGAAAAACTTTCACCAATTTGTAAACGGGTACCGGGTGGAAGAAATGAAGCAACGGTTGTTAGATCCCCAAAACGCTCACCTTACCATTTTTAGCATTGCCCTGGACGTCGGTTTCAATTCCAAAGCCAGTTTCAACCGGGTATTCAAAGCATCCACCGGTTGCACACCCCAACAGTTTCGGACAAGACATTCGTAGAATAACAGCTTTTGAGACCAGTAATCCGGTCGTGAGACCCTGGTGGTTGTCCTCCATTCTATATTATGTCCATACACTGAATAAATCACCCATCATGAAGTCAGCCAACCTCTTATGCATTGTCCTAATCTTAATCGTATTTTCTTGCAAGCAAGAAGACGAGCCCACCGCATTTCCCATTATGGGCAACCTGGAAGTTGGCCTCCATCAGGTAGGATTCAAGACCCTCTTTCACTACGACAAGACCAAAACGGGTATCCCCTATTCTGACTGGGACGGCAAGCTGACTCACAACCAGGAAACGGAAAAAGGACGACAATACCAAATCAATGTGTGGTACCCGGCAAAGAAAGGAACGGGGACAGCGATTCAATACGAACACTACGTCCACTTGATGGGCCGACAAACCAATTTTGGGATAAGTCCGGCACAAGATGCGTTTGCCCGGCAGACCTTTATCGACCAAACCAATGCCCTGGGGGGGAATGGTCGGTTCACCGCACGATCCTTGGATACGTTATCGTCTCTAGAGGTAGGAGCAAGATTGGAGGCCAAGTTGGCGAGCGGTACCTTTCCGGTCGTAGTATTTCCCAACGGTAGTAGCCCGGCATTCCAAAGCATTACGGCCGAATTTTTGGCTGGCCACGGGTATGTCGTAGTAGGCTTTGCACCCAAGGGCCGATTTTCGTCTGGAACGGAAACTTCCGCCATTGGCTTAGAGACCGCTGTGGATGATCTGGAATTTGTGTTGGGCATCGTCAGCGAATTACCCCATACCGATATGGACAGGATGGCTGTATTGGCCAATGCTATTTCGTCTTCCGTTGGTGCTGCTTTGGTGTCCCGAAATTCGAAAATTAAGGCATTGATCAGCTTGGAAGGAGGTTTGCCCAGTGCTTTTGAGCAGCGCCTCCTGAAGCAAACTGTTTTTTACCAACCGGAAAACATTCATATTCCCATACTCTTTATTTACGCACCACATCCGTCCATTGATCCCAAGTACGTAACGGACCTCCAATATGCGGATCGGTATTTCGCTCATTTTCCGAATATGTCGGAATTTGCCATGCTGAATTATGGGATGTTTGATGCCTTCATTCCGGACATCATCGGCAAGCACGGCCAAAAGACGCAAAAGGGATACGAAGTAGCCAATGAGTTGGTATTGGAATTTTTGAATGGCTGTCTCAAAGAGGGAGCACTCGATCTTTTTGGTACCGATCGGGAGGAAAGGTTTGCATCGGTCGTCGATACTACCTTTGTGCTGCCGGCATTGGAATGCCCTCCAAACATGGCAGTTTTGAAGGACCTCTTCTACAGGCAAGGTTTTGGAGCGGTAGATAGCATTTATCAAGTGCTGAAGGCCGGTGGGAATCCACAACCCTTTTCAATCTCTTTTTATACCGACTATCGGATTTGGCTTTCTTGGAAGAAAGATCCGGACCATCGACATCGGCTACGGCTTTATCAACTGGCGTATGATAGTTATCCGGAAAGGGCCAGCGTCAATTATTACCTGGCTTACTATTTACAGCAAAGCGGCGATAAAGATCGCGCTGCCTATCACTTTGAGCGTGCTAGGGAGCTCTTGAAAACGGATGTTGAGATGAATCCTTCGGAAAGGGAACGGATTCGTCAAAATATCGAAAGGGCCTTGACTAATTTGTAGTGACCAGTTTTCAGCACGTCGCAGGGTTTTGGGGAGACATCGAATGAAGGACTCTGAATCAATGAATTAGATTAAAGAATTCAGAAAGTCCTATATTTATGGAATGAACACCAAAAAGCCTTTTTCTAAGTTGAAGTTGTCTAAAGTTTTCTGCTGCTGGTGAAAAATACGAATTTTAAGTCCAATTGCAGTCAATTTTTCACTGCATAGCAGCGCTACGGTGTTAACAATTGGCGAAAAGTGGGCTTAAAAGACGGTTTTGTAGCCCAGCAAGGAAACTTTAGACAACTTCAGTTAATCGAGAGATCACTTGGGATGTTTTTAATGCTTTTCGCGAGCATTTTTCTCACCAAATCGATGGGGCTGATGATGAGCAATCAGGAGGAACTGTTGTTGGCCTATGAAGGACTCCGACAAGTCGATCGACTTAAAGATCAATTTTTGACCAATACCTTTCATGAGCTTCGTACGCCATTACTCAGTAAGACCCTCAATGTTTAAATGTTATGTATGACCTTCACCGTTTTCGATTTTCATCGTTGACTATAGCCATTTTTATGGGTTTTAGTCTTCTTCAACATTGTTCCATCCAGGAAGAGGAAAAAGATCGTGGCCGTCTTCAGCGATTTTCAAGAATAGAATATCAAGACCCGAACTTGGTCGTGGATCTTGGCGTTGGCCTCTGGGCCTGGCCCCTGCCCATGGATTTTGATCAAGATGGCGATATGGACTTGGTCGTTTCCTGCCCCGATGTGCCTTTTAATGGCACTTACTTTTTTGAAAACAAGGAAGGGCCCGGTATCAAAATGCCGGTTTTCGAAAAACCACGGAAGCTGGGGCCGGGGTCGAAAAACCTACAAGTCTCTTTTGTGGGAGGAGCAGCAAAAGTGTTGGGGGCCGGAGTGGAATACCTGCAGTTTAGAGATAGTGTGCTCGCGAAACCATCCGAATTGTTTCCCAAAGAGCAATTGGAAAAAGGGCATGAAAAGATCCGCTTTAGTCAATGGAAATATGTGGATTATGAAAATGATGGCGATCTCGATCTCCTTGCGGGCATTGATGATTGGGGGGATTATGGTTGGGATAATGCCTATGATGAAAATGGAAATTGGACCAATGGTCCGCTACACGGCTACCTCTACCTGGTTGAAAATGTCGATGGTTCTTACCGGTCAAAGGGCAGGGTCCTGGCTGGTGGATCAGCCCTGGACGTATATGGTGCTCCCTCTCCAAATATGAATGATTTTGACGGTGATGGCGACTTGGACCTGATTTGCGGAGAATTTCTCGATCGACTCACCTGGTTTGAGAACATCGGCACGAGGACGAAGCCGATATTTGCCGAGGGGCGTTTTCTGGAAAACGAACAGGGTATCCTTAAAATGGACCTGGAGATGATCACTCCGGCCGCTGTGGATTGGGATCAGGATGGTGACATCGATTTGGTGGTAGGGGACGAAGATGGAAGAGTCGCCCTGGTTGAAAATACCGGCACCCTTCAGGATGGTATGCCCGTTTTCAGGTCTCCGGCTTATTTTAAGCAAAAAGCCGGAGAGGTCAAATTTGGCGCTTTGGTGACTCCCTGGAGTGTCGACTGGGACGATGACGGCGATCAGGATCTGATTTGTGGCAATACGGCGGGCAACATCGCCTTCATTGAAAACCTCGACGGCGCTAATCCTCCCTCTTGGAGTGCACCTCAATTATTGAAAGCCGACGGACGCGTCATTCGGATCATGGCGGGCGATAATGGCTCCATTCAAGGGCCCGCCGAACAGAAATGGGGATACACGACCCTTTCTGTAGCCGACTGGGATGGTGATGGTCTTAAAGATGTACTGGCCAATTCGATCTGGGGAAAAGTAGTTTGGTTTAAGAATGTGGGTTCAAAGGGTACTCCGGTCTTGAAGGGTTGGCAGCCGGTAATCGTTGCCTGGCCAGAGAACGAAATTCCCAAACCGGAATGGAATTGGTGGGCTCCTGAAGAGGAAACCCTGGCCACTCAGTGGCGAACTACACCGGTGGCGGTAGACTGGAACAGGGATCGACTAACGGACCTGGTCATGCTGGACCACGAAGGTTATTTGAGTTATTTTGAAAGATTTGAGCAGCAAGGAATACTCAAGTTAAAGCCTGGTCAACGAATTTTTTATGGAACCAACGGTGCCGAGTTTGATCGTCACAACGGCATCGTCAAGCAGGGCGAAGGACCACTGCGCTTAAACAGCGATAAGTATGGCCGAAGTGGCCGGAGAAAATGGTGTTTCACGGATTGGGACCAGGATGGCGATCTGGATATCCTCATCAATAGTAAAAATGCCGCTCTGTTTGAAAACATCGGAGAGCGAAACGGGAATGCATACTTTGCCTTTCGTGGCGATCTCTCGGAATATAAATTGGCGGGCCATACGACTAGTCCGACAACCGTGGATTGGAATAGAGATGGTGTACCCGAACTCCTGTTGGGAGCTGAAGATGGTTACATTTACCATAGACCACGTAAAAATTGAACATCGAAGTATTCAAGAATGGCCTAGGTCCCCGTTTTTACTTCAAGTGTTTCGTATAAGTACCGATGCATTTTTCTTGCCTCTTTAGACCAATGATGACTTCAAGGTTTAGGTCAATTACTTTATCTTCGCTGTATTCCAGCAGAATTATTCGACCAATTGGAATTGGCCAATGTGTTTTAAAATAGAGTGTGGATACATGAGATTTTTCTGGATAGCCGTCTCCCTGACACTAATGGTAATGCTTTTGGCGACTTGTGGGAAACAAGCGAAGAGAAATGACAAGCCTTCGGTACGACTTCCCAACACCTATCTTTTTGAAAGTGCTCAGCGTGTTGCTGGCAAGGGAACCCCGGTTTCACCCAAGCGCACCCAACCCCCAGTGTCCCGTAAACTCAATTCTAATCTGAGAAAGGTCATTGCGAATCCTCACATTCGACAGATCGAAGAACCGGAACAAACGATTCTTGCGGATCAGTTGCCGATCAGGGAAGTGGGTAAGAACGGTTGGCAAAAACCCATCGTACTTCCTGCTCAGGGCCAGTCAATCGAAGCCATGTTCCCAAAACCGGTTCCCGCCTTGCAGCCCAGTCAGAAAGACGACGCCGTCCGGGATATTCAATATCTGGATACGGATCAAGGACTGAAGTTTTCCTACATCATTGCCATTTTGGAGGACCGCAGAGGCGACATTTGGTTTGGAACCGAATTTGGTGGTGTCAACCGGTACGATGGTCAATCATTTACCTATTTCACACAGAAAGAAGGACTAAGCGACTTTAATCTTCGCAGCATCATCGAAGATGCGGCAGGCAATCTTTGGTTCGGTTTGGGAGGGGGAGGTATTTGTCGGTTCGACGGAAAAGTTTTCACCCATTTTACCGAGCGAGAAGGGCTTAGCAACAACGAAGTGAGAACTTTGATGGAGGATCGCAGCGGCAATCTTTGGATTGGAACGGATGACGGACTGAATAAATTCGATGGAAAACAATTCACCATCTACAAGACTGCGCAAGGCCTTAGTATGAACCGTATCGAAAGCTTATTGGAAGCCGAAGATGGCAATTTGTGGATCGGTACGTGGGGCGGTGGCTTGAACCATTTTGATGGCCAACGTTTTACGGAGATTTCAATCAATGAAGGGTTGCCGGACGATGAGATTTCCGCCCTACTTCAGGATGGAGAAGGGGATCTTTGGGTGGGTACCAAAGAAGGAGGATTGGTACATTTTGACGGTCGTACCTTTACTACGATTGGCAGACGCCAAGGGCTAAAAAACAGTTCCATCAGCTCTTTACAAGAAGACGGCGAAGGTCGCCTTTGGATCGGTACCGAGGGTGGAGGAGTAGCCTCTTTAAATGGCCGATGGCTGACTCAATATACGGATCAAAATGGCTTGACTAGCAACCAGGTTGAGGCACTTTACGCCGATTCATCGGATAACATCTGGATTGGTACCTGGGGTGGCGGGGTCTGTAAATTAAATACGAAAGGTTTTCAACACTGGACCGAAGGAGAAGGGTTGAGCAGCAACTTTGTGGAGGCCATCCTGGAAGACCGGGAAAAGAACATCTGGTTGGGCTCTCGGTATAATGGACTGATGCGTTTTGATGGTGAGTCCTTCACCCATATTACGAGTGCTGATGGACTCTTTGGGGATATTGTCTATGCCTTGATGGAAGATCGCCAGGGCAACCTGTGGATCGGCACCGAGGACAGCGGTCTGACCAAGTTTGATGGAACAACTTTTACCAATTTTAACCTCGATCAGGGATTGGCTGATCCAGCCGTCAATGCCCTGTTGGAGGATCGCAACGGAAATATTTGGATCGGGACGAACGGTGGGGTCCAGCGGTTCGATGGCCAACAATTTACCCTCTTTACAACGGAAAATGGCTTGGGGCACAATGATATTGCTAGCTTATACGAAGATGAAGATGGACTGATCTGGATTGGCACCACCGATGGTTTTGTGCACAGCTACGATGGTGAAAACCTGACTCAATATAAACTGGGGAAAGGAAATGGCCATAATATTGTGCGGACGATCAAGGGAGATGGAAAGGGGAATCTGTGGATTGCAGTAGAAGAATTAGGCATTTACCGGCGGAGTAATGATTATGTCCAGCTTTATGATGAATCGATGGGATTGACAAACAACATCATCCGGTCCATGATCGTAGATGATGACGATCGGGTCTGGGCCTTTACCGAGAGAGGCGCCAATGTATTGATTCCGGATGTCACCTCTGAGGACGAACTGTTTCGAATAGTGAGCATAGGTCGTAGTGATGGCCTGAAGGCACTGGATTTTACCTTGAATTCTACCCTGATCGATGCGAATAATCAATTGTGGGTTGGAGGAGGTAAGTGTTTATCCCAACTAGATTTAAACCAATTTGAAATTTCTAATAATCGACCCGCCGTTCGACTAACTCAGGTCGAACTGAATCAGCAATTCATTGACTTTCACACTTTTCAAGAGGCGGATTACGAAGCAGCCCTGGGCATTCGCTCCAATTGGGTGGGTGGAGTTGATCCGGTGGCATTTTACAATTACCCCAAAGAATTAAGGGTGCCCTATCAGGTGAATCACATTACTTTTCATTTTGCGGCAACTGACTGGGCAGCCCCGCATAAACTTCGGTACTCCTATAAGATTGACGGATTGGACCAAACTTGGAGTAGCCCCAACCCAGAACCAAAAGCGGATTATCGAAACATTCCTCCGGGGCAATATACCCTGTCGGTAAGATCTTTAGATGAGGCCCACTCCTACAGTATTGCTACGACTTATCGCCTGCGGGTCTTCCCGCCTTGGTGGCGGACCAACCTGGCTTATTGGGTCTATGCAGTAGTGGGAACGGGACTACTGTATCTCACCTATCTTTTGTTTAAACGTCGCCTGGAGTTGCAAAACAAGTTGGTCCTGGAACAAAAAGAGGCCCTGCACTTCAAAGCCCTTGATGAGTTCAAATCCCGTTTTTTTACCAATTTGACCCATGAGCTACGAACGCCGCTTACCGTCATTTTAGGGATGGCGCAGCAGATCAAAGATCGGCCTTCCAAAAACCTTTTACCGAATCTCAACCTGATCATTAACAACGGTAGCCGACTCTTGGAGCTGATCAATCAAATGTTGGATTTGTCCAAATTAGAAAGTAATGCCCTGAAATTGAATCTTGTTCAAAAGGACATTGTTGTTTTTCTTCATCAGATCGTAGGATCCTACCAGGCCTATGCGGCAAATAAGAATGTTATGGTGAGGTCGCAGTCGACAATTGACTCCCTGGTAATGGATCACGATCCCGTCCAAATCCAGCAAATTTTGACAAATTTGCTTTCGAATGCCATCAAGTTTTCAGATCCTGGCGGGCTGGTACTCGTTAAAATGAACGTGAGAGAAGTTGAAGGCCAATCCTGGTTACAGCTGGTCGTTGCCGATGAGGGAATCGGGATTGAAGAGAGTTCCTTGCCTCACCTTTTTGACCGTTTCTACCAAGCTTCCAATTCGACAACTGCGGGCGTCAAGGGTACCGGTATTGGGTTGGCACATACCAAAGAACTCGTACAATTAATGGAAGGTACCATTGCAGCTGACAGCAAGTTGGGTAAAGGTACGACGATGACCATCGAATTGCCGATAAGGAATAAGGTTTCTAAGGAGAACGCTACGATCGATCCCGCGAAATTGCCCGATACCGATTTGGACAATACACCAGTTACCAGTTTGACACCGATTCAAACCAATGTCGAAGATTTGCCCACTATCTTGCTGATTGAAGACAATCTGGACATTGTTACTTACCTGTTGAGTTGTTTCGAGGACAACTACCAAGTTAGCGTGGCCTACAACGGTGAAAATGGTGTGCAAATGGCCTTGGAACATATACCGGATCTGATCGTAAGCGATGTTATGATGCCGGGCATGGATGGCTTTCAAGTTTGTAAATTGCTGAAGGAAAATGAACGCACCAGCCACATTCCCATCATCTTGCTAACGGCAAGAGTTGATACGGCCTCCAAATTAGAAGGGCTGCAGCAAGGAGCGGATGCCTACCTCGCCAAACCGTTCAACCGACAGGAGCTGTTGGTAAGACTGGAGAATATGTTGGAATTAAGCCGCCGGATCAAAGTACAAATGTCAAAAATAGCTCGCCAAAAAGCAGCGGGCAATCGGGCGAACGAAAAGATGGATGTCAATTTTTCCATCGAGCAGGCTTTTCTGCAAAAAGTGCTGGATATCATCGCTGCCAATTACCAGGATGAACACTTTGCACTTCCTCAGCTTTGTAGTAAGATTGGCATGAGTCGTTCACAGCTTTTCCGTAAAATGAAAGCCTTGACGGACAGCTCCCCCTCCCAGTTCATTCGAACGTACCGTTTGGAAAGGGCCAAACAATTGCTTCAAAGCAGCGATTTGAGCATTTCGGAAGTGAGCTGGCAGGTAGGTTTTAAAGACCCTTCCCATTTTTCAAAGTCTTATCAGGATCAATTCGGTTTTACACCAAGCGCAACTCGTAACTAGTTTAAAACCTGTTTGTTGTAGTTGATTGCGCTCCTCAATGCGCAACGAATTTCCCATTTTCATCATGTACTGCTGCAACCATTTTCAAGGAATTTGAACCCAATTGACCGAAGAAATGGGCGTGTTCTCCTACATCTTTGGACCAACAGTTTAGGACATGTTTAGGGTTTGTTGCTGAAGGCGAAAAACCGGAATTTGAATCTCAGTGCAGCCGATTTTCGGTGTTTAGACCAGCAGGGGAATTCCAAATATGTTCTTAAATAAACATCTAAACTAAATCAAACCCATTTCATTATGAAAACCTATCTTGTTATCAGTGTACTCGCCCTATTCGCTTTTACTGCTTTAAACGCCCAGGACAATAAGGAATTGGATCTTCAGAAACTGTCCGCTGAAGCAGTCTTAAAGGAAGATCCCAAAACGTCTAAGCAGATCCAGGGGGTACCGCCACAAAAAACTTGGGCGAGCTTTAAGAAAGGGAACCGGGCCCTGGTGCATTTCATTCAATCAAAACTCGTCTATCCCACCGAAGCCAGAAGGTATGGAGTGGAAGGAGCGGTAACGGTCCAATTCACCGTTATGCCAAATGGAGCACTTCGCAATGTAGAAATCGTGGAGAGCCTTGGTCATGGTTGTGATGAGCTGGTTCGTTCCATGGTAAAAGAGATGCCGGCTTGGAATCCGGCCACCGAAGCTGGTCGCGCCATTCCTTCCAAGGTTAGAATACCCGTTCACTTTAGCCTGAAGTAAGTCTTCCCAGCCCCATGAATTAATTTTAAAAATATCAATATACCTTCGATGAAACCGGGTGATGGCCGATTGACCAATCACCCGGTTTTTTTGGTCTGCATCTTCATTTTACCAAAAGATATCACCTGCTCAACTAAGGGTATTTCTGAATAAGCGTGTATCATTGGTAGTTGCCTACGTTCACCATTTACTTAAATACCAATCAAATGAATTGCGCTATTTCAGACCTTAGTCCTTATCAACCAACCATGGAGGTGCCCTGGAATCGCCAAAGGGCTGTGCACCTTTACCGGCGAATGAATTTTGGTGCTAGTATTGATGTCATCAACAATGCCATTGCTCAAGATCCGACTCAAATTGTCGATCAGCTCATTCAGGAGGCCAAACAATTGCCACCGACCGCCGAACCCGAGTTTGCCGGCAAGCTAAAGAGCGAATACGGCCTTGCCCTCCTGCAATCCGTTTTGGAAAAAGACGGTTACGCCCGACAATGGATCCTGGCCTTACAGCAAAACGGACTGCGCGGCCGGATGACCTTGTTTTGGCACAACCACTTCGTCACGCGTTTTGACGTGTATGAATCGGCATCGTACCTGTATCAGTATCACCGTTTGTTACAAGAACATGCTTTGGGTAACTTCAAGGACTTTGTGCGGGCTGTCGGTACGACGCCAGCCATGCTTATTTTTCTCAACGGCAGTCAAAATGCAGCTGGTAGCCCCAATGAAAACTATGCCCGGGAAGTTTATGAATTATTCACCTTGGGGGTAGATAATGGCTATACCCAACAAGATATAGTTGAAACTGCCCGCGCCCTGACCGGTTACACCAATATACCGGAGGAGTGGGGACCCATTCTCTTTGACGAGGAAACACACGACAATGGGACTAAAACGATTTTTGGACGTACCGGTAACTGGGGATACGATGATGTCATCGATATCCTGTTTGAAGAAAGGGCCATTCAAATTGCGGAATTCATTGCCCGGAAAGTCTATCGCCACTTTGTCAACCCCGTAGTCGATGAAATAATCGTCCGTGAATTGGCCACTGTTTTTTTGGGCAGTGATTGGGATATTGCGACGCTGCTGGAAGCGCTTTTCAAAAGTACCCACTTCTTCGATGAAAAGAATATCGCAACCATCATTCCCGGTCATCTCGAACACATCCTGATTTTTTTTAACGAATTGAACGTTGACATCAGCGGTTTATCCGTCTTGGGTATTTACGGGGATACGACCGAGAACGGGCAGGCGTTGTTCAATCCGGTCGATGTGGCCGGCTGGCCCGGTAATCGCTCCTGGATCAATACGACGAGCATCGCTTACCGTTGGAATTATTTGGAAAGCCAGTTGGGGCTGATCACCCTCTTCAACCTGGAACCTCTGGCGCAAATGGTACGGAAAATCACCGATGAAGAATTTGATGTGGAAATCATCTGCCGGGATCTCATTCACTACTTCCTGCCGAAAGGATTTCAGTTTGAATCCGATTATGAAGCCGCGCTGGTCAGTTTTAAGGGAGAGATTCCCGGCAACTACTTCGAAGATGGTACCTGGGACGTTCACTACTGGGCCATTCCTTTCCAACTAAATGGCCTACTCAAATTTATTAACCGCATTCCTGAATACCAATTAAAATAAAGCTATGTGTCACGATAAATTACAAAGAAAAGGGGCGGATCATCTCGATCCTCATGCACACGATGAAGACCATCGGAATTGGAGTCGAAGGAATTTTTTACGCACCCTGGGTTTAGGGGGTGCCGCCGGTATCGGCCTCAACTTTATGCCGCTGACCAGTTTGTATGGCTTTCCATTGGCTTCCGCGTTGGGTGGGACGTTTTCCGATCGCAAATTGGTCCTCATTCGCTTGAAGGGGGGCAACGACGGATTGAATACTTTTGTGCCCCTGTACGATTATGATCAGTATCGCAACTTCCGTCCCAATTTGCACCATCCGATGAATGAACTCATTGGTCTCAACGATCAGTTTGCGATGCCAACGGCTATGAATGACCTCAAATCACTGTGGGATAATGGTCAAATGCGCGTGATCAATAGTGTGGGGTATCCCGATCACAATCTATCGCATTTTACCGGGGCGGACATCATGGCCAGCGGTAATAATGATGTGGCCAATAATGGAGATGGCTGGTTAGCGAGGTATTATACCCTTCTCAATCCGGAATATCTTGAAAATCCGGCTTCAGACCCTCCGGCCATCAAGATTGGGGGTCCAACCAGCATCCTTTTCAACGACAAAGATAAGGTGGACATTTCCGCCAATTTTGCTTCTGCCTCCAGATTGGAGGAGCTCGCCCAAACCGGCATTACCTACAACAATACTTTGGCGCCGGACAATTGCTACTATGGTGAGCAAGTGCTGTTCTTGAGAACCATTGCGAATGCTGCATCCATCTATAGCAAAGCTATTTTTGACGCCTACAACAACGCTCAAACAACGGCTGAATACGGATCCAGTCTTGGAGAGCAGTTGCAATTGGTAGCGCGATTGATTAAGGGAGGCCTGAAAACCCAATTGTACCTGGTAACCCTGGATGGATTTGATACCCATGTCGGACAAAACAAATCGGCGGACCACCTGGGCTTGCTCGAAAACTTGAGTACTGCAGTCAGTGATTTCTACGCAGATTTAGGCGATCTTGGAGGGGAGGTATTGTCGATGACTTACTCGGAGTTTGGTCGCCGGGTGATGGAGAACGGTTTTAGTGGTACGGATCACGGTACGGCTCTGCCGGTCATGCTGTTTGGGCCGGCCCTGGAAGGAGCAGACACACACGGGAAAAACCCCGATCTACAGGATCTCGATCCTTCCGGCAATCTGAAGTTCGGCACTGATTTTCGCTCGATTTATGCGACATTGCTGGAAAGGTGGTTGTGCATCAATGCCGGCCAGGTGGACGAAATCCTCGGCAGTAATTATCCTCGATTAAACGATATCGGAATCAGCTGCCTTAGCACGAGTACCGAACGTACGTTGTCTCCTAAAATGTATGAGCACAGTATTGCCACTTTGGGAAATGGGCAGTACCAGATCAATTTTGATCTGCCGAAAGGCGCCGATGTAACCATTACCTTGCATACGATATCGGGTAGAATGATCCGACAGATTGGAGCACGTTACTATCACCAGGGGCCGCAAGCCGTACCTTTTTCAATAGCTGATCTGCAAGTTGGGCTGGTACCAATGGTTTACACCGTGACCGTCGACGGACAAAGGTTTGCCAAGCAATTTATGGCGAGTAGCCGCTGATTGGTTGACCGATAAAGCTTAGAGGACTTGAAGTAGGTGTTCGGCGTACGTTTCAATGGCGGGAAAATCCGTCCCGACTATTTTGGCCTGGTCGTCCC
>JANQRV010000234.1 GCA_028284395.1 Saprospiraceae bacterium
ACTTTGAGGAATCCGGTAAGTCGTAGTTATTCAAAGTCGGATCCGACACTCGGGGATTACCAAAATCGGAAGTCGGTTCACCCTGCAGCAAGTGAAAGACATTATTGATGATGCTGAATTCGGAAGCAAAACGGTGCCGATCAATGTAATTGTAATCCAAATTTAGGAGAATGGAAGCAGCTAGGTTCTGCTCGGGATAAAGCATGGTCATGGAAGACATGGTCCCTCTGCTCCCTCCGTGATGAATCAATTGTCGCCCTTCTACAACGGAGATCATCCAACCCAATCCATAATGGTAGTCACTTCCGTCGCCACCTTTGTCTTTCGTCAGTCCGGGAAAATTGATCTGAGGGGTCCACATCTCCTTCATACTTGCCGGGCTTAGTAACCGGCGCCCCTTAAACATTCCATCGTTCAATAGAGCGATCAAGTAATTGCCTAAATCTTCAGCTGTAGAGCGCAACATCGATCCCGCCGCCATCATCTCGGCCGATTCCAAACCCGGTTCGGCGGGAAGGGCCCGATCGATCCCGGCATAATGGCCATATAAAACCTGCATTTCCTCAAACCTCTCCGGATCAGTCGTAGACCGCTGCATCTCCAGCGGGGAAAAGATATATTGGTCGAGATATTCCGGATAGGACATCCCCGATATACGGCTAATGATCAACCCGGCAACGCTAAATCCCGTATTGGCATACTCATAGGACGTACCGGGCATCTTTTTGAGGTAGAAGGATTCCAACGATGCCACGAAGTGTTCCATAGCGGTACTCGGATCGGACCACCGCCGAGAGACACCTCCGTACAAGCCGGAGGAATTATTCAACAACATTCTCACGGTGATCCGGTCGCTGAGACGAGGATTGGCAGTCCGAAATTCCGGCAAATAAGTGGTTACTGGGGCGTCCAGATCAACCTTGCCTTGTTCGACCAACTGCAACATGGCCATGGCAGTGAGCGACTTACCCAGGGAGCCGATCGCCGTACAAGTACGAGGAGTCATCGACTTGGATGTTCCCGCTTTTTCAAGGCCATACCCCTTAGAAAAAACCACTGATTCTCCGCTTACTACCACAACCGAAAAACCAGGTACCGGGCTCGCTTCAAAGACCGATTGCAGGTATTGATCCAGTTGCTTTTGCTGGATGAATGATTGTCCATTAATCAGCGAAATAAAAAGGGCAAAGCCGAAAGTGAGCAACGACGATTTAGCATTCATGATGATTCAATATTTAGGCAGTGAACAATTCTCTGGTTGCAATCCCCAGCACCCGCCTGGAGGCCCACCAGACCGTTAGGGAGGTAAACAACAGCATACCCGGGATCAACAGGATGGTACCCGGAAGGTCATACAAAAACGGAAACTCCTGCAGCCCTATACCCTGGGTAATCTGGCTGATCAATACGGGACTTAACCACAGGGCTATCGGCAGGGTTACGAACAGGCAAACAGCGGTGAGGGCGAAGATTTTTCCAACCAGTGCCATTCGGATCTGAACGGGAGTCATTCCCACGGTCTTCAGAACGCCAAAACTGTGTTTGAACTCGTGGATGTTCATCAGGGCATCATTGAATAAAATGGCCAACAGAATGGAGAGAAAAAATACCGAGACCAGCAGTAAAGTCCGACGCATATTGGCAATGGTGTTTCGGATCTCCTGACGGTCTTCGACACTGAGTTCGAGCAAGACGGTCTCCGCAAAAGTCTGCTGCAAACGGTCGCGAAACGAAGATACTTCGACACCGGTATGCAACTGCAAGGCATATAATTCCGGTTCGGACAGGGGGTTTAAAGTTTTCATCGCGTTGCCTGTCAACCGAAATCCCTGCCCAAGATTGCTAACATCTTGATAGATGGATGTAACGACAAAGGATTGCTGTTGACCTTCAATAAACAGGTCCAGGGTATCTCCCGGCTGTTTCCGCAACTGGGCGGCCGTTAGCACACAAAGTCCAATTTCCCGATCGCCCTCGGGGTGGCGCCCCGTCAGGTTACCCAGGCCAATGTCATCAATATTGCCCGAGTAGGCTCTACCGACCAGATCGCGGGAAGCCTGTTCGGCCGTTGCCGGGATGGTCGCCCGGCAATAGCTGTAGGGAATCACGGCCTTTACCTCCGGCTCCGCCTGGATCAGCTCAATAAAGTCTCGATGTTCCAACGGCAGGGCAATTTTCTTGTTGAGGCGCACCTGTAGATCGGCGTCTTCTAACCCCCAGGCCGCTTTATTTTCCTTCAACCGGGCAAAGGAATGGGACACATTGAGGGAGAATACCAGTAGAAAGATGGCGAAGAAAAGGCTGAAGGCGGTGTACGCCGCCCGTTTTGGGTTTGCAAAAAGCATGCGCAATCCGATGAAAAAAGGAACCCCAACCGAACTGTGGATCAACCATCGTGAAAATGGCCGAAAAGCATAACTTCCCACGACTGGGTCCGACCTGATCGCAATAGCCGGTTTGATCCGGCCCGCTTTCCGGCCCGCCAAAAAAGACAGCAAGGCCACCAATAGGAAAAAAAACACTGCTGTAATCGCAAAAGGCAGCATAATAGAGCCATTCAAATTGACCAGGCCCAGCGATTTCATCAAAGAAGATAAAATAGCCGAAGTAACCCAGGCACTGCCCAATAAGCCGATCGGTAGACTAATCGCCGTCAACAGCAAGTACTGCCACAGATAGATGGCCATGGCATTCTGTGGTGTAAAGCCCTGTGTTTTATAAATACCGATCAGTCGGGTATCGGCAGTAATAGCTCCGTTCAAAGTGATGAATAAGATGAAAATCGAAGCCAGCATCGCCAGCACGGAAAAAACCAATAATACCAAACTGATAATCTGGTAGAAACTGAGAAAGACCGATTTAAAAAGTCCGTATTCCAAACTATTCCCTCCAAAGCCGTACTCCTGCTGAAATCGGTTCCAAACGGGAGCGACTGCCTCGGGAGACTGCATGCGAACGCCCATCATTAAATCCGTCAACTGACTGGGAGGCAACAGGAAAGACAAACCTCCGGGCGCTACCCATGCGCGGGTGGGATTGAACAATCCACTGGCAAAATGAGGATCTACGACGAGCGCCGAAACGGACAGCGGAAATAAGCCTCCACCCATTGGAACGCCAATGCTATCCCCCACCTGAATTCCGTGGTTGGTGGCCAGGTGGTTGGGGATCCAGATCTCTCCTGGGCCTGGATGCGCCTTGGCCTCGCCCTTGAGTATCAGTAGGCGGTCCTGCTCATTATGTAGGTCATGATGTTCGGTAAGCCTTACCGTTAGATCGATCTCTTCGTCCCGAAAGATCAGCGCTTCTTCCATCGTATGTGAGGGCACAGCCTGCGAAACAGCTACGACTTCCGGTTGCTCCGCAAACCAATTGGCAAGCTTTTGAGGATCTTCCTGTCGGTGATCAAAAAAAAGCAATAAATGAGAGGCACGTAACTTTTGGAACATTTGATCGAAAGGTTCCTGCATGCTGAACAGCAAGGCCAGGGTGGTAGAAAACAATAAAACGGCCAGGGCTAAGGAAATGCCGACCAGGAAACTTTGCAGCTTTCGCCGCCGAATATTTGCAAAGGCGATGAGGAGAATGCTTTTCATAATACGTTATTACCAGTCTTTTTGAACCAACCAGTTGGCCAATTGCTCTTCGCGATCGTGAATGTCCTTTTGGCCGTCACCAAATTTTAGTTCGTCCACGATCAGACCATCCCGAAAATAGAGAACCCGTTGCCCATGACAAGCCGACTTAATATCGTGCGTAACCATTAGCACGGTTTGTCCCGCCCGGTGAAATGCGGAAAAGATGTCCAATACCGCTTTAGAAGACGCCGAATTGAGACTTCCGGTAGGTTCGTCGGCCAGCAAAATTCGGGGTGCATTGATCAAGGCACGAACAATGGCTCCACGCTGCTGCTGACCGCCGGATAATTGAGAGGGCAGTCGATGACTTAATTCCTCCAAGCCGGCTTGTTGCAGCAATTCTCCGGCCCGCTGCCGAACGGCGGATCGATCATTCGATACCAGGTACCCTGCCACCAGTATGTTTTCCAGAAGAGAGAGGTTGGGCACCAGATTGGCACTTTGAAAAACGAATCCCAGGTTTTTACGCCGCCACAGAGCCAGCTGTTTTTCCGTCTTATGATGGATGGCCTGGTCTTGAAACCAGATTTCACCTGCAGTAGTCTGATCCAGGCCTCCCAGTAGGTAAAGCAAAGTAGATTTTCCGGATCCGGAGCTGCCCATGATTACGGCAAATTCCCGATCGTAAATCGTCAGATCCAAATTGTCAATCACTGTATTTTCTTGCTTGTCCGATTGATAAACCTTCTTCAGTTTTTTCGTCGTAAGTAACGTTCCTCCCATGATTAGATTATTTTGGAAATCAGGGGCAATTTATAGGTTCAAAAATGATCATTTCTTGAATTTCGGGAAACTGAGTCCCTTTTCGGGAAAGTGAGTCCTTTTCGATCGGTCGGTAGTTCGTTAAAAGACTTATCTTGGTGAAAAACCGGAAAGCCTAAAAGATGAACATCATCTACTCAGCCAGTGGTGTATTTGCCCTTTTCTTTATCGTCCTATTACTGAGTAGGCAGCGAAAGAAGTTGGCCGACTATTTGCTGGTCGGCTGGTTCGCCTTGATCTTCATGACCATGGTCACCATTTATTTAATTAACAACCAATTAGAAGCGAGAGCCCTCTTTGATCTGACCAATACTTCTGTGTACTTACACGGGCCTCTCCTGTGGTTTTATACACTGTCTCTGATTAAAAGGGATTTTCTCTTTCGCAGAAGGGACTGGTGGCATTTGTTGCCGTTCGTATTCGCTTCCGCCTACCTGGGGTGGCATCACCTAAACGGGAGTGAAGCTCCTGAATCCGGACGTTCCGTTATTTTGATCACAAAGATGGCCATCTTACCTTTTTACGGTGTTGCCATTCTGAAACAACTCAAGAAGTACGAGCAAAAGATCGGCGATTACTTCTCCTACACCGAAAAAATAACGTTGAACTGGCTAAAGCTACTGGTCTGGAGTTTGTTGGTCATTTGGACCATTGCCGCCATCAGTCAATTGCTTTTTTCGGTGGGCGGTGTCCCTATTCCGGCTTACGGAGGCCTTTTAACCAACATCGCTCTCAGTATTTTCGTACTGGTAGTGGGCTACTTCGGCATTCGGCAAACCACCTTTTTTGTACCGACTCGGATGGTGGTCGATTCAAATGGTGAAACAGCCACCACCGAAGAAAAGGCACCATCGACTGCCGTGGCCATGCCCGAAGACCCCCATTTTGCCCGACTGTTGCGCTTTATGAAAGAACAACAGCCCCATCTCAACGGTGAACTCACCTTGGATCAGCTCGCAACACAGGCCGAACTTCCCTCCCATCAGTTGTCGCAACTGATCAACCGCTGCGCCGGCACTAATTTTTTCAATTTTGTCAATGGCTACCGCGTGGTGGCTTTTCAACAAAAAATTCATGAAAAAGCGCATCTCCATAAAACCCTATTAGCGGTCGCTGAAGAATGTGGTTTCAACTCAAAGGCTTCGTTTAACCGGGTCTTTAAAAAGATGACGGGACAAACACCGCGGCAGTACGTTTCCGGCCATGCGTCATTGGATTAAATGGTTTACAAATGGACAGGATCAGAAATACCACCTCCCCATTTTATTGACGACCGGGCTAAGACCGGAATAAGTAGAGCATTACCAACCACACGGCATTTTAATTGTTTAATAATTGACGCCATTACGAATGGCTGCTGTCGTATTTTTTGATAAGACAAATCTTATGAAGGCCATTATCCCGTTTTTCTTCGTCGGAATTTTGATGTCGTGCCAACCCAACAACATGGTGAGCATCAACATCGAGTCCGAAAACAGTGAGATCGACAGCATCTATATTGTCGACCTGATCACGGAAGAGATATTATTCCAAATACCTGCGAAAGGCGTTAGCAAGGAAAAAATTCAGGGTAGGGTTGCTTATCCGACTGCCGCAAACATCCAAACCAGGGACGGCAGACAAAGCTATTTGACCATTCTGAACCCCGGCAAAGAGCTGCACATCGATTTAAAATCAGATTCAATGGTCGTCCGTCATCATATAGCCGATTCACTACTGAACTATTTATCAAAAAGCAATAATGAATTCATTGCCCAAAATGGAGGCACTATTTTCAGTGCAGAAGATCCGGTTTCAATCGTTCGTTTATTGGAAGATTTTAAAACTACCCGGAAAGCAGCCATTGAAAATAGGGCCTCAGATCTTTCGTCGATCGAAAAAGAAATACTGCTCTACCAAAACAGCGCCAGGGTCTATTCCTTCTTGTTTTTTGTGGGTCGCATCGCCAAAAAACTACCTCCCGATCACGACTTCTTTACCTTTATCGAGCGCATCGATAACAATACCCAGTGGACCAAAACACTGCCACAGAATTTACTGTACAAACACGAGATAAACTATTTGCTAGCGCACGGCTCTATTGAAAGTAATGAAGCATTCCTGGATTATGTAGCCAGCCAAACTTCCAATGCAGATCTGCTTGATTTTTTAAAGGCTACGTACATTGGGGGAGTGATTACCGCTCCATCCTACTGGCCCAAACACGAAGAACATCTGAGCGCATCGGTACTCAAAAAATTCCTGGCCAGAGAAGCTTCCAATCAATACTACGATCTTATCGTCAAAACCTCTAATTCTTTCTTTTCTTCCCAAAAAGGAGTAAGGGCCTTTGATTTCGAAGCGGAGCGCCTGGATGGTTCAAAAGTGAAATTGTCCGACTTTAAAGGTAAAATCGTTTTCATCGATTCCTGGGCCACCTGGTGTGGGCCCTGTATTGCCCACCGCCCAAATGTTTTGAAGTTGGCCGATAAGTATGCAGATCACAATGGCGTCGAAATTTTGATGATCTCCATGGATGCTGACCGGGCGGAATGGCATCGGTATTTAGCCAGAAAGGACCAATTGGGAATCAAGGGTGATCTGATCATCGAAAATGGAATGAGATCGGAGTACGGCGACCGTTTCAATGTCAAGGGAATTCCTAAATACATGCTGATCGATGCAGAAGGGGTGATCATCAAGGCAGACATTCCCGAGCCATCGGTTGCTGTGGAA
>JANQRV010000638.1 GCA_028284395.1 Saprospiraceae bacterium
ATTGTAGATGTACTGCAGCTTACAGCAATTGAAGGAGACAACACAGCTCATATCCAGGCAGCTTTAGATAGCGTAGCGAACCGCCCCGCTGATGAGAATGGATACAGAGGAGCAGTGTTTTTGAATGCCGGACAATATGATATTTACGGGCAGCTGTTCCTGCGAGCGAGTGGAGTGGTGCTCCGCGGTGCAGGCAATCTGGCAGATGCCGGACAGAACACCATTTTACGAGGTATCGGCAATGAGCCGGCGGAGAGAGATCTATTGGTTATTGGCGGAAATTCGGGCACGAGTTGGCGAAATGCCCTTAATAATAACGGCACTGTCATTACGAATAGCTTTGTACCTGCTGGTTCCAGGAATCTTCAACTGACTTCCACTGATGGATTTGCAATTGGTACTCAGGTAATCGTTCACCACCCCAGCACCTTAGCTTGGCTGTCTAGTATCAACAATGGAGAAACAGCGGGGGATGATCCATGGAGACCGGGCCAGATTGACATTTACTACAATCGAACCGTGGTCGATATCGACCCGGAAGAAAGCAAAATTATCTTGGATGTCCCCATATTCGATCATTTTGACAGTAGCCTCTCCACTTCGGCCGTTTATTTACTTAACCAACAGGGGCTGGTTAGGAACAGCGGAATCGAAAACCTTCGCATTGATATTGTCAGTAGCGGGTTGTTGGGTGTAGACCACGTTCGTACAGCCATTAGGTTAAACGGCGTGGAGGATTGTTGGGTCCACGATATCGTTGCCCTCCACTTTTCCTATGCGGCAGTTAATGCCACAACGGCCAACCGGGTAACCGTCTCGAATTGTGAAGGCCTCGACGCCAATAGTCCCGTGGATGGTGGTTTCCGATACAACTTTGCAGTCAATTCCTTTTCCAATAACATCCTTTTCCAAAATTGCAGAGCTACGTGGGGGCGCCATAGTTTTGTTTCCAACGGTACCAGTTCGGCATCTGGTATTGTTTGGCATAACTGTCAAAGTCAACATGATTATACAGCCAGTGAGGGTCATCGACGCTGGAGTCAGGGACTGCTTTTCGACAACATTCAATTCTCACAACCGGAAGGATCCACATTACTGGGGCTTTACAATCGGGGAAGCTTCGGTACCGGGCATGGTTGGGCTGCAACCCATAGCGTTGCATGGAATGTTAAAATGCCCGCCTTCACTTCCCGGGTAATCCAACAACCTCCTTTACGGCAGAATTACTCTATTGGCGGTACCGGTGGATTGAGAACCAACCCGCGATTCCCCGGTGCGCTCGGCTTCGTCGAATTGCTCAATCAGGAGCCGGCTATTCCTTCACTTTACCAGGCGCAGTTGGATCATCGCCGGAGGTATGGTCCGCTGCCGGATGCTCCCGCTAGACTGAAGGTGGTTATTGAGGGAGAAGCTATCTCGTTGCAATGGTTAGACATTGCCAGTCGTGAACGGGGATACCGGATCGAATATTCGGTTGATGAAGGTAATACCTATCAGCTCCTTACCTCAGTTGAAGAAAATACGACCACTTATTCGCTTGCGGATGTCTCAATGGAAATGCGAATGGCCATTTTCCGAGTATATGCCTTCAATGATATTTGCCGTTCGCCCTATTCCAATCCAGCGACCTTGGACCCAGTTTCACAAATAGAGGTCATTCCCGCTGAAGAATTAAATCTTTTCCCCAATCCGGTTCGCAGTCAATTTCACGTCAGAAGCTCGTCGCCAATCGGCATCATTCGCCTTTTTGACCGGTCGGGGCAAGTCGTAACCGTCCATCATTCGAAGCAAGACGCTCATTATGAGGTTCTTTCGATCGAAGAACTGCCGGTAGGTCTTTATTTCGGGAAAATAGAAGATCACAAGGGGCGCGTTGGTGTCTTTCGCATGATCAAGCAATAACTTCTAATATTTCAGGAAAATCTATTACTTCACAAATAATCTAGGAGCATGCCTCTAAAACAGTTGTACTTTCTTCCAATTCTCTTCGGTCTTTCTCCTCTCCTACCTCAGAAGGAATTGACGGGGCAATCCGTCAAGGACCCCAGTCTCTCGATTTCCGTTCTCACTGAGATGTCCCCTCGTCAGGAAATACCGGTCCAGCTTTCAGAACTCCCCAACGGCAATCTGGTCTACAGTACATTGGACGGCGAGATCTATGAAATACTGGACAACCGCCCGCGGTTGTTGTATGATGCGGAAGATCACGACCTGCCCTACGTGTCCGGTATGGAAGTAAAAGGGGACTACATTTATATTTGCGGTTCTGTAGTTCAGCCCGATCAGGTTACAATGGTTGGATACGTGATCAAAGGACATTTGCCCAGCGGTGAGTGGACTATTTTAGCAAAGTCCGACCCTTATTTTCTCGGCAGGTCGTTCAATGATCACCGTTTTAGCGCTTTACTTGTCAGTCTTGATGAGCAATTCGTGTTTGTACACAGTGGAACCCGAACGAACGCTGGCGAAGTTCATGAATTAGATGGAATTCCTGCTACAAATAATCTTAGGGATCAACCGATACGTGGAAAACTATTCAAGATCCCGACTTCGACGGATACGACTATTCATTTGTCTAATGACAGTACAATTCTAAAGAATAGTCCCTACCTATATGTGGAAGGGCTTCGCCATCTTTTTGCGATGGCTTGGGGAACCGATGGTAAATTTTATGGTGGTTCCAATTCCGACCGAAGGGATGTTGCCGAAGCATTCTATGAAATTAAAGAAGGACAACACTATGGGTTTCCCTGGTGGATTGGCGGGGAACCAAACCCCATCCAATTTTCTGATTACGATCCGGACAAAGATCTTTTGCTGCCCGGTAACGCCAACAATCAGGGATATTATGATAATGACCCCAACTTTCCGATGATGCCGGATAACATTGATTTTGTTCAACCATATAAAAATATTGGGCCGGATGCCGATCGATATCGAGATGCCCAAACCGGCAATATTATGGATGCTTCCGCCCAAGGTAGATCCACAACCACTTTTTCTCCGCATCGCAGCCCAACCGGCCTCGTCTTTGACCGCCAGCGCCTTTTATCACCTCCATTTGAAGGCGATGCTTTCATGGTTTCATACACGAATAACAGCCGTTTGTTGAATTCGGATGGCCACGACCTCCTGCATTTGGAGTTAATCGGGGATGATACCTTAAGTGCCCGGCAACTGATCAGCGGTTTTATCCACCCCATTGATGTAATTCTGAAGGAAGGAAAATTATTTATCCTGGAACTGGGCAATAGTAACGGAACGGGCAGGAAAATCTACGAAGTCACTTTCGATGCTACAACCTCCAATCAATCCTCGCTCAAGGATCAGCCTCTACTCCGGGTATTTCCTAACCCTTCTTCTGATCATCTCAACTTGACTTGGCCGGAGTCATGGCGCGTAAAGAGCATACAAATCTACAATCAAAAGGGGGAAAATCAGCTGTTTTTTACCGACCCGAAATCTTCGATCGATATCCGTAAATTACCAGCCCAAACATATTATCTTGAGGTAAAATTCGAAAATGGACGCATCCTTGTCCAACCATTTGTGAAAACACAGAACTAATGATGCAGCAATTATTTTCATTGGAGGGAAAAACAGCCTTAATCACTGGCTGTAAAAGAGGCATTGGCAAGGCGATGGCAGTTGGGTTGGCCAAAGCCGGGGCCAATATAATTGGCGTTAGTGCCACCCTTGAAACGTCCGGGAGCCAGGTGGAAAAAGAGGTTTCAGCCACCGGGAGAACTTTTGCGGCTTATAGTTGCGATTTTTCGGACCGGCAAGCTTTGCACTCCTTCATAGAGCAAGTGAATAAGGATTTCCCGGTAATCGATATTCTAGTGAATAATGCGGGTACCATTCTTAGGAAGCCTGCCGAGGAACATCCGGATGAATTTTGGGACAAAGTCATTGAAGTCAATTTGAATGCTCAGTTCATTCTGAGTCGCGAATTCGGCAAAAGGATGGTGAAGCGAAAAAATGGAAAGATCGTCTTCACCGCTTCCCTCCTTACCTTCCAAGGCGGTATTACGGTGCCGGGCTACGCAGCCAGCAAAGGAGGTGTTGGTCAGTTGACAAAAGCTCTGGCCAATGAATGGGCCAAACACAATGTACAAGTAAATGCCATTGCCCCGGGTTACATCCGGACCGACAACAATATTGCCCTCCAAAACGACCCGGTTCGTTCGGTCAATATCGAAAATCGCATCCCTGCCGGACGATGGGGTCTTCCGGAAGATATGGTTGGTGCAACGATTTTCCTCGCGTCTGATGCCAGCGCCTATGTTAGTGGACACATCCTGACAGTTGATGGAGGGTGGATGGCACGCTAAAATATAAATTATGAAACCAGGAGTATTACTGCTAAGTCTATTGATGCTGGGTATGAACATCTGCTCTGCTCAATGTACGTTGCTGGAGTCGTCGGAGTTATCCAAGATCCGTAAATTGTCGTTTTTACAAAAAAAAGGCTTCATCCAACAAAGACAAGGTAAATTACTGACCACTAAACCCGGAATGGAAATCAATTGTCCGATCTATACCTTTGGTCTATGTCAAGAGTTTCTAAACGACAAACAATGGTATTGGAGCGAGATCATAACTTATCGACAGTGTCAAAAGGTCGTGACTTATTCTACTTCGGATGAATCGCATTTTAAGAAAATACTATCCCAATTACTGACTGGGTTTACTGCCACCGGTAGCCGTTCTTACGGAGGCCTGGATTATTCAATGTATGAAAATCCATCCGGGAAGTTAATCGAAGTCAATCACCACGCCAATGATGCAGGGATCACCTTCTGGATGGTCAATCTATTTTAGTAAGATTCATTAGGATTTGTGCGCCAAAGACTTATATTTACGGGAATTACAAACCTATTGAAGTGAAAAACACCGCAATTGTAAACGAGGCGCTCGACTTTATTAGAGAGCATTTCGTTCAAAACCTCTCTGCTTCTTTTGTGTTTCACAATTACGAATACATCGAAGAAGTTGTGTCTGTAGCACGTAAGATTTCCATTGAATCAGACTTGGAACAAGAAGACTTTGAAAAATTGCTGTTGGCGGCTGCTTTTCAACATGTAGGCTATGTCGCATATCCCGACGATGTTCCTGCAAGCAGCGCAAGAATTGCCGCCGAATTCCTAAGAACTAAAAGCTATGACGAAGCGACCATTTCAGATATTCAGGATTTGATTACTGCGGATATTTCATCGGATTCTCCTTATTACAACTTAAAAAAGATTCTCCACGACTCCAGCTATTCTTATCTAGGTAGAAAGCGGTTCTTCAAAAGAGCCAAGCTATTGCGAATCGAAAGAGAATACATTGAAAATCGTCAGATATCCACCGACGAATGGGATAAGTATTTATTGGATCTTTTGGTCGAAGTGAAGTTCTATACGCCCTATGGACAGCGGGAGTTTATTACCTCCAAACTTGAAAACATTTCTCTCCAACGGCAGATCCTTGCTGAAGACTCGGTTAAAGAAACCCGAAAAAAGACCGGTAAAGACTTAGGACGCGGGGTGGACACACTTTTCCGCATCACACTTCGAAATCACAACAATCTCAGTTCCATTGCCGATGGCAAGGCCAACATGATCATCAGCATCAATACCTTAGTACTATCCATTTTTATCAGTGTCGGGACGGCAATAGTGACAATGCGCGAAAGAGGTTCGGACCTCGATATCGACGCCAAATACCTCATCCCGGTGATTGCACTTATGATCAGTTCGTTAACGGCCATTATCTTTGCAGTCCTATCGGCCATTCCATCCGTAAAAGGGAATGACTTCACAGAGGAAGAGGTTTCCAGTCACAAAGTAAGTCTGCTATTCTTTGGCAATTTCCTAAAAATCGGCAAGCAGAGATTCGTGGATTATTTGGGAGAGTTAAAACGCAATCAAGACGCCCTTTATGAAACTCTTTCAAAAGACCTTTACAATCTCGGTTTTGTCCTGCGGCGAAAATATCGATTGCTTACCATCGCTTATCGGGTCTTTGTAGGCGGATTAATCCTGAGCGTGGTCCTGTTTTTGATCGTTTCCCTGGTTTTAAAATAGTTGGTTATTTTAAAATGAACAAATATTCACCTATATTTGCACCTAACTGTTATCAGAATGCCAAGGTCAAAAGATCAACAGAAGACGAAAGCAATCTTTGATGCGACTTTATCCATCATTTTGAGAGAAGGCTTCAGTGGTCTTAGAATGAGTGAAGTAGCTAGGAAGGCAGGTCTAGCCACTGGCACCGTATACATTTATTTCGAGAACAAAACAGAGCTCATTAATCAACTATACTTAGTGATTAAAAGAAGGTCCACTACTCGGATCTTTGATGAGTCGATTGTTGGACAGCCTTTTTTGGTGAGCCTTGAAAAAATCTGGCATAATTACCTGGAATACAATTTATTGAAACCAGAAGAAGGAGCCTTTGTTGAACAATATTATCGATCTCCTTTCCTACGTAAAGAGGTAATTGAAGAAACAGATCGGCTTCTCTTACCCATTTTCGATCTGCTTGAAAGAGGGAAAAAGGAACGCTTGGTCAGCAGTGCTCCTACAGAGTTGCTCGTCAGTCAATTAATTGGCAGCATTAACGAACTGGTCAAATGGCACCTTAATGGTCGAATTCAACTAGACAAAACAATGAAGGATCAAGCATTCCAGATGGCATGGAACAGCATTAAGCGATGAATTGATTTTTTTTACTTTTAAATGAATAAATATTCACTAAAATGAAAATACTCCTGAGCCTATTAAAATACCTAATCCTTACAACGCTCATTATCGTCACTGTATTGATGATATACCTACGGTGGAATTATGGTGGTGGCAAGGTTTATCCGGACATTTCCACCCAGCCGACCTACGGGCAGGAGGATTTGGAATTGTTCTACAGTCATGAAGAACCCATTGGAAATGTAGCTGCTACATCCGACACTTCACGGGAAGTCCGTGTATTTTTCACCATCCATCCGGAGAGTCGCCCCCTGAAGACTAAGCTAATGGAAATAAGGGGCGGAAAAGCATTTCCCTATCCCGATGAAGCAACGCAAGAGCATTTCACGACCGTCCTAGGACTGTTTTGCGATCAACAAAATCGTCTTTGGAGTATTGACCATGGGAATCATGGCAGCGCCCCTGTAAAATTGACGGCCTTCGACCTGTCAACCAATAAGATCATACATGAATATGACTTTCCAAGGGACGTCGCAGAGACGCTCTCTTTTTTCAATGACTTATCCATCACTCCCGACGGACGATATGCTTTTGTTGCCGACGTCAGCTTCTTCGGCCGAAAACCATCTTTGGTAGTCTATGATATTGATACAAGAAGGAGTCGTAGCTTGTTGGATAATCATGAAAGTGTTTACCATCAAAACTTTGTACCGGTCACGCCGCAGAAGAAAATGCGTTTCTTTGGAGGGATTGTTGACCTTTTGACGGGAATCGACGGTTTGGATATAAGCCTGGACGGACAATATATATATTATGCAGCAATGGGTCACTCCGGCCTATACCGGATTCCGGTATCCGTAGCAGTTGATTTCGATCAACCGGTCGAAAAAATCGAAAACGCTGTCGAGAGAGTAAGCGACAAGCCACTCAGCGATGGTATCCGCTGTGATCACGTTGGCAACGTTTACATCACAGATATTGAAAATACCGGAATCTATGTCGTAGAACCAAGTGGTAAGGGATATACATTGATTAAAGATGAACGCATTCGCTGGGCAGATGGTCTTTCCCTTGGAGGGGACCATTACTTTTACCTTGCTGATAGCGACATCCCGAATCAAATGTTACAGAGTAAAAGGCACATGAAAGCACATGCTCCCTACCACATTTTCAGATTCAGACCTCTGGGAAATCTGTAACTCATTTGGGAATCACTTTTTTATTGAACCAGATCATTCAGCTTTGCAAGCGCACTTCCGCTTTCGATAGATTCCTTCGCCTCCGCCATACAATCCCTGAGATCGGCGTCTGGCTTAAATCGCTGGATAGCAAGACCAGCATTCGCCATTACGACACTACTTTGGGCAGCACTACCTTTGCCACTTAATATATTGACGAGGATGCCCGCCGCCTCTTCTACGGTGGTGCCTCCATGAAGGGCTTCAGGTGCAACAGCAGACATTCCAATTTCAGTTGGTGTAATGGTTCCGTCGAAAGAGTTGGAGTTGATCTTAAAGGGGCTGGTCAGAGAAATCTCATCATAACCATCCGTGGAATGGATAACGGCATATTGGCTCCCCATATCTTCAAAAACCGCCTTGTAAAGTGGCATCAATGAAGGAGAAAAAACACCAGTTAGTTGTTGCCGTGGGCGCGCTGGATTTAATAATGGTCCTAACATATTAAAGAAAGTTTTGACCTGCAACCCTTTACGGATTGGACCAACTTCCTTCATAGCAGGATGAAATAGGGGGGCATGCATATAACAAAAATTAGCGGTATCGATATCCTTTCTCAATTTATCGTAATCGTTCGTAAACTGATATCCTAGATATTCCAGGACATTGGAAGAGCCACAGGGTGAGGACACGCCATAGTTTCCGTGCTTTGAGACTTTATATCCGGCACCAGCTACCACCAGCGATGAAACGGTAGAGATGTTAAAGGTGTTCTTACCATCTCCCCCGGTACCACATAAGTCAATGGTCTCAAGGTCAGAAAAATCGATGTATACCGCCAGCTCAATCATTGCCTCTCGAAAACCGGCTAATTCCGGGCCGGTAATCGGCCGCATCTGAAAACAAGTGAGAAAAGCAGCGATTTGAAATTGGTTTACCTCACCTTTTCCAATTGAAGTGAGGATGGATTTAGACTCGGCTTTAGTCAACTCTTCATGGTGAAAAAGTCGATTCAAAGCCTCTTTAATATTTACCTTGGTTAGTGGATCAGTAGCCATGAATGCTGTAAGGTTGATAATACAATGATATTTTTTAGGTAATTGCTCCTCTGATTTTGTATTCCGGCTTATCCCAAGCCCTTGTTTCCATTACTTCGCGAATCGCCCTCACCACTTCAAAAATATCCTGATAACATTGATACATAGGAGTTATACCAAATCTAAGTACATTGGGAGGCCGGAAGTCGGAAATAATTTGCCGGGCTTTTATCGCTCGGTAGATGCCAAGTCCTTCATCATGTCCAAATGCGACGTGTCCTGCTCTTTCTTTATCATTGAGCGGGCTGTAAAGTCGGAAGCCGTAATCGCCACATTCTTGTTCCATTAGCTCAATAAAAAGTCGACTTAATCGCACCGACTTTTTTCTCAATTCACTCATCTTGGTCTTTTCAAATAAATCCACCCCTATTTCCAGTGCGGCCATCCCCAAAACCCCTGGAGTCCCACAACGAAATCGCTCGATTCCGGGTGCTGGTCGATAGTCCAAACTAAAAGCAAATGGATCCTGATGCCCCATCCAACCTGACAAAATAGGTTCGGCAGCAGATTGGTGGCGGTAAGCGGTAAAAATGAAAGCAGGAGCTCCGGGGCCTCCATTGAGAAATTTATATCCACAGCCAACCGCAAAATCTACCGCGGCGCCATTTAAATCGACTTCGATCGAACCAACACTATGACTCAGGTCCCAAACCACTAAAACACCTTTTTCGTGAGCCTTCTTGGTAATAAGCTCCATGTTTTTGATCCGAGCGCTCTTAAAGTCCACCTGCGTTAAAGACAGGACTGCCACTTCATCACTTAATGCATTTAGGATCTGTTCTGGACGAACAACTTTGACTTTCAAGGAATCCCCGCAAAAGGATGCAAGTCCCTGCATCATGTATAAATCTGTGGGGAAATTAGAATCGTCGGATAGAATAATTGGACGACCCTGATTTAATCGGACTGCCGCACTCAAAGCTTTAAAAAGATTCACTGAAGTACTATCTGCCACCAGAACCTCTCCCTTCCCGGCACCAATTAACTTTGCAATCTTATTGCCGATGCGAACTGGTGCCTCAAACCACCCTGCATCTGCCCAGGATCTGATCAAACCTTGCCCCCATTCCTTTTCCATCACATTGCTGAGTCGCGCCATTGTCTTCCGAGGCAAGGCCCCCAGAGAGTTCCCATCCATGTTGATCACCCCCTCGGCGAGGTAGAACTCCTTTCTCAGAAAGGCAAGATCATCCTGTTGATCTAATGCTTCGCAGTACTTTCTATCCACTTTACCCATGGTTCTCTTGAATTTCACTAATCCACAGTCAGGCTCATCGTTTCCAGCGCTGCTTCTAGCTTTCCTACGAGTTCTTTAATCTTCACTTGTTCTTCTTCATCCCGAACCTTCATCTCGTCTGTATCGAAATTATCATGAAAATTACTGAGAGAATAACTGCCGACCCAATGTCCTCCCCAATAATGCAAAATCCGCTCGAGGATATCTAAGTTGCTGGCGCCACCATTCGACCCTGGAGATGTGCTGATCAAGGCCGTCGGCTTTTGCCCCAAGAACTTCATATTCAATCCAGAGAGCCAGTCGACCGTATTTTTAAGCACGGCAGTCACCAAGCCATTGTATTCAGGGGATGCAATGATGAAACCATGCGATTCCAGTATCTTTCCAAATAACAATTGAATCTTTTCCGGAAAGCCTGATTCTTTCTTCAGGTCTGGGCTGAATACCGGCACTTCATAATCCCGCAAATCCACAATCTCCACCATAGCATTTTCAACCAATCCCGCCGCAAAGACCAATAATTTCTTATTGATCGAATCAGAACTGTTACTCCCCGAAAGAGCTAATATTTTCTTCATAATATGGTTGCTTAACTTTCTAAAAGCCAGGTCGCCGGTAAAATGTTCACCAATGTGAATTGAATCTCCGCGTGCTTATCAATTTAGCTTCCCAATATCCGAAATAATTCCGTAAAGCGCTGTATTTTTACTGGTAAAGCATCAGCACATGAGCCTCATTTGTCCTGTTTGTGGATTAGAAAAAGAGCAACTGGTTAAATTATTTGCCCAAGATCTCGATCAACCCCTGGTGCAAGGGATCCATCAATATGAAAGTAGTTGGCAAATTGGCCAGGGTATCTGTACCAGTTGTACGGATAGGCTACAGACTCAACTTTATCGCAATCAGGCTTCGTGGCTCGACCGCTACATGTCGCTTATTGACTTTACAGTGCTTCCCCTCCCCTGGAAATTAAATGCCTCTACGCAATATACTGGCAAGGGAGTAACCATCTGTTTCATCGACAGTGGATTCTATCCTCACCCGGACTTGACGCAACCCGAAAATCGAATTTTAGCAGTAGTCGACCTGACTGACCCCCCGCTTACAGCGAAAACGTTCTATACGCCACAACCTGTGAGTTGGCATGGCACCATGACCAGCGTAGTTGGAGCGGGAAATGGTCAATCTACCGAAGGACTTTACAAAAGCTTGGCACCGGATGCAAAAGTGATCTTGTTAAAAGTTGCTGAAGAATCTGGAAGAATCACGGGAGATAGCATCGTAAAAGCTTTGGACTGGGCAATCTGGCACCGGGAACAATTCAACATCCAGATAATTAATTTATCCGTTACCGACGATTTTCCGCTTCCCCTCGAAGAAAGTGAAGTGGCACAAAGATGCGAAGCCGCAGTTGCGAGCGGTATCAATGTAGTGGCTGCGGTAGGAAATAATCCCTATGCTAAAATTAAACCCCCTGCCAGTGCTCCAAGCGTAATTGCGGTAGGAGGCCTGAACGATCGCAATACCCTGGACCCCCTTGATAATGTACTTTATCACTCCACTTACGGTGAAACTTTAGACGAGTTTTTCAAGCCCGAGTTGATTGCTCCTGCCATTTGGCTACCTGCTCCCATTCTTCCTGGAACCGATGCATATTTGGAAGCTAAAATTTTGTTTGACCTTTTGGAAACTCCTGACGGACAGCTAAAAGATAAACTACAAAAGCAAATAAAGCTGACTCGTTTTGATCTCAACCTCCTTTACCGCAACGAAAATGAAATCAGACACATTGTTAAAGATCGCATTCGCAATCAAAATTTTCTAAACCCTTATTTTAAGAGTGTTGACGGCACCTCCTTTGCCGCTCCGATTGTTTGTTCAATCATTGCGCAAATTCTGGAAGCCAATCCTTCTTTGCAGCCACTGGCGGTCCGAGAAATCCTCTTTACAACCGCCAGAAAATTGCAATATGAACCATCCCTCCGTCAGGGTTATGGTGTTATTCAGGCTCGCAGCGCCATCATTAGAGCCTCTGGAGAATATCACAGCGGACTGATCTCTTTCTCTCCATTTATCAACTATCTCGAGAAAACCGTTAGCTTCCAATACCATGGCCATAATGTAGGAAGCGTAAGTCTTGCAGGGTCATTCAACGGCTGGAATCCTACTTTAGCACCAATGCATCAGACCTCAGAAGGCATTTGGCAAATCACCATTCCAATGCCTCCACCGGGGAATCACACTTATAAGTTTGTAACCGACGGAGTCAATTGGTTGACCGATCCTCGCAATCTGTATCGGGAACCGAACGAATACAATGATTTCAATAGTAGGTTTACCATCCTTTCGTAGAACTTCCGGTCACTTAGACTCCTAATTCACAAATGCTGCACAAGACTTCTTAGCACCAAAATAAACCTTACAACTGCCGTTAACAAGGAAAAAAATTTACGGTAAACTTGTAACCTTCAAAAGATCCCGGCGTAGAAAATTATCAAGTATAAAATACTTCCCAACATTATTGAACGGATGGTATCCCACCGACACTAACTCCTCCCAAATCCACTGATCGTTACAAACACTGACCTCACCACTAATTAGATTCTGCAAAGGCTATCACTCCAACACACGTTTGTAATTGTTCCATTTTAAATCATCTTATAACATGAATTCAATTATTACAAATTTCCAAGTTGGTGCAACCTCGGAGATAGCCCCTAGATTTGCTGATAAACTAAACGAAATGAGCCGGGAGGCTGGCTACGTCAAGGAGGAAAGTCGTTTTTTCATACGACTATTGAATCAATCTAAGTATTATTCGGAGCAAAATAAGAAAAAGGAAATAGAGTCTCTTGCCAAAAACTTCGATGCTTTTCTTTCTGATGACCAGAAGAACATGGAGCAATTGATTAAAGGAGAGCTAAAAACATCTACGCAGAAAGATGACCAATCCGTCATTGCCGTCAACCAAAAATGGCACTCTTTCACCAAAAAATTTAGAAAACTTAAAGGCAATGCTATGGCATTGTTAGGTGATTTCTTTGTAGTTAGATTCGAATAATCGGTCGGCTACTTCACACCCACACTCTTTCCCACTCCCCCCAATTTTTCAATTTGAGGGCGCTTATCGTCATTAGAAGGCTTCATTAAAATCCATCGACGAGGCCCTCCAAAGACGGCATTCCCTCCATCGATCGCCCCAATTTTAAGTCAGTTTGACCTCTTCCTATTTCAGCAATTCTGATGGCGTTCTTCAGAAGGCTTCTTTCACAATGAAGACCAGGGGCTGTCTGAAAAATACGCTTCGGGTTGAAAAAATTCTTTTCGAGCCTGCTTTTCCGCGAAAAGCCAATCAATCAGAAATTTGTATGATCTACTTTTCACTTTGGGATGGAAGCCTTAGGCATTCATTCGTAACATTTTCACCATTTTTGGTATTCTATTCATGGTTTTCCAGGATGGCGTTTTTTAGTAATGTTTGTTAATATTGTAATCGTGAGACACTCTCACAATAAAAAGCGTTAAAAGCCACGGAAAATGATCAACATTCTAATTGTAGACGACCATAAAGTTCTAATTGATGGTATCAAATCAATTCTGGCGGACCAAGAAGACATACAAGTCGTAGCAGAAGCACTCAATGGCCCCGAAACTTTGCGTCTACTTGAGCAAAAAGAGGTCGACGTTGTATTATTAGACATCAATTTACCGGGGCAGGATGGTATCGAGATCTGCAAAATAATTACCAAAAGCTATCCTTCAGTAAAAGTTCTTGCCCTTACAATGTTCAACGAAGGAAGCTTCATTCATGGCATGTTGAAAAGTGGCGCTAAAGGATACTTATTGAAAAACAGCGGGAAGGATGAGGTGATTGCCGCAATTCGGTCCGTGGATAAGGGCGAAAAGTATTTTAGTAAAGAAGTTTCCAACACTTTAATTGAAAGTATGATGCCAGGAAGAGAAAAGAAAACTTCCGGGTTCATACCTAAATTAACAAGAAGAGAAACGGAGATTTTAAAATTGATCGTTGAAGAACATACTACTGCTGAGATTGCTAAAAAGCTTTTTCTTGGTCTAAGCACCGTCGAAACGCATCGCAAAAATCTATTAAGCAAAGTTGGCGTACGCAATACAGCTGGTTTGGTACGAGTGGCCTTAGAGCACAAATTGCTGGATCATGGAGCATTATAACTGGTTGTTCATATTCTTCATCCTATTAACCAGTTCTGTCTTTGGCCAAACTAATCCATCTGTATCTCCCCCCCAAATTGGTCTCCAGAGAAGCTTTTCTCAAAAAATTGATGCATATGATCGTCTGAAAGCAAAAAAAAATTGGGCAGCAATGGTTCCTCTAGCGAAGGAGCTTGCGGAACTGGCTTTGCGGACCGGAGCCCCCAGCATCGCCATGAAATATTGCGATGAATTCATTGCACTAGCGGCAAAAATAAGAGATGATCAAACCTTAAAGATAGCTCTGGAAGTGAAGTCTCGAATGCTGGCCCAAATGGAAAAGCCATTGGATCAGCTCAAAGTCAATCAACAGTTACTGGCGCTGAGCACTAAGTTAGAAGATTCGGAGTTAACATGTTTCATGCAGGTAAATCTGGGTGAAGTCCATCTGCAGTTGGAAAATGCAGACTCTGCTCTTCACTATTTTCGGCAGGCCGAGAAGAAAATAGACAACCTGCAACTGGAATCAAGGTTGAGGTTAAATAACAATTTAGGTCGATTGTACACAATCCTGGATTACCCAGCCAAGGCCGAGAATTATTTCCGTCAAAATATCTTGCAAACAGAAATCCATCAGGACACCATTCGTCTTTTACAAAGCCTTGAACGACTTGGCGTTTTCCTTGAAAAGCAAAGCCGCCTAGAGGAAGCAGAAAGCAATATCCTAACAGCCATCGAGCTCGCCAATTCTCATGACATGGAGCTTGCTGTTGCCGACCTTCAACTGAAACTGGGGAACATCAAGTTAGCTCAGAAGATGGAGGATCGGGCACTGGATTTATTTTCGAAAGCACTGGTTTTCTATCAAAAAAAGCATCAAGGCTTAAAAAGCATTACTACTCAAAAAGCCATCGGTGATGCACATTTGAGTCAGCGGAACTACTGGAACGCTCTGAAAAGCTATGATTTAGCTACTGAAAAATGGCGTGTTTCCTACCCATTTTCTCAAAAAGTGGAGCTGATAATTTCCGGAGCAATTTCCTTAGCTCATCTCAACAGAATTCCGGAAGCAATCGAAAAGATAGAGGGAATAAGATTAGAGTCAGAAAAGCGGGCAAGGCCCTTAGCAATGGCAAAAATCTACAAACATCTTTATCTTTTGTACTCGAAAGAAAAAGCATATCGCAAAGGACTTTTTTATTATCAAAGGTGGAATTCGCTGAAAGACTCACTCTTCCATCAAGATCAAGCCGGTATTATTCGGGAAATGGAGAATAAATACCAATTCGAAAAGGCTGAAAGGCGTATTGTACAACTCCAGAAACAAGCCCGAGAAAAAAAGATGCAGCTCCAGCAACAGAGGATTTTCATTGCAATTCTATTTATGACTTCCGTACTTTGCTCAGGCATGGCTTATTCCTATTATCGGAACTGGGTAAAGAACCAAATCATTGTCAAGCAGAAAAAGGAAATTGGCCGGCAACAAATTGCTAAACTGGAAAAGGAAAAGCGTTTATTGTCGTTGAAAGCAATGATTGAGGGACAAGAACAGGAGGGAAAGCGCATTGCCCATGATCTTCACGATGGGCTGGGCGGCTTACTTTCGACAGTTAGGCTTCAATTTGACTCCATTGATGGAGCAAAGTTCTCGTTGCAACAACAAAAATTCTATTTTGAAGGCCGGACTTTGCTGAACCAGGCATGCTCGGAGGTTAGGAAGTTGGCACACAATATGATGCCCAGTGCAATTGCGAAATTCGGTTTAATCCCAGCGATACGGGATCTTTGTACCAGGTTTGAAATTGACAGTGAGATAAAAGTCAATTTCCAAAGTATCAACTGGGCCAACGAACTTTCTGAAAATCGATCCATTGCCTTGTACAGAATAATACAAGAAACCTTAATAAAGGTAGTTGCCCCGGGTACCGCTTCGGAAGTGATTGTACAGTTAGCTCGACATGAAGGTATTATTCATCTGACAATCGAAGACAATGATTGCTCAAGTGATTCGATAGAGAAAGACTTTCTACGCCGTAAGGAGTTCAAAAGAATCAAGACTAGGGTAGAATACCTAGGAGGCATTTTGGAAACGGAGATACTTCCGGGTCGGGGGAAAACTTTGATCCTGACCTTTTCTGCCTAACAGCAATCTTGTCTGTTGGCAGAAGACGCTTAAGCAACAATAAAAATGAGGTACTTCTGTGATATCAGATATTTAGCAGTATTTCTTCTGAGTACAGGTTGCTCATGGGGTCAACTTTCTTCTCATACTCATCATGGTGAGGAAGCTCTAATTTCCCCGCTATCTGCGGCGAACATTCAAGATTCTGTCGCGTACTACCACGGCTCCCGTTTGTCATTACAAAGAGCATTCGACCTATCCTACAGTATTGCCAACTACTTCGTCCATCAGGGAATGATCGATTCAGCCCTGATATTTTACGAGGAAAGTATCCTTTGGGCTACCCAAAGGGAAGATCGCCCAAGATTGGCAGATGCCATAAGAATAAAAGCCAATCTACTGATGGCCAAAAACCGGCCGATCGATGCGCTTGAATACTTTGTGAGAGCCGAAAAACTCTACCGAATATTGGAAGATCAAAGTATGATCGGTCATATCTACCTGGGTAAATCAAATTCTTACAGGGAGTTGGGTAATCTAGATTCTGCAGGCTTTTATGCGCAAAAAGCAATTGAAATCAAAAAGCAGTTGGAAGAGCATCCCGAGTTGACAGGGGCCTACACGCTTTTGGCCCTGATTCAATCAAATGCTGGCAATTACGAAGCTGCTTTTAAAAATGGATATAAAGCATTAGAAAATGCGGAAAAGTTCAAAGATACATTCCAAATCATTCATACCTCGAAGAATCTTAGCCGTTATTTGACCCAGTACGGTTCTTTACAGAGAGCGGAGAAATTGGCAAAGCAAGCACTTCTGTTGGCCGAGCATACGAACTTAGTCACTACCAAGGGGCAAATCTATGAAGCTCTCGGCAGAATCAAAGCCGCACAAGGAGAAAGGGTTGATGCCCTGAATTATTTTGAAGCCGCCTTGAAGCTTTATCAGATTAGAGATAAGAAAGCGCTTATTGCCAATATTAACCTTGCGATGGCAAAGGTCAAGATCCAGGAAGGACAATATGAGGTTGCAATGTCATACTTACAAACAACATTAAAGTTAAACGAAACAGCAAAATACGCCGTTGGCGAAATCGATGCAAAAAACGCAATGGCCGAAATATTTATCAAGACTGGACAAAGTCAAAAGGCGATCCGCTTATTGAAGGCAACCAATGAGTTCGCCAGCCAAAGTCGACTCAGTCCTCAACTGCAAGAGATTTACTATTTGTTGTCAAAAGCCTACGCTGCTCAACAGAACGACCAGTTGGCCTTTGAATACTACGACCGGTACAGTCTTTTGAAGGATTCCCTATTCAATCTTCGACAAACCAGAATTATCAGAGAAATGGAGGCCAAATACGAATCCGAAAAAAAAGAAAAAGACATTCTCCTCTTAAATGCAGAAGCTAAGCAAAGAGGCGCCAAATTTCAACAGCAGCAATTCTTAATCTACATCTTAATTTTTGCCGTTCTCTCTTTGATCGGTTTTGCTTTTTTCTTCTATTGGGGTTGGTCTAAGAATCAAATAATTGCCGCTCAAAACGAAGAATTACAACAACAAAAAATCAATGTATTACAACGAGAACAAGAGCTGGTTGTGCTCCAAGCTATGGTAGAAGGTCAAGTTTTGGAACGGAAAAGGATGGCCGCAGAACTGCAAGATGGACTTGGAGATTTGCTTTCCGGCACCAAGCTCCAATTCGATCAAATTGGAAAGGGTGCTCTTTCTTCCAAGCACAAGCCAGCATACGAGAAGGGTCAACAATTACTGGATATTGCCTGCCAGGAGGTTAGAAAAATATCCTACAATATGATGCCCGGAGCAATATCCAGGTTCGGGCTTGTGCCAGCACTAACCGATGCTTGTAAGGCCTTGGAAAAGTCACAAAACCTCAGTGTTATCCTACAAACAATAAATCTAGATGGCACATTTACGGAGCATCAGGCTATCAACATTTATCGAATTATCCAGGAGCTCCTCAATAACATTGCCAAACACGCGGATGCCACCGATGTGATCGTACAATTGGCTAAACACGATTCGGTGATTCATCTTACTGTCGAAGATAATGGGAAGGGCTTCTCATCCGAAAAGCTCGCTACGAAGGAAGGGCTCGGCATCAGAAGTATCCGTACTCGAGTTGATTATTTGAATGGAACATTAGAATTCAATTCGATCCCTGGAAGAGCTACCACTTTTTATATAACTTTCCCCGTCTAAACATTAAGAACTGTACATATAACCGTCAATGTATGGAAATTGAATTGATTGCTGCCATTGCAGAAAACCATGTGATTGGCAACAAGGGAGAATTGCTCTGGCATATGCCCGCAGACCTTGCTTTCTTTCGTAACTACATCAAAAGTGATTGGCTCCTTACCGGTAGAAAATCCTATGAATCAGCACAGGGGAGTGATATCTTCGAAAACCGCAATGACGTCATCATTGTAACACGCAATAACAATTATACCAACCCAGAGGTATCCATCGCTCATTCAATACCGGAGGCAATTGAAACCGCCAAGAATATGGAATTGGATCGATTATTGGTCCTTGGCGGAGGGAAGGTCTATGCTCAAACAATCGACCTAGCCGACCGTTTGGTCCTGACTAAGATCCATCATTCCTTTGTTGGAGATGTATTTTTTCCCGAAATAGATCCAAAGAGATGGAAGGTTCAATCCACCACTTATTATTCGAAGGACCACCAAAACCCCTTTGACTATAGTTTCTGGGTTTATGAAGCCCAAAAAGGTCTATAAGGTAGAAGTCATCGTTTCTGATCCATCTAAACTCTACATCTAATTTAGAAAAAGGAACGGCAAAACTAATAAAACCGCGTCTTTCCAGCATTTGCCAATTTACCCCTAGGAAACCTTCGTTATGATTATTCGTTCAAGCACCTAAAAGGTAGCTCTAAACCCAAGTCGCATCCTTTAGATTAAGGAGGAAATCAATTAATCTAACACTGTGTTTTAGACTAATTGATTATATTGCATCAAGTGACAACCAGAACAAACGCTACAAATTCAAAAACACAGTTTCCCGACATCATCAACATTTAGAAGGATATTGTATAACCCTTAGCCGCTTATATAGTTGAAGTTCGTAGTAAAATACCAAAAGAGTCCACTGATAAAGATGAGGAATAAAAGCTATTCAACTATTTCTTCATTTCTACTTTTTTTCATCTCTCATTTTTGTACCCAAGCACAAAACAGTTCTCCCGTTCTTCCGCTGCAAATTCAGAAACTTGAGAATACCTTGAAAAAAGATTTGCCTGGGACTGAGCGAATGCGGGTTTACAGAGATCTGGCGGATGAGTACTTTTTCATCAATGCGGAAGCCTCTAAGTCATATGCTACTAAAGCACTGGAGTACGCCCTGTCGGAAAAGGATGAAGCCATTCAGTTAGAAATGTATTGCCTTCTCGGTAAGACCCAGGTGATCACCGGCCATTATATGGATGGCATCATTAGTTTGGATAGGGCTAAGGAACTTGCCCTCCCGAAAAGAGATACTCAACTCATCCATATCCATAATGGTCTGGGCATCGCCTATCAGTATTTTGGAGAGTATGACCGGGCTGTTACTGAATTCTCTAATGCCATCAACTATGCCAATCAGTTGGGACTCCCCCATCGAGCGCTTTATCCCAAGGGAAATCTATCTGATCTTTTCCGTCAAAGAGGGGAGAATGAGACAGCGCTGGATTACATGCGAGAATCCCTGGCACTGGCCCTTGCATCGGATGAGAAACGACCACTGGCGTACGTCTACAAAGACCTTTCATTTCACTACATCAATCTGGGCAAAATCGACTCAGCCAAAGTCCTTGTTGAAGAAGCCATTCGGCTTTCCAACAAGAAATTCCCCTACATAGCTGCTGACGCTTATGTCAACCTTAGCATCATCAACCGGACTGAAAAGGATTACAACCTGGCCCTGGAACATGGGAAAAAAGCCAGTTCTCTGGCTCGCCAGGTGAATACTGCCAAATTCATAACCCGTGCCGAACAGGCTATTACTGACGTCCTTCTTGAAACCAACCGCTTTGAAGAAGCACTCTCAAATGCCGAAAAGAACCTGGAATTTGTCCTTACCAATAACCTGACCGACGAAACTCAAAATGCATATTTTCTTTTGGAGCGCATCTATGCAAAAATGGGTGATTATCCTAAAGCATATGAAATAAAAACGATCATTGATTCGCTGAAACTCGTGGCATTCAATCGGGATCGTGCTAAACGGACGAGAATCGCCGAATATTTACTAAAAACCAAACAAAAGGAGGAAGAAAACAAGTTTCTAAAGGAACAAATTGATGTCGGCGAACAACTTCTAAGGCAAAGCAAGACCTTTAACATGGCCATGGGCATCTTATGTCTTATTGCTATTCTTTCGCTTTATTACTTTTTCCGACAAGGCAATTTCAGGGACCCAAAGCTGACCGGTGACTTTGTAATCAATGAAGAGGAATCCAGAATACAGTTCATAAAACAACTTTCGTTTATCGGTTCCTTTCTTTTGATGTTCCAGATCCTGCATTTCTATTTTGGAGGTAACTACGTTAGCGCTTACATCACTGCTGGTTCTTTAATTGTACTCATTGTCAATTACTACCTGGCAACAAAGCGGAAAGTTAAAATGGTATTCTGGTTGGGCATTTGCACTTTTTATCCGGTAATCATATTCGGTTCACTTTATCTGGGTCGGGTTTACAGCATTTCACTGGCTTTAATTGCAGCATTTTTAGTGTTTTCCTATTTGACAACCCGGCCCTACCAACAGGTTATTAATATTATACTAGGAATCAGTTCGTGGTTATTCTACCAATATCATCTAAATTATGGGGCTATCGATCCGACCAAAAATGTCTATGGTTTAGAATTTACGGTTGGGATGGTGAGTCTAACCATCATCATTGCTACTGTCATTTACTTCAGTAAAAACATATTGGATTTTAAGACAAAGCTTTGGAAAAGCAATCAATTCCTTACTCAAATTGCCAATATTAACCCCCACTTCATTTTTGCGAAAGATGTAAAACGCAAATTCACCTTTGTCAATAAGGCCATGGCAGATGCCTATGGCATGTCTCCCGAACAGATGATTGGTAAACGAGATGAAGAAATCCACCCTTTTTTCACTGAAGATCTTCACTTTGTAGAGGATGATATTGAAATCCTTGATACCGGCAAGGTCAAGCAACATTCGGAAGAAAAGATCCTGGACAGTAACAATCGCGAAAAATGGCTAACCACCATCAAAAAGCCGATTCTGAGTGATGAAGAGAAAATTATCGGGTTGCTGGGAGTAGCGACCGATATCACCGAAGTAAAACGTCAAAGGGAAGTAATTTTCCAACAATTACAAGACTTGAATAACAAAAACCGCGAGTTGGAAAAATACATCGAATCGAACATGGAATTAGAAAACTTCGCCTACATCGCTTCGCACGATCTCAGAGCACCAATTAGAACGATCATTAGTTTTGGTCAACTCCTGAAGAGGAGTCTACAAGACAAACTCATTGAACAGGAAAAGGATTATCTGGATTTTATCATGTCAGCATCGCTGAATATGAACCAATTGATCAATGATTTGCTAACTTACTCAAGGGTAAATAACTCAAAACTAAATATCGAGCCCGTAGATCTGCCGGCTCTACTCGAGCAGATTATGGAAGAAATGCATACCTCCATCAAGGATCGTTTTGCGATCATAACCTTGCACAATCTACCACCGAAGATTTACGGAGACCACACCAAACTTAAGCAGCTCTTCCAAAACCTCATTGGTAATTCCTTGAAGTTCTCTAAAACTACTATGAGGCCCAAAATTGAGATCCATGCAACGGAAAAATCTAAGCGATGGCATTTTATGATCAAAGATAATGGGATTGGTATCAACAAGGAGTTTTATGACCGGATCTTTCTACTTTTCCAACGACTTCATAGTCAAGATAAGATTGAAGGAACGGGAATCGGTTTAGCACTCTGTAAAAAAATAACGGAACAGCATCAGGGGCAGATCTGGGTGGAATCTCGGGAAGGAATTGGAACCACTTTTCATTTTACTATCAGCAAAAAATTGACACCTACTCAGGTCATAACTGTCGAACCGCTCAAAGTCCAGGAGTCAAAATTGTAGGGAAGCGCTGATTTCTTCGTGCGCAAGGATCGCTTGTTTTGTGATTCTAGGCATGCAGAAAAAACCATGGATCATCCCTTTGTATTCCTTGAATCGAACGGGCACACCAGCCTCTCTCAATTTCAAAGCATATGCTTTACCCTCATCTTTTAATGGATCGTATTCTGCTGTCAGCACAAAGGCGGGTGGTAAACCGCTTAGGTCTTCCGCCAACAAAGGCGACATATATGGGTCGTGAATGTCTTCTTCCCGGCTCTTATAATGATTCAAAAACCAGATCATCATTTCCTTGGTAAGCAAATACCCTTCACGAAGCTGGTCAATGGAAGGATGACATAGCCGGGCATCCGTCGACGGATAAATCAGCACCTGATGACCGATCTTCGGCCCCCTCTCTTCCCTTGCCATCAAACAGACCGTTGTGGCTAAGTTACCTCCCGCGCTATCGCCCATCACCGTCAAACGAGAAGCATCAGCACCTAAAACTCCTGCGTTTTCCACGGCCCATAACATAGCATCATAACAGTCCATCAATGGCCCCGGGAATTTGTGTTCGGGAGCCAACCGATAATCGACTGACACGACTACTGACTGATTTACAGATGCAATACGGCGACAGACCCGGTCATAAAATGATACGGTCCGGGTCACAAACCCTCCGCCGTGAAAAAACACTATCAAAGGCAGATCTGCTTTTTCTACTGGGCGGAAGATCCGGACTTTTATCGCTTCACCATCCCGCATCGACACTGCTTCTTCCCAAATTTTAAACATTTTTATCGGAGGGAAGTCAATCAGATCCATGGAAGAAGCTTCTTCCTTATCATGAATTTTCCTCAGTTCTTCAGGAGTAATCTTCCCGTAAACAGTTTTTGTGAAATATTTGAGATACAGAAGTAACAAGCGAATTCTCAAGGGCATGTTGATCTATTTTATTTGGCCAGAATGAACTCTAATTCTCCTCCTTTCACCAGTTCATTGTGGTCAATAAAGAAGGGCTTCAAGCGTTTTCCTTTCCAATTCATTCGATCAATGATGAAATTTTCAGGGCCATTATTACGGGCGCTTATAGCCAAAAAATCGCCCGGATAATACTTCTTATCCAGGTAGATAACAATCCGGTCAAACACCGGACTGGTCAATGTATAAAAAGTATTTCCCGGGCAATCCGGATATAGTCCCATCATACTGAATAACAACCAAGCGGATAGTGTGCCGGTATCGTCATTTCCAGGAATTCCACCTGGGCTATCCGTAAAATGTTTGCGAATCAATTGGCGGACCGTACGCTGTGTTCTCCATTCCTCACCATCGACATAATTGAATAAAAATGGATAAGTAATGTCTGGTTCATTGGCCATATCATAATTATTGCTATCGAAACAAGTTTGAAGTGCTTCCACAAAACGGTCTCCACCACCCATCAAACCAATCAATCCCTTAATGTCATGTGGTACATAGAATCGATATTGCCAGGCATTACCTTCCACATAACCGATCACCGGTTCAAAATTTTTACCCGCCTCTGGATCAAATGGCTCCAACCAAGAGCCATCTGGCATCCGCGGCCTTAACATACCTGTCGAATCATCAAAATAATTGCGATAAGACAAAGAGCGATTGCCAAAATGAAAGTAGTCTTCGTCTTTGCCCAGGGCTTTAGCTAACTGCGATAAATTCCAATCAGAAATATTGTATTCAAGTGTAGTAGAAACCGTCCCCCAAATACTATCCTTGGTAAACTCGGGTATCCAGCCCAAACGATCGTAGAATGCCAAACCCGGCCTCAATTTATTATTTTCCCTTAACGTTGCCGCCTTTCGAGCTCCTTCATAAGCCGTCTCTACATCGAAATCGGTAAGTCCTCTAAGATAAGAATCGGCAATTACAGGAGTAGCGGGATCTCCAACCATAACGTTGGTTTCCATCCCAAGCAATTCCCATTTTGGCAACCAGCCACTTTCTTTATACATATTCACCATAGACCGCAACATATCCGTCTGTAGGTCCGGATATACTAAAGACAAGAAAGGATGGACGTTCCGGTAGGTATCCCAAAGAGAAAAAACGCTGTAACGGTTTGTCCCACCGGTATTACGAATGCCATTGCCCTCCATGATTGGATAATCACCATTAATGTCCTGGATGATGTTGGGATGCATTAACAGGTGATATAGTGCTGTGTAGAAAATTGTTTTATCTTCCCGGGTCCCACCTTCTACCTGGATCCGCTTCAACATATCGTTCCAGCTGACCTCGGCGCTAGTGCGGGTTTCATCAAAGTCAAAACCCGGTTGTTCCAAATTTAGATTTAGGCGAGCATTTTCAATACTGACATAAGAAACTCCGACCTTCACTTCGATGGTCTCGGATACTGCCAAATCATAACTAAAATAAGCGCCAATGTTATCTCCCGCCAACTCTTGTCGATAATCGGGATATGGTTTGTACGTATTGTTATAAGATATCCAATCTGCTTCAACACCGCGGTATTCCGGCATTTTTTTCCACGCTCCGGCCCGATTCGGAGCTTTGCTCACTCGCATCACAAAGTAGACAGGCCTGACATCCTCAGGGTTATAACAAAAGGTGCCGATCATTTTGTATCCTTCAATTTCCGTATCGGAAATAATCTTAAGCGCTGCGCCACTCTCATTGGTTAATCCCAAGCCGAGATTAAGTAAGATATTGGCTTGGCCTTTAGGAAAGGTATATCTGCTAATGCCGGTACGCAAGGTCGCGGATAACTCAACCTTGGTATCGTATCGATATAAATTATGGGTATAATATCCCGGAGTTGCTCGCTCATTGGAATAGGTAGAGCCATATTTTTCTGCGTCAAACTCCAGGGTTCCCGTGGTAGGCATCAACAGAATACTTCCCAATTCCGGGCAGCCAACACCACTTAGGTTCACATGAGAATAACCGGTGAGAAAACTGTTTTCGAAAACGTAAGGTCTGCTGTGCCATTCACTATCTTTTTCATAAACATTGCCCTTTCCTTTTTTGTAGGCCACATTGAATGGCACGACGGAAACCATACCATTCGGCATTACTGGACCGGGATGTGTAGCCCCGTAATTTGAAGTACCGATGAATGGATTCACATAATCAGTTAACTTCTGTGCATTCGAATGCAAAACCCCGATTAGGCAAAAGGTCAATAGGTAGTAGGAAGCAGTTTTCATGATGTGGAATTCCGTTTTGATTGTCCGGCTAATTTAGAAGATTTATCTCAACATGCACAGTACCACCATTCTCCTAATTGTCCTTCGATTTCGTCGAGGTATTGATGAATTGCTTTTTCACCTTCCAATTGGATATCGCTGTGTTCCAATTCCACTTCTCCCTGTTCTAACGACTCTTCCTTAAATGCCAGGGCCATCTTTTTCAGACGATCGAGAATTTCAGTAACGGGATCGTCTTTCTCAACGAATTTCAATTTAATCATCGCAGTATCTTTAGGACTGCAAAATAGTTATTTTGTCGCATAATAGAATGCCCCACTAGGAGACCATACATCTCTTCTTTCATACATTGGAACCTCGTAATGGCCGTCGCATCACCGCAATTAACATTTATTAACCCAAATTCAAGGATTATTAACCCAATCTCTAGCTCACTGCCTATACCTTTATCTGCATCAAAATCGTTGCGAATGAAGCCTACCGTATTATTTATTCTGTGCTATATTTTTATCATTGGCAAAGGTTTTTCTCAAACCAGTAAACTTGTTGGCCAAGTGGCCGGGGAAGACCAAGAGGTTTTGGCAAATGCTACCGTCATGTTACTACAAGTCAAAGACTCCGTATTGGTTAAATTTGCACTGACCAATAAAGAGGGGCGATTTGAGATGAATGAAGTTGGCTTTGGCAATTTCCTGCTTAGACTGACGTATCTGGGCTATGAACAACTTGATCATCCCGTTGAAATCAAGGCGGATTCGGGCCCAGAATACAACATTGGCCAATTGACCATGCAGCTACAAAGCAAGAAACTGGAAGAAGTGGTTGTTAAGGGAGAACGCAATCCGATTTCGCTTAGCAAAGATACCGTCGTATATAATGCAGACGCTTTTAGAACCGAACCAAATGCCGTGGTGGAAGATCTTTTGAAAGAATTGCCTGGCATAGAAGTAGAACGGGACGGGACGGTTCGGGCGCAGGGAGAAGAGGTGCAAAAGGTCTATGTAGATGGTAAAGAGTTCTTTGGCAATGATCCACAGATAGCTACCAAAAACCTCCCGGCAGACGCCATCGATAAAGTTGCCGTTTACGATAAAAAATCGGAATTGGCTGAATTCAGTGGCGTAGACGACGGCGTTCGCCAAAAGACCATTAACCTGCAACTAAAAGAGGGCAAAAAGAAAGGTGTCTTTGGCAATGCACGGGCAGGCTATGGGGACATGGCAAGGTTCGACAGTAAAGTCAACATCAATCGCTTTACCCCAAAAAATCAATTCTCTCTCATTGGCATGGCGAACAATGTTAATGAACAGGGATTTTCCTTCAAAGACTATTTCCAATTTATGGGAGGCCTTCAAAGTTTGATGTCGGGAGGTGGCGGCACAATGAGTTTGGAAATTACGGATGGCAATGAACTGGGTTTGCCGTTGAGTTTTGGGAATGACAATGGTTTTTTCACAACTTATGCCGGAGGGTTCAACTTCAACAATGAACTATCGAAAAAGACAGAAATCAATGGCAATTACTTCTACAATCGAATGGACAATGAAGTCAGTCGCACTCTTAACCGACTAAATTTCCTCGAAGATTTTCAATTCGCCAATACGGAACAAAGTCTCAATCAAAGTCTAAACAACAACCATCGTTTTAACGTCAACCTCGATCACGACATCGACTCCATACAGTCCATTAGGTTCAAAACGGATTTTGCTTTCAACGATACCAAAGCCGACCTGCAAAGTTCAAGTGCGGTCATTGGCCAGGACCAACTGACAGAAAATGAAGGCTTGCGCAGAACGATTTCGAATGGCGAGGCACTCAACTGGAATGCCGACCTTTTTTATCGGCGAAAATTCAAAAAGAAGGGTCGTCTGATCACCACAAATCTAACCTTTGGCATCCGAGAAAATGAAGCTAACGGGCAATTAAATGCCATCAACAACTTCTTTAATGACGGGGGGTTAATCAATATTTCGGATACAATCCTGCAGTCCAATTTTCAGGAAAACAACGCTGTTTCGTGGGAAGCAAGGGCTACGCTATTGGAGCCAATCGGTGAGAAAAAATTCCTGGAATTCAGCTATGCCCACCGAAACATCGACACTGAAGTAGACCGGAAAGTCTTTGATCAACCCAACGATGAAAACCAGGAGGGGATCTTTAATAACCAATTAAGCAATCGATACGAGAGTACCTATTCCTACGACCGGGGAAGTATCGGTTTTCGTTTCAACCAAAAGAAATTCACTTTTTCTACTGGTACGGACTTGCAACATTCAAAACTCAATGGAGTCTTATTGTTGAGCAATACGAAGATTTCCCAGTCTTTTCTAAACTTACTGCCAAAACTCCGATTCAACTACAACTTCTCGAATACCAACAATCTGAGATTCAATTATCGAACCGCAGTCCAGGAGCCTTCTATCCAGCAGCTTCAACCAATTGAAGACAATAGTGATCCATTAAATATCTTTATTGGTAATCCCAACCTAAAGCCCGAGTATCGACACGTTCTAGACTTGAATTATCTGCTGTTCGATCGTTTCTCTTTTACACGCATCTTTACCAATCTCAACTATACATATACGGAGAACAAGATCAAATACGCTCAAACCATCAATGAACTATTTGTACGTACAAATCGCCCGATCAATGTCCGCAATGAGCACAATTTCAGATCTAATATTTCTTTCGGCACACCAATTCGTCCTTTGAAAATTAAATTTGATGTTGACTTGGATTACAATTTCAATCGAGGAATCACCTTTATCAATACATTAGAGAACAATACGGAACGGTCCACCATTGCGGGGGGCCTCCGTATTGACAATCGCAATGACGATTTAATAGAAATTTCGTTGGGTGCTCGCTGGTCTTATACGCAAACCTTCTATTCCATCAGTTCACACTTTGACCAGGATTATTTCAATCAAACCTATTACACTGATCTCGGTTTGAAGTTACCAAAAGGCATCCGATTAAATTCTTCACTTGATTACGCGATCTATCGGGGGCGTTCGAATGGTTTCAATGACCAAATTCCCATTTGGAATGCCTCTATTTCTAAATTCTTATTAAAAGGAGACCAACTTCAAATTCGTTTGAGTGCGAAGGATCTTCTTAATCGAAATGTTGGTTTAACCAGGAATGCCGAGCTGAACTACATTGAAGATATCCGCATTAATTCGCTCGGAAGATACTTTATGTTGAGTATGATATATTCGATCAAAGGCTTCGGTAGCGGAGATGGTGTAGTAGAAATTAACGAGGAGCGGTTCTAATTTTGTATTTTCCCGCATGCAGCTCAACCAAGCAATTAATCTGATTAGTCGTGGGGTTCCCCAGGAATTGGCCATCTGGGCGGACATTGGCGCTGGTACTGGCCTTTTTACGCTGGCGCTAGAACAATTGTTAGAAAAAGGGAGTACAATATTTGCGATCGACAAATCCCCCCATGCCTTATACCGTTCGCCACTCAGTAGAAAGCAAAATGTCGTCATTGAGGAGGGTGATTTCCACAAAACACTTCCACTTCCTGAAGTAGACGGAATCTTAATGGCGAATACGCTACATTACGCCAAGGAACCTCTTTCCGTTCTCAAAAACCTACTGCAGTACCTTAAGAAAAACGGCACATTCCTGTTGGTCGAATACGAACTTGAAAAACCAATTCCTACCTGGGTCCCCTACCCCATTCCTTTTCATTCCTTCAGTCTACTCGCTTCGGAAGCCGGGCTGGCACCTCCCCAAGAATTGAATAGAACTCCATCTGCTTACGGTCATCAATACATTTACGCCGCCAGCAGTACAAAACTATAAATCATCGGTAACATGAAATATCTTTCATTCGCATTTGGCTTTATGATCTCGATTTCCACGCCCGTCCAGGGGCAATTCATGCAGAAGGAATTCAAAGGAAAGAATGGAGCTGTCTTACCATACCAAATACTTTATCCCGATAACTATAACACTGATGAGTCCTTTCCGGTCATCCTGTTTTTACACGGTGCTGGAGAACGTGGTAATGATAATGAATTGCAGATGAAGCATGGATCAAAGCTATTTTTGGGAACTGAAAATCGAGAAAAGTTTCCGGCTATAGTTATCTTTCCACAATGTGCCTCCAACGATTCTTGGGCAAATTACCAACGAAATAAAAAGGGCGCGTTCAGGTCAAAACTTCCCGAAGAACCAAAACCATCGCTTCAATTGACCATTGAATTGCTGGAGATGATTATTGCTGAAGAAAAAGTCGATCAGAACCGGCTGTACGTCATGGGATTATCAATGGGAGGCTTTGGTACTTTTGAGATGCTTGCAAGATTCCCAAAACGCTTCGCAGCCGCTGTTCCTATCTGTGGTGGGGGAATTCCTAGAATGGCGAAGAAATTTGCCGATACGACAAGTGTCTGGATCTTTCATGGTGAGGCTGATGGCGTAGTACCGGTAAAGCTTTCTCGGCTGATGCATCAGGCTTTGTTAAGAAAAAAGGCAGACGTCAAGTATACTGAATACCCCGGTGTCAATCACAATAGTTGGGATCCGGCATTCGCAGAACCCAACCTTTTAAATTGGCTTTTCTCTAAAAAACTGATGAACCAATAAAAAATGATGCGGTCCATGGAGAAAGAGGACCGCATATCTTCTCAGTTGTTTCTGATTTCGATTTTAATTCCTCCCTTACCACCTTCCATTCCCATTTCTTTCATTTTAGCATCCACTACTTTCCGGAATTCTTCGGGAGATATCTTTTTACCTTTGGTGGGAGCAACGATCAAACCATCCTCCACATCCTTCAATTCTACATTTATTGCCGTTGTGACCATATCGCCATCATTGATATTTACCGACATGATTAATCCAGGCAATTGCCCCATGGTACCCGGGCCCGCCTGACTGGGAATTGTTGGGGTAAACCAAGCCGCGATCGTTTGCTCATTTTCCTCATCTTCAAAAATGGCTTTATTGCATTGATAACCATTAATGATCTTCATCTCTCCAGTAATCTTCCAAGGAATGGTCTCAATATCTCCTTCAATCAAAAACCTCCGTCCGAGAAAATCTTTGGATTCAACCTTCTTTTTTTCCGAAAAATTCACATAAGTCTTATTTTCTGGCTTTTCAAAGCGGATCTCAACATTTTCTCCATCATCTCCGGTCCAGTTGGCGCCCCCTGCTCCATGCGTCTCTCCACCCTTTACATCTTGAAAAAGGGATTCTGTAGCACTAAAATATAGCTCTTGTTGGGAAGTCTGAAATTCAGGTACATATTGCCGCATCTCTTCCTGCACCTTCTTGTGTAGGTTAATTTTCTGTTCATAGATTACGATACCCTCCGTTTTCTGTGCCGTGAGAAAGCCCACAGTCATTAGTGAAACTAGCAAGAAAATAATGTTCTTCATTTCTATTTGATTGTTTTTAAAAATTGTCCGATCTTATTGATCGGCTCCATAATCTCCTTAGCCATTACTAAAGTGATACTCAACCAAAAATACCCCACATCCTCCACTACACAGGTTAATAATCATAGCATTAAGGTTAATTAATGTTAATAGTGCTGGGAACGTATTCAAATTGCCCGTAATTTTACAACATGCGTTTCTTCAAACAACAAACATTACCAGTTGTTTTCATGATTAGCAGCATGCTGTTACTCACCTTTTTTCAGGTTTTCTGGTTGAAAGAAGTCTATCGGGATCAATTTGAGCTTTTGAAAAAAGAGACAGATTATTTATTCCTAAAATCGATGGGAATACTTCAAGACTCTCTTATTGACAAGGTTGTTATCAAACATTTTGAGTATGCCCCAAAGGATAGTATCCGTTTGGATATCAGTAATGGAAAGAGGTTCTTATCATATCGGGGTGAGATCGATAGCAACCAACTATCCTCCTTCCATATTTCGGATTCCGTCAAGGAATCTGGCGAGGATTTCAATGCACTGGTTAGGATATCAGAGCGCATCACCGCCGGTACGAAACCCATTCAAGATTCTTTAGCTATTAGCATTAGCAAAGACGTTGGAACCACTCAACAAAATCAGGTGATAGCCCTATGGATCACTGATACTCTGGCACCGAAGCAAATACAAGCAACCTTCAGCAAAGCACTTGATACGGAAAACATCGATCTGGAGTTTAACTTATTGGCACTGACGTCAAAAGAAGAATATGGCAACACAGAAGGGCTCACCACATCTACCATTTTTTCACACGGCAACCAGAAACTATACGCGGCCAGCTTTCCAAAGTTTAGCTGGTATCTGGCTAAAAGAATGGCTCCTCAAATCTTCTTCTCAATCTTACTGCTATCAGTCACTTTTGTATCATTTTATTTAATCTATTCCAATTTACTTAAACAAAGGAGGTTAACAAGGATTAAGAACGACTTCGTAAGTAATATCACCCATGAGTTGAAGACGCCGATTACCACCGTTGGAGTAGCGTTGGAAGCACTCAGTAATTTTGATGTACTAAAACAGCCCACCAAGACGGCTGAATACCTCGATATTTCAAAAAGTGAATTAAACCGACTTACCTTATTGGTAGATAAGGTTTTAAAAATGAGCGTCTTCGAACAAGATGAACCGCAGCTTAAAATAGAATCACTGGATCTGGAAGCACTGATGGAGGAAATCCTGAATTCGTTGAAGGTCCAATTCGAACAGCTCTCCGCAAAAATCAATTTCAGAGCCATTGGTCATGATTTTAAATTGCAAGCAGACAAAATTCACCTCACTAACGTGATTTACAACCTATTGGATAACGCCTTGAAGTACACCAGACAAAACCCACTGATCAATATTTCCCTAAAAAATGAAGCCGATTGTTTGACCCTATCTATTGAAGACAATGGCATTGGAATTCCGATCAACTATAGAGAAAAAATCTTCGACAAGTTCTTTCGAGTTCCATCAGGGAACCAACACAACACTAGAGGCTATGGGCTGGGGTTGAGTTACGTTGCAGGGGTAGTTCAGCAACACAAAGGGAATATTAGGGTAGAAAGTGAACAAGATCGAGGCAGTCGTTTCATCATTAAACTTCCCAGACACCATGAATTCAATTAAAATACTATATGTAGAAGATGAGCCGTTTCTGGGCAAGATCGTCAAGGAGAGTCTGGAAAGCCGCAATTTTCAGGTCAAAATGATCACGGATGGTGCTCTTGTTCTGAATGCGTTTAAAACTTTTTGTCCTGATGTCTGCGTACTTGATGTCATGCTTCCCAATAAAGACGGCTATACCATTGGCCAGGAAATAAGAAAGGTCAATGGAGGGGTCCCGATTCTCTTTCTCACGGCCAAGGACCAAACGGCAGATCTCGTTAGAGGTTTTGAATCTGGCGGCAATGATTACATTCGAAAGCCGTTCAGTATGGAGGAGCTAATTGTTAGAATCAAAAATCTTCTACACTTAACAACAGGCCAGATTAAGATGCGGAAGACTACTACTTCCATTCCCATCGGAAAATATCAATTCTTTCCTCAGAGCTATGAACTGGCTTTCGGCAACAAGAAATGGAAGCTTTCTCATCGGGAAACAGAGTTGCTGAAAATCATGGTCCACCAACAAAACCTAACCATTCAACGCAAGGATATCCTGCACCAGATTTGGGGAGATGATTCTTTTTTCAATTCTCGAAACCTGGATGTCTACATTAAAAAACTCCGCGATTACTTCAAAGAAGACCCGAGCGTCAAAATCGTTACTTTAAAAGGAGTCGGGTATCATTTCACGGTTGAATAATTTCTGGTATTTTGGCGGTGTCCAAGTATCATCAAACTATGAAAAAAATGCTGGAAATCTGTTGCGATTCGTTACGTTCGGCCCTGAACGCCCAAATCGGTGGTGCCAACCGCATCGAGTTATGTGAAAACCTTGCCCAAGGAGG
>JANQRV010000639.1 GCA_028284395.1 Saprospiraceae bacterium
AACCACGATTCGTTCCCCGATTGGCGCCCCATTGACCACTGAATTCTTAGTCAGATCGTTGTCCAATGGCCGGACGTTAAAACTGCCAAAAGCTGGGCCGGACAACTCGGCGAATGTCTTTTTACTGAAAACCATCGGTCTGGTCGGCGCCCGAAGGACAGTAGATTTATATGCTGGGTACAACTTGGGAGGATGCACTTCCCAATCGATGGGATTGATCTTTGATTGGCTCATCGTCTTGCGTATGATTGAACAACAAAAATAAAAAGGATGTGGCAGTAAGCCTTGTCAAAATGCGACTACCATTTGTAAAAAAGAAACATTCGGCAAGATCTTCTACGCTTCATAAGTCAAGTGGTTGGACAAAATTCCCGATGGCAGTCTGGCATTCCTATCCAGGATTTCCGTGTTGGCAAATACGATGAAGTTGTCTTTCGCTCTTGATACTGCCACATTAAGCATATTGGGTTTATTGCCCCGGTCGAAAAACATGGTGGATGAATCTCCTTTGCCGTAAACCATTGAAAATAGGATAATTGGTCTTTCCGCTCCTTGCAGGGCGTGAACGGTGCCCAATTTAAAAAGATCTACTTTAAAGCCCGCTTTACCTAAATGATATCGGAGGCTCTTCTTTTGCCCGACGAATGGCGTGATGATGCCGACTGCATTTTCAAGCTTGCCATATTTTTCTTCAATTAATGTGCGGTTTTTCACCAACCAATTCGTGATTGCCTTCACTTCATTTTGATTGCGCCGACTGGTCCCGTACGCCGTTGAATTTCCCTCTACATGAATGCAATACATGGGCGGAAACAACACTTTATCCCCGGCCTTCCCCTTCAACGGGATTAGCTGCCGATCGTACGCTAAAGCATTGCAATAAGCAATTATTTCATCGTAACACCTTCTATGTTCTAAAAGAAGGACTCCCTTTTCGGTCGATTTTCTTTCCTTGAAGTTACAAGCATTTTGGGCCATTTTCATGATGCTCCCGGTCGAACAAAGAAATCCTTTGGGATCGAACTCCTTTTCATAGATTAAATCATCGTAATCTCTGATGAGCCCGCAGTCGCGTAAATTACCGATGTCTATTTTGTTGGTGACCTTCCAGACCGGTTCAATCTGTTTTACATCTCCGACAATAACCGCCTGTTTGGCAAGGGCAAAAGTTGCAATACCAATTTCAGGCGGTACCTGTCCCGCTTCATCTACGATTAACAGATCCAGGAAATCATAGAGGGGAGGAAAGTCAAAAATCTTATTTTTGTCGTCTACCATTTTCAAGAACTTCATTGAAGTAAAGAATTTTGGCGCCATAAAAAAAGTACTGACAAAACAAGGGGTCAGCATTGCGTGTCTTCGCCACCTGTTTTTTGTTGCCGCTAATCCTTTGCCATCGAAATTTCCGTCAGGTAAATCCTCTTCGAGCTTTTCCAGATATCTCCCTTCCCAATAATGCAGGGCCAATTGAAAGGCTTTATGCCTCAGCGAAACATCTAATTCGTCATAGAAACAATTTGGTTCCGACTGGTTTTTGATCTTTAAGCGTTCAAATTCCCAATATTCTTCTTTGGTCTTTGGTGGGTTGCCGTTAATGGAATTTTGCGTCTTCCAATTCTTCCATTTTGCAATTTTTTGAATGATCGTTTTAGCGGCTACTATTTTGACATCTATTATTTCAAGAATATGGTTTCTGGTAAAAGCGAATCCACTTGACGTGTCGATGAGTACATTTCTTAAAATCCGCCTAATTTCTACCGCTCTATTTTTTAATGAAGGTCTTATCCTCAGAGAACAGCCTAATCTTCTGAGAAATGGCTCGTGATCAAAATAGCGGATAATATTACCCTCGGCGTCTTCGATTTTTTCCATTTCCGCTTTAAGATAGACATCGTTTAAAATGTTGTTTTCATAATACGGTTCCGCCGTGGAATTTGCATCTAGATATTCCGTTGAAAATAATTTTTCAGCGTTTAAATAGTCTTCCCATTTTAAGGAGGCATCCTTAAGAATGGATTGTATTTGCACAATTTCTTTCTGCAGTCTTACCGTAGCATCGTTGATGTTTAATATTGGTCCGCCGAAATAGGCTGCACATTTTTCGGTGTAGAACACTTTCGCTTTCCGCAAGAAACCATAGTGTTCTATTTTTTTGAAAAGCCCCATTCCATCTAAATTCCGGTAGTTAATGCCCTTTAAATCAGCTTCCGTTTTTTTGCTGTTCGGTAGATACGTTGCGTAGCCGTTAATCCTGGGCAGCCACCTGCCTTGCAATTTTCCCGATTTGGTATTGGACCTTGAAAAGCTATCAATGATGTTGGTTACGGCTTGATTGTTTGCGGAACAAGCCAGGATAATCGGGGCGTCATTTCCGACGATGGCACTTTCCACCATTTTATTCGCAACAATGCTTTGCAACAAAGTAGTTTTCCCGGTGCCGGGAGGTCCGTTTACCGCAAATACTTTTTCTTTGGCCTGTAAAAATGTGTAGAGGCTTTTTCTCTGGGAGATGGAAATGGGGAAGTCAAAGCCCATCTGTCCTACATGTAAGGGGTTTGACTGGATGAAATCCGATACCTCAATGGGGTTTTTCGGAATTCCATTTTGAACGGTAATGAAAGCCTTTAGTAATTCGGGGACGTTTCTCTTATGAAGTATTTTTTCATATAGTTTGATGATGCCGATAGCGGCGTGAACCTGCTTGTTTGGCAACAAGACAATCGCATTATAAATGGTTTCATAACCTCGCTTCGAATAGCTTTCCATTTCTTGATGAATGGCCTTCTTAAACACATCTTCTAGATAGCCGATGTATTCAAAATAAGTTTTGTATTCTTCTTTTCCGAGCGGAGTGACCTTGTCAATGTTGTCTACCGAACCAAATATAAATTCCGTCTTTTCGTCGGCAATTGGCTCCAGGAATTTTCTTTGAAATATGGGAAAGATTTCTTCGGGTATGTGTAGCTTGCCGGTTCGGTCTAATTTCGCTGAAAACCAAAAAGGGAATTTGGGTTTTTTATCTTTTAAGTACACTAAATGTTCTGTCGTCGGTTTAATTTTAAATGGCGAAATGACTACTTGAACTTTGTGTAGAGAAATCCAATCTTCACTATCTTTATCCGTAATTCCTTTCTCCTTATTAACCTTTTTCTCCTGATAATCAATCAGTTTTTCAACTTCTTCAATGTCGGAGATCCGATTGTTAGCAATTTTGAAGTTGGCGATCTCAAAATATTGATGTTTCTCAATATCGAGATCTGACTGTAGAGAATCAGATAGGCTTTTCTTGTAATACGTCAGCCATTGCTTATACTTCATATTTACTTTGTCAATTAGGTTCGATAGGTCGCATTAACACTTCGCCTTAACTTGGAAACAGATTTTTCAAGATCACTATCCAGAAAGGCTTTTAAATATAGTCAAAAAATTAAATGTGTTTGCTTTCAGGTGTCGTTTATCGGAAAAGTTCCGTTGTTTAGAGAAAGTATTTTGGAGTAGCGCAGGAGATTTATGAACTTCGCTGATCAAAACAATGCTTAATCACTTCGACAATGAAAAAATTAGCCATTTTTACTACTTCTTTATGCTTCATTCTTTTGTTAAGTAGTTGCAGTCAAAAGACAACAGCTGCATCGCAACAGAACGGCGCCAGTTCATCAACCGGCAAAACCGACCCCACGGATCCACAGATATTGGACCCTATCAATCCGCTGGAAGCTTACTTGCAGCGAACCAGCGGCGTCAACTTTAATGGAACGGGCGATAATGCTACGGTGACCATCCGGGGTGTCAACTCGTTCGGCGGGAATACCGGCCCGCTATTCGTCCTCAACGGAACCGATGTTGGTCAGAATTACAGTACGGTCGCCGCCATGGTCAGGGGTATGCAAATCAAATCAGTAGCGGTGCTAAAGGGATCGGATGCCAGTATCTATGGTGTTAGAGGTAGCGGCGGTGTAATTGTAATTCGGGCTCAGTAAGGCCGGTAAGGTCTCTGACCACGCCATTCTGGATATTAAAGAAGGCAAAATCATTAGATGCGATTGGAAGGAATTTCAGCAGATAACCCATCTGCCAAATGGACATCCATAAAGACAAGATCGTAATCTGCGTTCCTCTTGAATTCAGTATGTTGGTTCAACTTATTGTCGTTTCACTTCTATTTAATAAAGCGGTTATGCGGTATTTCCCCCCTACTCATACTTCAAAGCCTCCACCGGATTCGCCAACGCCGTCCGCAAAGAATGATAACTCAAAGTAAGAGCGGCAACAATGAGTACAATCAGCGCCGCCATCACCATGACGGGCCACCCTAATTCCAGATGATAGGCAAATTTGTTCAGCCAGCCGGACAGCAAATACCAGGACAAGGGCATAGCCACGAAGAAGGCGACCAGGATGAGCAAGCCAAACTCCTTGTTTTGCATAGCCAGGATATCGGGAATGGAAGCGCCCAGTACCTTGCGGATACCGATTTCTTTGGTACGTCGTTCGGCCAGAAAGGCAGCCAACCCAAAGAGTCCAAGACAAGAAATGATGACGGCAATAACCGCGAATATATCGGCCAGCCGGCTGGTTCGTTCTTCCGCTTTGTAGAGACTGAGGTAGTTATCGTCCAGGAAAGTATAAGTGAATTCTTCTCCGGGCGTGAAGCGCTGGTGCAGGTTTTCCAGGAGGGAAATGGCTTTACGTGCTCTTCCCCGCACGGGTCGCACCATCAGGTACCAGGTCTCCTCCGGCTGATAGCGGAGGATCATGGGTTTGATCGGATCGTGGAGAGAGGTAAAATGAAAATCTTGTACGACGCCAATGATCCGCCCCCTGTCGCCCCAAAAAGACAGTTGTTTGCCGACGGGATCGTCGAACCCCATCGCCCGGGCCGCTTCCTCGTTGACGATGTAGCGGAAATTGGTACTATCGGTGGGCATGCCTGCGGCAAAGTCCTCGCCCCTTACCAGAGGTATTTGCAAGGTCGACAAAAAGCGGTGATCAGCGGTCAGGATGGCGAAAATGCTTTCTTCTCCCTCTTGCATACCTTCCCACTCCGGGTCGCTGGTCATGTTATAGATGCGCAACGGACTGTTGTTGGTCATCGTAATGTTTTCGATGGCATTTTGATTCAACAACTCATCGCGAATCGTTTGCCGGTTTTGGTTCCACTCGCCGCGCATGGGCAACAGTAGTACATTGTTACGGTTCATGCCCAGGTCTTTCGTCTTGAAGTACTGGATTTGGTTGCGGACTACCAAAGCGCCGATCAGCAATAAGATCGACAAGACGAATTGAATCACCACCATGGCACGGCGAAGCTGAACATCCCGCCAGGCATCGACCAGTTTGCCTTTTAGTACATTGATCATTTTGAAGGAAGACAGCATCAGTGCCGGATAGATGCCGGCCAGCAAGCCAATACCCAAAACGGCCCCCAGGCTGATCAGTAGCCAAAATCCCGGTGTTGCGTAATTGATGGCAATTTCCTTTTCCGTGAGAGTGTTAAAAAACGGCAGTAGCAACTGGACGGCCGTTACTGCCAGTACGGTAGCCAACAAAGTAACCACCAGCGATTCGGTGATGAATTGACCGACTAGGCCGAATTTATTGGACCCTACCACCTTCCGAACGCCCACTTCTTTGGCCCGTTTGGTGGATTGAGCCGTAACCAGGTTCATATAGTTGATACAGGCAATGATGAGCACAAAAATCGAAGCGATAAGGAAAATTCGAATGTAGTCGATCCGGCCACCCACTGGCTGGCCATTTTCGAAATTGGAGTACAAATACAGATCGGACAGCGAATGCAGGTGGATGCCGTGATCGGGATATCCGGCTTTCGTATTGTTTTTGACCAGGCCGTGCATCTTTTCGGCAACCTTCCGGGGGTCGGCCTGTTCGTCCAATTTCACGAACAGCTCAAAAGTATAGTTCCCCCAATGTCCTTTGGCCCATTTCCGTTCTTTGAAATAATGCTCCATGCTTAGGACGTAGTCGAACTGTAGCGAAGATTGGAACGGAACATCCGCAAAAACAGCCGTGACGGTAACAGGGTCATTACCGATTTGGATCGACTGACCGATTGTTCGTCCCTCCTGCCGCCAGTTGGTACCGAAGTATTTGCGGGCCAATTGCTCCGAAATCACAATATTATCCGGGCCATCGAGGGCGGTACTCAGATCGCCTTCTATCACCGGAAACGAGAATACGTCAAACAGCGTAGGGCGGGCGTAGCATCCCTTTTCCCGAATCTTTTGCTGATTGATCTCCAGTTGGTGCTCCCATTGGGTGAATACAACGGCTTCTTCCACATCGGGTAGATTGTTTTTCAGCAGGTCCGCCCAGGGTTCCGGAGCAGTCGTCCAGGTATCAATTCCACCTTGTCCTTCATCCATATTGCTGTATACCTTGTAGATCTGATCCCGGTGTTCGTGAAATCGATTGAAGCTTTGCTCATCGCGGATCCATAAGAACATCAGCAGGCTCGTGGCGAGCCCTAGCGATAGGCCCATGATATTCAAAGAGGAAGTACTGCGTCGGAGCCAAAGGTTTCGAAAGGCTAATTTCAGGTGATTTCGGATCATAGTTGGTCGTTTCACGTTGCTACAGGAAATTAGAATTGGTGTGGTTGGTACCTTTTAAGAGATGCTTTGAATGGATGTTTCCCCCTATTCAGCAACGAATATAGCCATTTAAATAGTCAACCAGCTCCCTGTAAAAATTTAAAACAAACTTCTCTTAAGATTGCATTTTCCTTTCTGGATAAGCCCTTGGCATTGGTCAAAATCACAATTCCTTTTGCCTGTAGTCTATTATAAGCAATGAGCGATTTGAATCCGTAAGTGATGCCACCGTGATAGATAATTTGCGATTTGCTGTGGTGAATTCGCCACCCCAAACCCATACTTTCCGACTCACTTACTCGGATTTCTTGTCTTTCCATGTCAAGGATGGATTGAAATAATTCCTTGGAGTAATTTTCTGATCCAAGGATGAATTTCAGGAAAAGGGTCATGTCATCAATATTCGAGTATACATTTCCCGCTCCTTGGGTCGCCTCTGAAAACTTCCAAGTACCCTTTGGCTCTCCATTAGAACGAGGTGGATTCACAACCGAGGGAAATTGGTTGGAGGAAATACCCAGCGAAGTAGACTTCATCTTTATGGGTTGAAAGACTTCCCTTTTCATGATGCTATCCAAAGAGGTACGCTCCAGATGAGAACACAAGTAACCCAATAGCCCCATACCCAGATTGGAATAAGCAAAATCCTCGTTTTCCCTCGGAGTAAATCTATTGATAAAGCGAATCATTCTCTCTTCACAATAGTGTAGAAATGGGTCGCCCGGACATCTCAAGGCACTCCAAAGGAAATTACCGGGCATTTTGGGAAAGCCTGAAGTATGGGTCATTAATTGATAAAAAGTGATTCTTTCTGAAGCCTCTTCGGCATTTTCCGGCAGATAGCGGGCAATCGATTCATGGCGTTCAATTTGCCCTTTGTCCAAGGTTTGCAGTGCGGATAAGGTGGTAAATACTTTTGTTATGGAGCCAACTTCAAAGAGTCGATTGGCATTGCCTGTGATCTTAAGCCCGCTCTTTTCATTGACGAAACCGTATTTTTCAATATGTCCGTTTTCAAATATACCTACTGCTATATCAGTCCCTTGTGGTAAGGTGGACAAAACTTCCCAATCGACGGATTGGCTTTGTCCAAATGAAATGGAGTGGACGAATAGCAATGAAAGTATTAATTGGTGATTCATCATTTTGGCTGCTCATTTTGTTCACTTGCTTAGCACAAGGTCTTGGTACCCAATCCTCTTACTCCGTAACTTCCCGTTCTCATCAGGCAGATCCGTAGACCATTGAAACGAATATACACCCATTCACATTTATTCTCTCTTCCTGCCGTAGAAAGGTTGTTAAAATTGTTCAAAAAGTCCGATTATGAAAATACTGATTGCCATTTTATTGCTGTCCATTAGCCTCCTGACCTGCAAATCTTCGGAGCAGGAAACACCGGTAACTTCCGAAACAACACCAACACCAAGGAGAGATACAGCAACCGAAGCATTAACCGTGCTGTGGGAAACGGATACCTTGCTAAAAACCGTAGAATCCGTCATTTACGACGCTGCCAGTCAATTCATCTACACCGCTAATATCAATGGCCATTTTATGAACAAGGACGGTAATGGTTTTATCAGCAAAGTAAATTTAGCCGGTGAAATCGTAGCCGAAAAGTGGATTACCGGCTTGGACGCCCCGACCGGATTGGGCATTTACCAAGGCAAACTCTACACCACAGATATTGACCGAATTGTCGAGATAGATATGGCCAAAGCAGCCGTATCCAATACCTATGCGGTAAAAGGAGCCAAGGCTTTTAATGATGTTGCCGTGGGAATGGATGGAACTGTCTACTGTAGTGATACCGGCGGCAATCAAATATTCGCTTTGAAAAATGGACAAGTCGTACTGGTAAAAGAGGGCATCGATACGCCCAACGGACTACTACTGGACAAGAATCGATTCTTGGTGACTCAATGGACACCGAGAACGGTAAGTATGTTGGATTTAAGCTCAAAACAGCTCACTCCATTTGCTGGTGGCATCACCGGGACCGACGGACTGGCGGCAATTGGTGATGGCACCTACCTGGCTTCCGGCTTCCACGGATTGATCTATCACCTGGCGGCAGACGGCAGTAAAGAATTGCTGTTAAATACTTCCAAGGAACAGATTAAAGCGGCTGATATAGACTATATTATTTCTCAGAAAACACTGTTGATTCCTACCATGGATGGCAACAAAGTGATGGCTTTTAAAGTAGCATTATGAAATTGACCCCTGTGTCGTTATTGGTTTCAATAGCGCTTTCATTTTGCGGTGGACGACAACAAGCGACCGTCGATCTGGCCATCACGAATGTAGCCGTTTTTAACAGTAAACAGAAGACCGTTCTTAAACAAAAGACCATCCTTGTCAATGCGGATAGCATTGTCGCCGTTGTGGATAACCTTCAGGATATCCGTGCAGTAAAAACAATCTTTGGAAATGGACGATTGGCAGTACCGGGGTTTGTAGACACCCATATCCACCTAACCCATACCTTTGGAGATGCCAGGCACGCGCCGGATTCACTAAGTGAGGTTCACCGACATATGCTGAGTGAAACTTACCTTAAATATGGAACGACGACAGTAGTCGAAATGGGCCAAACCCCCAAATGGATTCCATATTCCATTGAATGGCAAAAAGATCCGGATCCGAGTTTTCCCAACCTGTATATTTCCGGCGGCGCTTTGATCTCTGATTTGGAAAGACCCGTGGCATTTACTCACGAGGAAGTAAGTAATCCTGAAGAGGCTCGAAAAAAGGTGCAGGAATATGCTCGTCGCGGGATCAAGCACGTAAAGCTTTACTCCTACCTGGATGAACCTGAATTTAGTGCAGCGGTAAAAGAAGCAAAAAGGCATGGCCTCACCATCAGTGGACACATTGACCGCGGAGGTGTAACCATTCTGGATGCCATGGAATCCGGCGTTCAAAATTTTGAGCATCTACTCTCCTTAGCCACCAATGTTATTGACTTCCATGGTCACAGCAACGACCTGATCGAAAAGTATCATCTGGGACGAATAAGAACGATCGATCAATGGGTAGCCGTCATGATCTTTTACTTTGAGTTTATTGAAGAAAACCCGGAGTTAAAAATGAAGCTAAACCAGTTATTAGATAAAATGGCAAAAAAGAGGGCCACCTTGAGTACGACCATTCATCAGATGGGGGCAGTTGCAGAAGAAACTCACTTTTTCACTTCCTTTGGCGAGGATGATCAACAAGTGCTTCGTCTTCCCGGTTATACGGCCGCTCACAAATTTGCATTAAAAAAGGCATTTGCTGTCCTAATGAAAATCTTGAAGAGGGCACATGAAAAGGGAGTCAAACTAAGAATCGGTACGGATAGTAGAAGAGGTGGAGAAGCTCTCCATTCCGAATTATTGTTACTTTATGAACACGGTTTCTCCGTAGAAGATATTTTGCAAATTGCCACCATCAACGGGGCAGAAGCAATGGATCTGGATGATCGATATGGACAAATTGCGAAGGGAAAGAAAGCAGACATCCTTCTTTTTGAAGCCAATCCTTTTGATGATTACCAGAATTTTTTAGCAAAGAAGACTGTCATTAAGGGCGGTTTGGTATTCCTGGAATGAACTGTGCAGACAGAACAACCCAATTGAATTATGCTGCGATCCTATAGAAAAATCAGGCGCAGAATCCTTAAAGAATCAGATATCAGAAAAAGAAGTTGTCTAAAGTTTTCTGCTGCTGGTGAAAAACACGAATTTTAAGTCCAATTGCAGTCAATTTTTCA
>JANQRV010000641.1 GCA_028284395.1 Saprospiraceae bacterium
AAACAACTCCATCGCGTTTGCACACTTCAGTAGCCACTGCTTTTCCCGATCATAATACAGGTCTCGAATGATCTTACTTCTCGGATGTACGGCCAATTCCGAAACCGTTTTAGATTCGGTATTCAGGAGCAATAGCTTTTGGTTCATGGTCCCGACATAAACCTCATGTTGACTTTTGGCAGCGAGCGAGATCGTGTGATTGTCTTCCGCTTCATTACCCAGATTAAAGATCTCCATACCGGATTCGTCGAGTCGGTAAAGGCCATTTCTGTTGGTCGTCATCCAAAGGTTATCGTCATTGTCTTCAATGATCTTCGAAACAATTTTGCCCGGCAGGTAGATGCTGGAGGGGCGATCCTGTTTCAGGTCCATTAATCCCCTATAGCGCCGGCCGCCGCCATTATCGGTGAATCCAACGAAGATTTCTCCCGAATCATTTTGATTCCAGCAAATGGGAACGTGGCGAAAAGCAGTGTTCCAGGTAGTGGTCTGCGCTCCAAACAGGGACAATGAATGAAAACGTTGGAATAAAATCCCTTCCTTGATTCGATAAGCGGGAATATCCGAATCCGTCGAACCCGATAGGGTTGAAAGATAAGTTAGTCGACGTTCGCCATTTTGGTCCAGCAGTAGGACCTCCCGTTCAGTACGGGGTGGAAGAATACCTCCACATTTCCCTCCCGAACCGTTTTCTCTGGAATAGAGCAGGTACTGTTGATCAACCTGATAAATTCGGTCAATACAAGTGAGCGTATCGGCCATCAACCGGTACTCGCCATTTGGCTCTATTCTGATGAAACCGTCAATAAAATAAGCACCGTGGAAGGTACCGACCGAATCGACATAGAAGTCCGTTAGACGGCTGGTAGCTTTATGCTGCTGAATGATCGAATTATGCTCATACGGCTTGATCGTATCCCCTTCGAAGATATGCATATTGCTAGAAAAACCCATCATCCAGATCCGACCCCGTAAATCCTCCTTCATCAGGAATACCGAATGATCTTTTAGTCCATGGTCAAATCCGAAGTTTTCGAACTCATAACCATTAAACCTGCTAACGCCGTTATCGGTGGCAATCCAGATGTAGCCCTCCCGATCCTGAATGACATCGTAACACTCCGAGCTGGGTAAACCGTGTTGGGTACCGTATTGCCGCGTAGGAGGATGAGAGAATTGAGCTCCTGCGGATCGAACATACAGGACGGCCAATAGGAAAAATGCAAAGTGTTTGAACACAGTCGTGCGATTTGGTTTCTTGTAGATCTTGTACTGCTGAAGATAAGGAATAATCCGAATTCTGTCTTTCCCATGCCGAATTCTGACCCGGCGTATCCGAATCCTACGACGTCCTCTAAATGGCAACCGGAAATCAAATCTTTAGTACACATTCAATTTCGAAAAAGCCAAATCAGTAAATTTATCATGAAAAAACTATGTACAACACTGACCGCAGTGGTGTTTGCCATGAGCGGCATTATTTCTTACACTTACGGACAGGTCATTGATTTTGAGAATTTTGGGGAAATAATAAACGAGGACATCGACCCGGATGAAAGAGAGCGATATACCATCGACAATACCTATTTCCTGGAAAATTATTGTTTGCAGTTTCTTCAGGAAGATTCGGAAGGAACGCTTTCGGCAGCAAAAGTAGCCATGGTTGGAGCACCCGCTGCCGGTTGGGACCGAACCACCGGCAATCGTACCAATGGCTGTTTACCCGAGGGTGCTGCACCGGTCTCGTCAGATATGCCGTTGAATGCCTTTCAGGATGCCCTCATTGGCTGCTACTTCCTGACCACGGACAGGCCGGATGATATTCCCTACAAATTAGTCATTGATTACGATACGGAATCATCGGGCTGTAGTGATTGTAACTCCTTGTCCGGTCGCATCATCGATGTCGACGGAACGGAAGTATGGACGATCGAAGCTTTCAATGACGATGCGAGCAGTGTTCCGATTGCCACGGTAGTAATTGACGCTAACTCTGACGGTGCCGGTGACGCCATTGCCGCTCCCTTCCAAATTCAAATTGACCCGCAACTTGGACCCATCGAAAAAGTTACGATCAAGGGAACTGCCACCGGCCAAAAAGTTGGTTTCGCCTTCGATAATTTTTCTTTCTGCTCCATCCAACCGGAAGTATGTGGTTTAATCGTAGAAGATCCGGAATCGCTGGAGACTTCCTGCGATGAACCCGGCGAACCCAGCACCACCTATAATCCTACCTTCCAATTTGCCAACAACACCCAATACAATGTAACTTCTGCCATCATCAGTGCCGTCAGTCCGGAAGGATTTACCTTCAGTCAGACCTACTGGAACCTTGTCCAGGAACCCATTGCTCCCGGAGAAAGCTCCGAGCCAATCACCCTGGAAGTTACTGCTGATGCCCCAATCACCGAGACCACCGATGTATGTTTCGAGGTGAGATACATCGCCGGAGATGTGGAATGCTGTCACTATACGCATTGTTTTACGTTGCGGCCTTCCGATCCCTGCGCCAGCATCATTGTGGATGCCCAGGAAGACTCCAGTACGGACTGTTGCTACGACATCACCTTGGAGAATAACTTTTGCCCCGATTACTTCACCGGTATCCGCACCGAGGTATTGACTTCGGGCATCGTTTTTGGTTCCTACGAAGACCCCTCCGACTGGGCAGGGACAACCGACACGGAGAGCCCGACCATCATCGATTGGGAATATACGCCCGACAATGGTCTGTTGCCCGAAGGAACGCTCACTGGCATTAATTTCTGCCTGGAGGGAATCATCAGTGCGGATCAGGTCCCCCAACAGGTGGCAGTACATTGGTTGGCCATCGATGCCGATACCGGAGAAGAAGTAGTCGCCTGTACCGAATTCCTTGAATTCTCTTGCAATACCTGCTTGACGATCGAAGAACCCAGCTTCACCTGTGTGACGGCAAATACCTATACCTACAGTTTCAATCTGATCAACAATTCGGACCGTACCGCTAATATGATCGTTCTTGAAAACCATACGGAGGGCATCATCTTCGATCCGCCCGTCATTACCGACATTGCCCTGGCGCCAGCAGGCGTGCAGCCGGTCACCATCAACGTAACCAACACCAATGGATTGCCTCCCGGCACCATCGTCGAATTCAAAGCAGTACTTTTCGACGAAACCGATTGGTGTTGCCATTTGGGCGGCCTGAGTTTCGTACTGGAGGATTGCGAGTCCCAACTGCTTTCCTTCAACAACGACATCCACTTAAGTGCTCAGTTAGAAGGCGACGAAGTAATACTCAACTGGTCGGTAGCCGAAACGCATGCATTTACATCCTTTTCGATTGTGCAACCAGGATCAAATCATACCACTAAACTTTCTGAAATGGAAGTAGAAACCGGCGTCGTACAGTATGCCTATCGACACCAGAAGCCACAGTCAGGTACCAATCTCTACCAGGTAATCGGCAGTAAGCAAGACGGCGACTTGGCACACAGCTCTCTGGTATCGGTGCTGATAGCGGATCATTCGGAGGCGGAGTTGCAGCTCTATCCCAACCCCTCCAAAAGTACCTTACAGGTTATGACCATGGGTAAGGGTCGGCATCAGCTACTGATCTTCGATACCAATGGCACCGTGTTGCAGCGTCAGGAAGTGGATCTGCAAACCGGGGTTCCGTTGCCGGTCGACATCAGTCAATTGCGGGCGGGTATGTACATCCTGCGCCTGCAGGGAAAAGAGGCGAAGGCTCAGCAGCAACGATTTATTAAGGCAGATCTGTAAGCCCCTCCCCTACCAAAGGACAAGGTTTGAAAAGATGTCTTCCCGTGTGTTGCACCGGGAAGGCATCTTTTCATTTCAATTCACAGAAGCATCCGTTATTTTCTCATAGAAACCCGCAATTGCTTACCTTCACATGTTTTCAATGTCAAACGACGAGGACCATGGGTAAAAAAAGAAACATTGCCAAGGCAGTCAAGGAAGACGAAAAGTTCTTTCGAAAACAGCAGATCATTCAGGCTGCCGAGTTGGTGTTGAAAAAAAAAGGCTTGAATAAATTGAGCATCGCAGCAGTTGCCAAGGAGGCGAACCTTGCCCAGGGCACCCTCTATTTGTACTTTAAAAATAAGGAAGAAATTCTTGCCCAGATCACGCTGCAGGCCCGTAATCTTTTACTGAGCGCATTTCACAAAGCCGCCCACTCTTCGGCAGATCCACTCGAACAACTGCGCAATATCTACTGGGCCAATTTCGACTTCTACATCCACCACAAGATTCATTACGACTTGTTGTCTTTTTATGAAAACAGCAGTGGCTTGCAAGAAACCGATGAATTATTGGAAGCGAGTCAGAACATTACCGCCCTGGTTATTTCCGTGTTGGACCGCGCCAAAAATCAGGGGGTGATCAAGCCGGGACTCAATGCCTCGCAATTTGCGCACATCATGTGGGGGACTTGTATCGGAATCATCCAGTTGATCGAAGTGAAACCAGCGCTGCTACAATCTACACTGGGCATCGAAACGAAAAAGTTTTATGAAGCATTTGTCAACAATGCCCTTGAAGGAATCAAAGTGTAGCAACCCCCATCATTCAACACAATGAACACTATTCATTATACTTGAAAATACTCCACTTTAAGCAGCATCAATTTGTTTTCCTTTCGAAAAAAATAAAATTTCGCAAATAACTCATTTACATAATTTTAAAAAGAATAAAGCCCCGCTTTAAAGAATTATTTGAATTTTCTTTGAACTAAAATGAACGTCGTTCATTTATATAGCTGTAATCATTTACCGCCTTTGAAACAGATGTTGTTCTGAAGGCTTCATGCAGTTAAATGAGTGGAAATATTAAAGCATATTTCTGCTTGAAAGTTCAAATATTTTTGCCATGAGAACATTCGTATTCTTAGTTCATTCCTGGGTTTTATTGCTTTTGCTGTTTACCCTTCCCGGCTGTAGTGCCAGACTACCGGAGGACAAAGACAAAGCGGCCACCACCACCGACACTACTCCCCCCGAGGAAAACTTTCTGGTCAAAAAAGAGGAGTTGATCTTGATGCCGGCCAATGGTCAAAATCGAAAAAGCACTACCATAATTTCCGGTCGGGTGATCCCGAAAAACGAAACCCGGTTATTTGCGGAGGTTCAGGGAACTTTATTGCCGACCCACATCCCCTTTAAACCCGGCGCCAGGTTCGATAAAGGAGATGTGCTGGTCAAAATCGACCAGTCGGAGTTCCAATTCAATCTGGAATCCCAACGCAGTGCATTTTTCAATGTGCTAACGGGTATTCTTCCGGATCTTAAATCCGATTATCCGAATAGCTACAACGATTGGTTAAATTACACCAGGAACTATGACTTTGGCGCCAGGTTAAAGCCCCTACCCGATTCCCGGTCGGAGGAAGAGCAATACTATTTGAGTTCCAACCAGGTATACACCCTTTACTTTCAGATTAAAGCATTGGAAGAGCGATTGAGCAAATACACCATATACGCCCCTTATGCCGGTACCGTTATCGCATCGAGCATCGACCGGGGCAGTTTCGTGTCTCCGGGCAACCCCTTGGGTAAAATAATCAATCGACTGGAGTACGAATTAGAGGCCGGCATCCCTTTGACCATGGCCAATAAATTGAAAATCAACGATCAAATCCGGTTCACCAGCAATGAAATCCCTGGCGAATGGATTGGTAAAGTCTTGAGAATCAAGAACATTGTTGATCCTACCACCCAAAATGTACCGGTGTATTTCAAACTGAAAGGCAAGGACATTAAAACCGGTCTGTACCTGGAAGGGAGCCTAGAAACGGATGAATTAGTCAACGTGACCGTCATTCCCAACGAGGCCTTCGGTAGGGATGGAAGCGTACTGATTCTGACAAAAGATGTCATTTCCCGAAAAATGGTCACCCCCATCACTTTCCTCCCGGATTCCATCATTTTAACTGGACTGGACACGGAAGACATCGTTATCCTCAATCAATTCGACCGGCCGGTCGACGGTGCTAAGGTCCAAATGTAAGCACTGCTAAAAATTTACGATCAACCTTACACAAAGGGACAAAATACATTCTAAAATGGAAAATGTCATCAAGTCATTGATACAGAAGCCTCGTATTGTAGACATTATCGTTGGCTTAATATTGGTCACCGGTCTGATCACGGTCGCTTCCATGCGGTCCAATTTTCTTCCGCCGGAACCCATCAATTTTGTTGCCGTGAACGTCGTGTATCGGGGTGCCTCCCCTCAGGAAGTGGAGGAAGAGGTAGTCGATAAGATCGAAGACAATCTGGACGGTTTAAAGGGCATAGACCGAATTACATCTACTTCTCAGGAGGGTTTTGCCAACATCCGGGTGGAATTGCTGGAAGATGCCGACCCCAACCAAGTGCTGCAGGATGTAAGCAATGCCATCGACAAGATTACTACCTTCCCGAGAAACATGGATGCCCCCGTCGTTTTCAAGGAAGAGATCCTCAACTATACCATGACCGTCGGTCTGGTCGGCGATGTTAGTCTGAGTGTGCTGAAAGATCACGCCAAGTATTTGAAGGATGAACTGACTTATTCGCCCAACTTGTCCCAAGTAGTGCTGAGCGGATTTCCGGATGAGGAAATCGAAATCCGACTGCGCGAAAATGACCTGAGAGCCTATCAACTGACCTTCGAAGATGTAGCGCAGGCCATTCGCTCTACGAATGTAAAAGCGTCCGGCGGGGAAATAAAAACGGATCGACAAAAAATCTTAATCCGACTGAATAACCGATCCTATTTTTCCAGCGGTCTGATGAATACCGTTGTCAAGGCAACACCCGATGGGAAAGTTGTAAAATTGAACGACGTTGCGGAGGTAAAGGATCAATTCGCCGATAAACCGACGTCGACCTCTATCAACGGCCAACCGGCCGTAATACTCAAAATATTCAGTCGCAGCGAAGAAGATCTGCTGCAAAACGCTGCCTTTGTCAATGAGGAGGTGGACAAATTCAATACCCTATATGACGGCGTCCAAGCAGTAGTTGTAGAAGATAGAGCAGTCTCCCTTTCTGATGCCATCAACAATTTGCTAAACAATGCCTGGCAGGGAATTCTATTGGTCTTAATCGTACTGGGTTTGTTCTTACACCCACGGATCGCTTTCTGGGTGGCCTTCAAGATACCGGTAGCCCTACTGGGGATGTTTATTCTCTCCAGCTTTTATGACCTGACCATTAATCAGGTTTCTTTATTTGGACTGATTGTCGTCTTGGGCGTGATTGTAGACGATGGTGTCGTGGTAGCGGAAAACATCTATCAACAATTCATGGACGGTAAAAAACCATTGGAAGCTGCCGTCAAAGGCACCATTGAGGTTTTTCCTGCAATATTATCCTCTCTTGCCACCACCGCTGTCGCCTTTTCACTCTTCTTTTTCTTCGACGGGCAACTGGGAGATTTCTTTTCCGATATTTCTTTTGTGGTATGCGCTACGTTGTTTGTCGCTTTGCTCGAAAGCTTGCTGATTTTACCGGTACACATTGCCCGGTCGAAAGCCCTGAAGAGAAACGCCAAACCCTGGAAGCTTACCCGGCTTACCAACAATTCTCTCATTGTATTTCGCAACCTGGTATACCGAAGGATCATTGGTTTCTCCTTGAGGTTTCCCTTGCTGGGAATCATGATCGTCGTAGTCATCATGGGGTTAACGATTGGCGCGCTGGGTTCGGGAGCCATCAAGAGCACTTTTTTCCCGACCATTGATCAAGACGTTATAACTGCCAAGTTGGAATTGCCGTTAGGCACGGACGAATCCATCACCGCTCAGCGATTGAAGCAGATGGAGGAAAAAGTATGGAACGTGAACGAGATCTACACCAATCAGAGAACCGATGGCAGGCAGGTCATTAAATATGTCGAAAGAGTAACTGGGCCAACTACCAACGAGGGTTTTCTAAACATTTACTTACTGGAAGGCGATACGAGGGGGATCATGTCTTTTGAAATTGCCAGTAGCATCCGCGATGCAGTCGGGCCCATTCCCGAGGCGCGCAACCTATCCTATGGAAGTATCGCCGTGTTTGGCAAGCCCGTATCAATTGCCCTCGTGGGCAAAAACATGGATCAATTGCGCGAAGCGAAGCAAATGGTGCGGGAATTTCTGTCGCAAAGGGAGGACCTGAAGGATGTAACCGACACCGATAAACAAGGCATGCCGGAATTGGAAATGACATTGACGCAAAAGGCCAGATTTCTGGGACTTTCCGAGGCGATGGTCTTCGACCGAATTCGTCAGGGTTTCTTCGGTTTGGAAGCTCAAAGTTTACAAAGAGGAGATGAAGAGGTGAAAATCTGGTTGCGGTATGATGAAAAAGACCGAAAGAACCTAGCTGACCTGGAGGCAGTAGAAATTCAGCTGCCCAACGGTAGCCGGTATCCAATTCGGGAATTAGCTACCTTCAAACCCAAATCAAATGTAGCGGTGATCAATCACCAGGGCGGCATCAGAGAGATTCGGGTAGAAGCCGATGTGGCCAACCTACTGGTATCCGTACCAAATGTCCTGGCTGAAGCTGAAGCCACCGTTTTAAAAGAAATCCAAGGTAAGTTCCCCAATCTCAAGTATACCTTGGAAGGTGAGGCGAGATTGTCTGCCAAAACGCAAAATTCCAGTCAGGGCCCCAGCATCATGGTGCTCATTGTCATCATCGGTATCCTGATGCTGAATTACCGTTCCGTTGGCAAGACCCTGTCAATTCTTTCCATGCTGCCCTTTGCTTTCATTGGTGTAGCATGGGGCTCTTACTTACACAACATTCCCGTTAGCATTTTTTCCATATTAGGCATGATTGCCCTTTGGGGCATCCTGATCAACAATGGTCTGGTGCTAATCTCGACTTATAACGAAAAAATCAAAGAGGGTAATGCGGTATCAGCAGCATTGAAAGGTGCTGCCATCTCGCGGTTTAGACCGATTGTTCTTACGACCATTACGACCATCTTCGGTTTAGCCCCCTTACTGTTGAATAATTCTATCAGCGCCCAATTCTTGAAACCGACCGCGATTGCCATTTCTTACGGCCTGATCTTCGGCATGCTGCTAACGCTCATCTTCCTTCCCTCGGTGATGTTGATCATAGCCAACATCAAATACTATTTCAACCGATACATCAGAAGGATGAAGGATGTTCGGGCAGCCGATTTCGATGTAGTTCTTAGGGAAAGGCGCAATGAGCTTGCGTAATTATTTCAATCAAAAAAAATCAGTTGATCATGAGACTGTTGCCTATTCTATTGTCTTTACTGTACTGCACCGCCAAAGGTTTTGGACAAGAACAACCATTGACCTTAAATCAGGCCATCGCCAACGCCATTGCCAACAATCGATCGATTAAAGTGCAACAAATGCGAACGGAAATGGCCACCAATAACGCATTTAAGGCCAATGCGGGGAAAGGATTGGTAATCAATGGCTTGGGCAGCTTTTCTTATCAAAACACTTTTGCCGACGTCAAGCTTCGTACCTTTCAACAAGAACCCGAATTCATTCAGATCGAAGAAAGCGGTGTGGAAAGTTGGAATGCCAATGCGGGGGTACAGGCCGACTACGTCCTTTACGATGGAGGACGCAGCACTCTAAGGTACCAACTGCTGCAGGATCAGTCAAAATTAGCCTCTGCCCAGCAAGAAGTATTGATTAATGAGACCGTCCTCGCCGCCGCCCACCTGTACCTGGAAATCCTCAAATTACAGCGTCAGGCTCAATTCCTTCAGGACAACATCGAACAAAGCAAAGCCCGACTGCAAAAGATGGAGGATCGCAAGCAGTTCGGCCAAGCTTCCAGCCTCGACCTGCTAAGATTGCAAACTGCACTCAATGAGGATGAAGCTGCTTTGGATGAAGTAGTACTACTCAAAGGGAATTTAAGCAAGGACCTCAATTTCGTGATGGGCCAGCCGGTCGAGAAAACTTATCAGGTGGAGCAAATCGAAGAGGAAGTTTCAGTACCTGACCTAATCGCTGTCAACAAGGATGTACTCAACAACAATCCGGAGTTATTGATCAGCACCTTGGCGGTAGGCCTGGCATCTAATCAATTGACTTTAAACAAGATCGATCGACTACCCACGGTGAACACCTTTGCTAATGCCGGTCTGTTTTATCAGAATAATGATGTCCAACAGTTGGCTCGCATTCAGACCTTTGGCGTCACCATTGGATTCAACGCCCGCTATAACCTCTTCGACGGCGGCGTGAGAAAAAACCGTATTCAAAATGCCAAAATCAGCATTGATATTGAAAATACCAATCGAAAAGCATTGGAAGAAAATCTGATTTCTCAGGCGCACAAAGAAAGAAGCAGTTTAATCCTTCTTCAGGCTCAGATCGATAGAGCAGAGCGCAATCTCGAAACCTTCGAGGCAGCACAAATGAAGGCTCAAGATCTGTTCAGCACCGGCAAAGTCAGCCTACTGGAAGTACGCGACGCACAACTTGCCAGGTTGAATGCCTTGCTGAGAATCGATCAGCTAAAAACAGATCAATTAAAGTCCATCCTACAACTCAAAAAGCTGAGAGGAATACTGGTCAATTAAAGTACCTTTTCAATATACCCATTCATGATATCAACTGTAAGATCAATATCCCCCTTCGTAGTTTCCGGATGTATTGGGCACATTCTCAACACCGTATTTCCATTCAATTTAGTGGTGGTAATCATGGCATATCCATCATCAAGCGTATGTTGAGAAAGCTCGGCGTTTAATTGGTCCAAATCGACCTTCAGCCCTTTTGGATGAGCGCGAAAAGAGACGATGCCAATGGAAGCCTCCGTGACAATCTCCCAATGGTCTTTCCTGCGGAGGACCTCTTCCACATACGCTGCATATTCGATGCCTTGTGTAATCTGTTTTCCAATCTTTTCCAGACCTTCGCACTGAAAGAAGGCAAAGAGCTTCAACGCCCGGAACGACCTTGTCAACTGTGGTCCGTAGTCATAAAAGTTGATCTCTTTTTCATCGCGAATAGTGTCGTCTAAATACTCCGCCTGCACAGCAAAACTCTTTTTCAGTTGCTGTCTGTCCTTTACAATCAGGCAACCCGTTTCATAGGGCTGAAACCACCATTTGTGAGGATCTAAAGTAATGGAGTCGGCCAGGTTGATGCCCGCTAACGCTGATTTGTATTGGTTCGATAGCATCACCGCCCCGCCGTAGGCCGCATCGATGTGCAACCAAATGTTGTATTGTTTGGCAATGACCGTCAGCTCCCGGAGATCGTCGATCGCCCCGGTATTCGTAGTGCCGGCATTTCCGATGATGCAAAATGGCCGATATCCGGCCCGGATGTCTGCCTCGATTGTTTCCTTAAGGACTTCAATGTCCAGCTTAAAATCACGGTCTAAGTCAATTTTTCGCATGTTGTCGGTCGTAAAACCAATGATCCGCAGTGCTTTGGAGACCGAGGAATGCGTTTGATTGGAGTAGTAGACGGTGCCTTTTCCGAAATTACCTGCTAGTTTATTGTCCCTCGCCACCACCAAAGCCGACATGTTTGCCATAGAGCCACCGCTTAAGAAGATGCCGCCGCTTCTCTCATCGTAACCAAATATTTTTGTTAACCAATCGATCGTCCTTTTTTCGATCATGCCGGCAATGGAACCCGCCATCCAATGTCCGGAGAAGACGTTGTAACCGACGGCCAGCGTTTCCGCCAAGACGCTGTAATAATTGCTGGGGCCGGGAATGAAGGAAAAAAAACGGGGATGGTCGGTGTGAACGATGTTGTTGTCAATTAATTGGTTCATTACTTTGAACACCTTTTCGGGGTCTTTGCCTTGCATCGGAAGGTCGTCCTCAATGAACGCCGACAGCGCATCGAACGTCCCCATATTGAAAACGCGCTTTTGGTCCATACTTGTCCGGTGTTCGACTATGTAGTCAATGACTTGGTAGCCGAGTTCTTTCATTTTCTTTTTGTTCATGTATTTGTTTTTGGTCCGGCCAGATCTGCCAAAAAATCGACGGTTTCTCGAAACCAACTTAACTAAAATGAAACGCACATAGTGCCATAGTGATCTGACTCAAGCGTAATTTTTTCGTATTTTAACAGCTATATTTCTTTACCAACCGTCGATTGCACTTGAATGCCCAGAAAAGAGTGGTACCGGGATTGAAACAGATGCTGAAGTTAATGATACAGCAAGTCAAGAATATTTACCTGTGTCGACTAAGGATTTCCAAAGACACCCACCTTTTGTTGTTCATTGGACTGATTTTGATTTTTAATAATCCCGGACTAACCCAAAATTCGCTCAAGTTTAGTCAACTCAGTATAAGGCATGGTCTATCAGATGTCAGAATCGAATCAATTTTGCCTATCGAATCAAGCGGACCTGGACCAACGTGGCATTAACCGGAATACTGGCTGTAGTGATAGCCCTTGCCACCATGAGTTTTCAAAGCATGAAGGCCGCCACGGCCAACCCGGCAGACAGTCTGCGGAATGAACGAGATTGCAGGTGCTCTGGCCGTTCCGATTCAAAATGAATTACACCTGGTGCAGTGCCAGGGATGGTCTACTATCGACTTGAAAAGCACCATCCAGATAAGTGGAGAGCAGGGCGCAAATGACTTGAAAAGCACCGACCTCCTCTTCCGAAAATGTGTAGGGCGTTCTTTTGGCCATGCCCAGAACCCCTTTCAGTTGACCGGCATAAATGATGGGAACCGCAATTGCGCCTTCGGCCTTGATCATTTTGGCACCGGGCCTGACCACACCTCCACATTCATCCGTTTGGATGCTGTTGATTTGGACCGGCTCCATTCTCTCGGCGGCTATGCCCGCAATTCCTTTGCCGATGGCGATCGATTTCACTTTGTCTTTTATCACTTCCGGGATGCCCACGGAAGCCCCTAAATGCAACAGATCAGCAGCAGCTTGGTAGCCATGAATCGTGCCTACCTGGCAGTCAAAGTGATCCAAAATGCGTTGCAAAGCAGCTTGCAAGTCAGTGGCTTTCTTTTCCGATTTGTGAAAGTCGTTTTCGATTAATTCTGCAACGATGTCCATGTTGAGGGATTTGAAATTCAAGTTGATAAGTCTTAATCACATGGCAAAGATGTACAAGTTCAGCCCTCGCGACGGAGAATCATGTTGCAATTTGGAGGAATATTGTTGCCGAGGCCATCGGTTAAAGAACAGAAACAGGGCGGTTTAACCAACGGTTCATCTGTCCCAACTGGCAGGAGATCTATTGTTCACTCAATTCCTTCACTTTGGACAGCCAATTTCTCCAAACCACTTTTTGTGCTTCAAAGTCAGCAGTATAGGGCCCGGCATAAATGGATAGCTTAGCAGTCGAACTCCCCTGGTCAATGGCATATTTCTCCACATACTTAAAACCGGAGAAATCATAATCAACTTGTATCAATTCGCTTTGGATCAATTTTCCAATCGTTCCCGTGTTTACCAACCTGTCCGGTTCATATTTGAAATGAACATCGGATCCGAGCTTCCATTCCGATTCAACAAAGGCATTCTTATCAAATTCACGACCTAGTTCTTTCGCGTAATCTTTACTGGTAATGACCTCCCATATTTTGGATGGACTGGCATTAATATCAACACCAATTGAAACAATGTTTGGCTCTTCCATATTTACCGATGATTTACACCCGGTCATAAAGAGAGTGGCAATTGTCAAAAATATCAGTTTGTACTTCATACGATGCTATTTGTCTTTCGAGATTCAAATTTAAGGCCAGAAACGCGATTTGTCTTCGTACTTTGGTACCAATTGTGTGATGGCCGGATTTCAGTGGCAGTAACCTTCCTTCGGGGTTATAGCTGATACAGTTACGTGCTGGAAAGGAAGTCATTAATCAGAAGGTGATGTTGCAACGGGATTAGGAAATTAACTGATTTTTATAGCGACCATCAGAAATCCCGAACGCTGTTTCTGAGCCTGCGTTCGGGATTTCTTTCTGAAGATGAACCGTGTTTTCTTCCCAATTGTAGATGACAATATCTACAGCAACTTACCCCAAGGCCTTCCTGGCCTTAGTCAAAAGTTTAGGCACTTTTTCGTACGGATCACCGGGTCCGAGGGTCTCTAAAGGAATATAACCGCTATAGCCTGCTTTTTTGATCAGGTCGAAAAGCCTCGGCAAATCGGTTGGCGTTTGCTGGCCATCGATCCATACGTTTTCTTTAATTTGCCAGGTAATGGCGTGTTTGATGTTTTGTTCGATCTCCGCGTAGGGGTCTTTTTCCCGGTAGCTGCCAATATCCAGATTGAGCCCCAGCCACTCCGAATCCACCCGTTCGAAGAGCAAATCTACTTCGTCGGCCGTTTTCAGAAATTCGTTGTGATTTTGCAGGGCGATCATCACGCCGTATTGCTTGCCGTAGGTGCAACAAGTTCGAACATCACGGACCAACCACTCCATGATTTGATCCTTGGTATACTCGTCGGAGTCGGGCCGGCCGGTGAAAATGCGAACATTGGGGATGCCCATCTTGGCAGCTGCCCGGATCCAATGTAGGACCAGCTCGATGGACTCTTGTCTTTTCTTGGGATCAGGCTGGACAAAGTTGTTTCGAACACCGGTCCCGCTAATGTCTAATCCCTTGAGAAAGGCCTCCCGCTTGAATCGGAAGAGGTATGCATCTGTCGGCACCTTAGGATAATCCGGAAAGTAATAAGCGGTCGGATCAATCGCATCAAAGTTGTGTTCGGCACAGAAGTCGAGTACATCAAACAGGTCTATTTCACCAGCTCTCAAGGGTTTATTAAAAGAATATACATTCAGGCTCAACTTCAAATGAGGCGTGATCGACCGTGCTAAGCGTTGGGCCTGCAAAACAAATGGAGAGAATGCCGGTAGAAGAGCCAAACTCTTCTTCATAAAGTATCTGCGGGAGTTTTTCATTGGTATAAGATAAGAAGATCTACCAAATCTTCGGAGATTTGGCAGATCCATCCTCCGCAAATAGGTCTCTGAGCAATTCGAAAAAGTTCTTTTGCTTTTTGTGTGTAATCAGGTAATAATTCCTTTCGGGATAGGTACTTGATTGCCAAATTAGTTTTAGCGTTCCATTCTCCAGAAACGCTTTGGCATTTTCCAATAAAGTGACCGCAATCCCTTCCGTCCGCGTCAGTTCCTGAAGCATGAAATATTCATTCGGAATGATGTAATTGGTAAATACTTTAGGCCTTCTCTTGTTGAAGCAATGCAGCCAGAACAATTTTATAAATGGGTTGGTCGACATGTGGGAGAACCAGGTCTGTTGCTCTAACCATTGCTGGGTCTTGCGTAAATCTCCGTGCTGGAGATGAATATCAAGTTCAGAAGTGTTCACATCGGGATGTCCGACAATGACCAATGGAGCACTTAGGATTTTGCACGAAAGTAGGTCAAAAGTCTGCACTTCTTGATGAATAATGGCAGCATCAATTTCCTGTTCGTTGACCAGGTCAAACAACAGCTCATTCTTTTCCTCAAACCGGATGCTCAGGTGTTTTAAGTTGGTTAGTTTGTTGGAGAGAAAACTCTTATACAAATGGGCGCTGATCCCCAGAATGTAGAGTTTTTCCTCTTTCTGGACGTTCCGGCTGTACATAGATTCCACTTCTTCTAAAGTATCGAGGGATTCAATGATCAGGTTATTCAGGAATTTAGCATACTCCGTCGCTTCGACACCCTTCGATTTTCTGATGAATAATTTATGCCCGACGTAGGCTTCCAACATGCTCATTTGATTACTAACGGCCGGTTGACTCATAAAAAGTTCTTCCGCCGCTTTGGAGTAATTGCCGTGCTTGTAAGCGGCTTTAAATGTCCGGTACCACTCGAGATTGATCATAGGTATTATAATATTTATATCATGGTGCAAAATAAGCTATTTCATTTGATATCACTTTATCCTTAATCTTGTTTCAGGAAATTTAAAATCTTAATCAAATGAACAGAATAGCATTAGTTACGGGAGCAAACAAGGGGCTAGGCCTGGAGACTGCTCGACAATTAGGAAAAGAAGGCGTCACCGTTCTGATGGCTTCCAGAAACAAGGAAAGGGGCACGGAGGCGGTCCAACAATTGCAAGAGGAAGGACTTGAGGTGCAATTCGTGCAACTGGAGGTCACCAACGAAGCCGAAGTCGATGCCTTGGTCCGGTACATCGATACCACCTACGGCAAGCTGGATGTATTGGTCAACAATGCCGGCATCATGCACCGTGGAGAACCCGGAGGTGTCAACACGGCAGAAATTGTTAAAGCAGAAGTGCTAAGGGAAACATTCGATGTGAACTTCTTTGGCCTGGTGAATTTGACCCAAAAATTGTTGCCGCTCATCAAGAAAAGCGAATCGGGAAGGATCGTCAATGTGTCCAGCATCTTGGGATCCAACACTCTGCAAAGTGACGAGACCTCCCCTTGGAGTGGCATCAAACCATTTGCCTACAATGCTTCTAAGGCTGCCCTGAACTCATTCACCGTGCATTTAGCGGCCGCCCTGAAGGATTCGAACATCAAAGTGAATTCAGCGCACCCCGGATGGGTCAAGACCGATTTAGGAGGCAAGAATGCCCCCTTGGAGGCGCCGGAAGGAGCAAAGACTTCCGTGCGTTTGTCCTCGGCTGACTTCACCGGCAAGTTTGTACACAATGGAGAAGAAATAGCCTGGTAACAACAATATTCCAATCAATCACCATACAAAGCATATACCTATGAAAAAAATAGTGTTTCCATTCGTTTTAGCCGCCCTTATTCAGGTTCAAGCGGTGTTTGCAGCAAATATTTTAGTGGTCATGTCCGACGTTTCAGAAATGAAACTAAAGGGTGGATACGACTACAAGACGGGGTTCTATTTGAACGAACTCATGGAACCGGTCAAGATCTTTATGGATGCCGGGCACACGTTGACTTTTGCAACTCCTACCGGCTTAGCGCCAACATTAGATCCGGTATCGGATACACCGGATCATTTTCTGGATACGAGCCAAGAAAACTACAATGCTCACCGGGCGCTTTTTAACCGATTGATGTTAACTGATAAGGAGCATAGTCCGGTGGTAAGTTTTGCTCGTATCGAACAGATCGGTATTGAAAATTTTGATGCTGTATTTGTGCCGGGTGGTCACGCTCCTTTGGGTGACTTAGTGGCCAACGAATTATTAAGCAAATTCTTGAATCATTTTCATTCCGCAGCCAAACCAACGGGACTCGTATGCCACGGCCCAGTCGCACTACTGTCCTCTCTGCCCAACAGCAGTGAGTTTGAGGCAGCGATGAGAGCCGGAAAAAAGGCAAAACCAGGCCAAGATTGGATTTATGCAGGTTACAAAATGACGGTATTCAGCAATTCGGAAGAAACGACTGCAACCAAGTATTACCTCGGCGGCGACGAGTTGTTCTACTGGCCGGAAAACGCCCTGACCTACGCCGGAGGAGATTATTCCCGCGGCGAGCAAGATTGGGCGCCACATGTGGTTGTGGACCGGGAACTCGTAACCGGCCAGAACAACAAATCATCTACTGCGGTGGGAAAAGCGGTGATCAAGCTTCTGAGTGATTAGATCAGCCCGGTTATCTCGTGATGAATATCATTTAGTCGGGACGGCAAATGTCATAAGGCATCAACCCTAACTGCGACTATTTTTAGATGGGATTTCAAACGCTTGGGTTTGGGATCCCATCACATTTATAATCGCCTAAAGTACGCCTCATGAAGCCTGTACTCCAAATTGGTATTCTAGCCCTGTTGTTGTGCTCTCACTCCGTGCTCCTTTCCGGTCAAACGACCATTCGCGGCATCGTCTTGGCTCCGGACAGCAAAACGCCACTACCCTATGCCACCATCCGGATCATGAGACACAGCGAATGGGTAATAACGGATGAGGAAGGAAAATTCACCTTGGAAAGTCCAAAATCATTACCCGTAACCCTGGTCGTGGATCATTTGGCTTACCATAGCAAATTTTTTGAATTGGTCACGGAAGAACCCGAACACCAATTGATCCTGGACGACGACATCAAAATGCTCGACCCGGTCATCGTATCCGCTTCCAGAAAGGTGGAAAAAAAGACCAGCGCTCCTTCCGCCATTTCTACGGTACATTCGCCGAAGTTACGCTCCGAGGCCCTTTTTAACCCCGTGCTGTCGCTCCGTAATCTACCGGGTACCGACATCCAGGAACAGGGCATCGGCACCTACCAGATCGGACTCAGAGGCCGGACCACGCCGGTTGAAGGCGGCGAAACCTTTATTCTGGAAGATTACCGGCAACTTAATATACCCGGTCTTCTTTTCAGCCCCTTTAGTCTCAGTGCGATTACGGACATCGATCTCGATCGGGTGGAAGTAGTACGTGGACCCGCTTCGGCATTATACGGGCCGGGAATGGAAGCCGGTTTGGTCCACTTTATATCCAAAAACCCTTTCCTTCATCCGGGGACGGCCGTCAGTTTGTTCGGCGGCCAGCAATCGATGTTTGGGGTTTCGGTTCGCCATGCGGGAGTCCTTGACAAAAAACTGGGATACAAGCTGGTTGGAACCTACCGCCGGGCCGACAATTGGGCTTTCGATGAAAACGACCCCGTGGATGCCGCCATTCTTGACCGTTTTGCGAGAAACATCGTAAGTGCCCGTACCGGCCAGGAAATAGAGGTTGATACGGATGAGAACGAAGTGGAAAACCTGAATCTCAACCTAACGCTCGACTACAAATTTAGTCCGGAAACCCATTTAGTTCTCACGGGGGGTTATGGTTTTGCCACCCAAAGAGGAGTGACCGCCACGGACTATTTTAAATACAATAAGCTTCCAAACATATTCGGCCAGGCTCGTCTGTCCAGCAAAAGACTATTCGCCCAAATCTACTTCAGAAATGTACCCAACAAGGAACATTCGATAAGTTACCTTTCGGGAGTAGCTCGATATAGTGTTGGCACCCAGGTAGAAGGGCAGATACAGTATCAGCTCCCATCGCTCTTCACGCCAGCCCTCGATGTAACCATTGGCTCGGATTACCGCCTGACATTTGTCGATACGCAACGGACATTTGCCGGTCGGAACGAAGACAACGACGATTACAGTATCTGGGGCACCTACATCCAAGCGGAATACAAGTGGCAGCCGAACATCAAGATCATCGGAGCCGGTCGGTTAGATCATTTTGCCGCTGTCGAACAAACGACGTTCTCTCCACGACTTGGCATTCAGTGGGATCTGGCACCCAATCATAAGTTGCGGCTGGTGGGCAATCGCGCTTTCGGCTTATTGGGAGCCAATGAAAACTATTTTGACTTCCGCACCGGGGGCAATCCCTTGTTCGATGTTTATCTCTGGGGAGCCGCCATGCTACTGGAGTATCAAGAGCCGATTCATATGACGAGTTACTTCGGTTCGGATTTCGACGGCACTCCCGGCATACCCCTTGGGCTGGCCTATGATTTAGTGCTGAATAACCTCAGGCGTCAGGCTGCACCGCCATCGCCGGATCTTTTGAATTATCTGGAGACCCTGGCACCGTCCGTGAATGGCTTCGTCGATGGCCACTTATTCCTCAACGGGAATAGGGTCGACCAACTCTTTACCCGGAGCGAACCCAGCAAAACCATGCAAACCGACCAATTGGAACTCGGGTACAAAGGCATCTTTAAAGACAAATTGGTCATCGACGCGGCTGTTTATCGCAATCGACGCAAAAACTTCTTCTCGGTTCAGGCCGCCAACCCCTTCGTTTTAGCACCGGGATTAGGCGACGCTTTGGGTGAAGCTGTTTCCGGCATCATCGACCCGGACGCCCTGCCGGAAGGGGCCACGACGTCGGAAACCCTCGAACTCCTCGCGGGCGCAGGCAATGCATTGGGCAATGCTCCTCCCGGCATTGGTATTGTCGAACCCAATGATGCTCGCCTGAACGACCGTCCGGAGTTACTGGTCACCTTTCTGAACTTCGGAAAAATCAAGTACTGGGGAGCTGAACTGGCGCTGAGGTATTTCGTGACCGATCACCTCACTTTGTTTGCCAACCACACCTGGCTTAGCCAACAGTTTTTTGATTCCGAGGAGATTGAAGAGCCCGGGACCAATTTAACTTACTCGTTAAGTAATCCCGAAAACCGTTTTAGAATGGGAGTAGACCTGACCCCTGAAATCGGTTGGTTTGGCAGTGCTGCCTTTCGGTATCAAGACGGTTACGAAGTTGTTTCCGGTACGGTAACTTCCGGTGTGCTTCCGTCGGTAACGGTTGTTGACGGCACCATCGGTTACCACTTAAACACTGGTTACAGTGTAAGTCTGACCGCCAACAATCTGTTCGACCGCCGGTATCGTCCCTTTCCTGGTATCCCCAAAATCGGGAGGTTGGTGATTGCCAAGATTAGCTACAACTTTAATTCCAGGAAAAAAAATAAAAAGTATTAACAATAGGTTGCTCCATCAATCTATGATGGAGCAACTTATTAAGGCAATCACGGAAGGCTCGTTACTTAGATAGAATCATTTTCCGGGAGCCAACATAATTTTGACCATTTGAATCCGTAGCATTGATTTTATAGAGATAAATGCCACTGCTTAGATTGGAAGCATCAAAATTAAAAATATGCGTGCCTGCGGGTAATCCGTCTTGAGTCAATTCAAAAACCCTCTGTCCCAAAGGATTGTATACACTTAATGTAACCCTAGACCGTTGTTGCAAACCAAGTTGGATCGCAGTGCTTTCTTTAAATGGATTTGGATAGTTTGACAAATGCAATAACTCCTGAACCATTTGTTCGTTTGAAGTAGTCATTGGCGCCGCTGTAATTAAGGGGGTTTGGTCCATCATAAGAGGATCGTACACCGCTTGAGCATTGGCCATTGAATCTCTTATTGATGCTACTATCGCATCTCTGTTAGCTAAAAATTCAGTTTTTTTATCGGGGAACCAGTTCAAGTCACCCAACGGTAATCCGTCTGTTCCAGCTGTTTGCAAATAGGTGTTTGAGTAACTCAGATCAAAAGCCGGTGGCCAGTTAAGTACTGGAAGACCATCCATGCCAAAGGATACCGGTGATGGAAGCCGCCAATCGACCCACTCGCCTGTCGATTCACGCCAGTGGCCATTTATATGATTGGCTATCGCCTCGGAATTTCCGGGATGCATCGTAAACCCAGGATCTATTTCGGCGTAGTTCGTACCAATGGTGTAATTGTCATCAAAAATGATAAATGAATCTACATCGGCATGTTCCCACAAAAGGCTGGGAGCAAGGGAATCACCGCCTAAGGTTTCAAAGAAATTCAAAATTTCCTGATCACGATAAAATAGATTTTGGCCTAAATACAATGAAATACTATCCAGGGAATTTCTTGAATCGGCAAAATAATTCCATGTGGTAAAATAGGAATCATAGGTATTATTTGGACTGGAATGGAACTCCGTTTTATATCCTAAAAAGTGGAAATTGTAAAAAATATTATTGGCGGTAATCATCTCATCAGCACGCTGTTCATGGCCGGCTACCGTCTGATTAAGGTAGGTGTTATGCATTTCCTGAACACTGGCATTGTGGAAAGGACCGCTATTGGCAGTCAAACGACCTGAGTTGACCACCGAATTGTTCTCCAAAATTACATTATCACAAGCTACATCCATACGCAGCGGGAAACCGCCCCAGGGAGAATAACGCAGTCGCACTCCATTTACGAACACAGAATTAGTTATTTTTATAGTATCCCCTTTGTTCTGGTTTCTAAGTGCAAAATTCTGCCAGTCAGTAAACGCACAGTTATCCACGATCATCTTACTTCCGCCGGTATTGGCTACGAAATTGCCGACAACTTCATCATTGCTGTGCGTTCCACTAAAAAGAATATTCTTGAGTGTTATGGATCCTCCTTCTTTGAGTTCAAAAAAATCTCTTGCTGCTCCGTCAGCAGCCGGCGTATTCACCATAACTGGCGGAGTAGCATCTTTCATAATCCAACCGTTATCGGGTCCTTGGATCGTCACATCGAATGTCAAATCGATACGGCCGTCAAAAGCATAGGATTGACCAGCCTCCACTGTGTAAACACCTGGTCCGGTGATCTGCGCGTTGACAAACTGGTTTGGATCCAGCGCTGTTTGGGCATTTGCAACGGAGAACAGCCCGAAAACAAACACCAGTAAAAATGTAATTGGTTTTTCCATAATCATTCCTGTTTAATATTTAAGATGTTAGATATTTTTCATTCAAACTTATACCGTATGCCTAAATCCATGGTTCTACCGTAATATTCCACCGAAGCAAGCTTTTGTAATTCACTGGTAAAAGAGCGATCAGGGGCATTGGTAATATTGTTGGCGTTCAGGTACAACTGAAGGCGTTCCTGAAGCCAAGGTAGTTTTTGGTAGACGGTGAGATCCCAACGCTTATATGCATCGGTATAGGAGTCCAACTCATCATACGTTCTGTTTACGCCCGTCAGGACATTGTCCTGGTATACAAAGGACAGCCGCGCTGAAAACCCGCCGATGTCGTACCCTAAAGTAAAATTGAATACATCATCCGGCTGATTGGGCATTCTGCCGACTCGGGTAGAGTCGACAAATACGGTCGGAGCAAATGGACCGGTACCTTGTTTGACGGATGTTTGAAATGGATAACTGGTTTCAGAAGTAATGTGGG
>JANQRV010000643.1 GCA_028284395.1 Saprospiraceae bacterium
TTACACAAGTCTCGTCGATATCGAGATCTGGATCGTCAATGGTTTCTGTATATTCTTCGATGGTTTCGAAAACAACGGCACGACCCCGGTGCACCATTAATGAGTCCGTTGCCGCTGAAGGTTTGATCACTGCGCCGTTTTCACAAAGGTTGCCTTTCAGGACTGCGATTCCGGCCTCGGGTTTAATCGGATCTGTGGAAGTTGCAATGACTTCCCGATTGTAACAAGGGACATCTTTATTGTTTTCACCAATCGTTTTACCGTTGACCGTAATTGCATCCAGGTGAAGATGATCGCGCAATTCGTCAATGACAACGGGTAGGCCCCCAGCGTAAAAGAAATCTTCCATGAGGTACTTGCCGGATGGCATTAGGTTGACCAACAATGGAATTTTACTACCAACACGGTCAAAATCTTCCAGTTTAAGATCTATTCCAATTCTTCCTGCGATGGCAGTGAGGTGGATGATCAGGTTGGTCGAACCACCAACGCCAGCATTGGTTATGATTGAATTTTCAAAAGCTTCTTTGGTCAGGATTTTGGAAAGTTTGAGGTCTTCCCTCACCATTTCTACAATACGGCGTCCCGATAGCTGTGCCAAGGTTCGCTTTCTGGAGTCTACAGCTGGAATCGCCGCCGCACCGGGTAAGGTAAGGCCCAGGGATTCCACCATGCAAGCCATTGTCGATGCGGTCCCCATGGTCATGCAATGGCCCGCGCTACGGGAAGAGCAAATCTCAGCCTCCAACAATTCTTCACTACTGAACTTTTCATCGTTGTGTAGCTTGTCTTTGATCTTCCAAACAAAGGTGCCCGATCCGATTAATTCGCCGCGGTATCTCCCGTTCAACATCGGCCCTCCCGGTACCACGATCGTCGGTAGGTCTACGCTACAGGCACCCATGACGGTGGAGGGAGTTGTTTTATCGCATCCGGTCAAGAGGACTACCCCATCCATCGGATTGGCCCGGATGCTCTCTTCGGTATCCATACTGGCCAGATTCCGAAATAGCATGGTTGTGGGGCGCATGAGTGTTTCCCCCAATGAAGTTACCGGAAACTCCAATGGAAAACCTCCAGCTTCAAGTACGCCTCTCTTTACGAATTCTGCAAATTCTCGGAGATGTGCATTACATGGGGTCAGCTCGGACCAGGTATTGCAAATGCCGATGACAGGCCGATCTCGGAAGTGATCGTCGGGATATCCTTTATTCCGCATCCAGGATCGATGTATGAATCCTATTTTATCATCTTCCGGTTCGAACCAGGAACGACTTCGAAGTTTTCCGCTTTGTTTGTTTTCCATAACAGGAGAGTGGTGTTTTGTTAGCTAATGATGGAAGCGTCAAATATAAACACTTGCTTAAAATTATCTGCATATTAATCTTGGTTGTTCAATGGACTAAGATTTTTGGGGGCTTGAATGATTCAATCGAATGCCTAATCCATTGGTGGTTGGGAGGGTGACCGTCCCGTCGGGTTGGATGACTACGCCGGATGCCGGATCGTTGTCGATCAATAAAGCACCGTCCATGTCGACGTAATCCAGGAGTGGAAGTAATTGAGCGATGGCCGAAATACCAACGCTGCTTTCAACCATACAGCCACACATGATTTTGAGATTTAAAGACCGGGCTTTATTGATCATTCTTAAAGCAGGAGTGATGCCGCCGCACTTCATCAATTTGATAACGATACCGTGAAAATAGGGTGCACACTCCTCTACATCTTCCTCTCGTATACAACTCTCATCCGCTAGAATTGGAAGTACCGACTGTAGCCGTACTTTTTTCATCCCAATCGTATCTTCAGCCGGAAGTGGTTGTTCGATGAATTCAACACCTAGTTCTTTTAAGACAGGGGCATATTCAATGGTTTGCTCGGCAGTCCAACCACAATTGGCGTCCACACGAAAGACCGCATCCGTATGTTGGCGCAACTGTTGCATTATTTCCAGGTCATGATTCGTTCCCAGCTTGATTTTATAAATCTCGAAGTTCAATTTTTTAATCTTTTCTACCATTTCATCCGTAGATGCAATGCTAATGGTATAACAAGTCTTAATCAATCCCCTTACATCGGGCATCCACATATGATGACAGGGAATTCCTTGTAATTTACCATAGAGGTCATACGCCGCATTGTTGATAGCACATTGGAGGAAAGGAAGATCGTGCAGATGAGATTGGAGAAATTGCCACAGTAACTCCGGGGAATGGAAATCGTAGTGTTCGATGACGGGCCGCAAACTTTCGGCACGATCGATCAGCTTTTCGATCGTAATTCCGTAGTAACTGTGCTCGGAAGTTTCTCCATAACCAGTCTCGCCATCGGCGCTCAATGCTACAATCAGTGACCGTCTCTGATTATAAGAGTCGCGGGAAATGGTAAAGGTTTCTTTCAACTGAAGTGTGACGGGATAAAGGTTTAAGGCTAATTTCATAACTTAATCGAATAATTTAGGAGAAATATAAAGAACAAAACGCATGGAAGAAATACTCAGCGCGAAACTATCCATTGAATCTTTTCTCAATATCGGATTAGCCGTTCTCATTTCCTATGGCCTGTTGGAAATGGGCTACTTGTACTTCTTTCGGAAATATGAAAAAATGAAGGACTATCGACAGACGACGATCAATTTCGTTTTTGTCATTGTAATGAACGTATTGATTGCTGCCATGTTCGGCGCAATCAGTACCGGCGTACTTTGTATAATTGGATACCAGAATGCTCTGTTCGTTGGCGGTCTGAACTGGTATTGGTGGATTTATGGTTGGTTGATTTACGAATTCTTTTATTGGGTGCAGCATTGGTTGGCGCACAAGGTGAGGATTTTATGGTGCCTCCATTCGCCACATCACGCTCCGGAGTCCATGAACATGTTTGTTGGTTTTAATCACAATTTTTTGGAAGTCATTTTCTACATGCCCTTCTTTCTGGGGTTCTTGCCAGCATTTTTTGGGGTGCATCCGGTGATTATTTTGGTCATCGTCGTGGTGGATGTTATTTGGGGAAATTTATTGCACGTCAATGATTCGGTTGTTCGGGGACGATATGGATTCTTGGAGCGGTTTCTTCAGACCCCTTCTTATCACCGGGTCCATCACGCTCAGAATATTCGCTATATGGATACCAATTACAATTCCATCACACTTTTTTGGGACTGGGTATTTGGCAGTCTACAACCACTCGATGATCATGAGCCCGTAGTGTACGGCATTACCAGGGAAGTGAAGACGGGTAACTTCTTCGATGTTCAATTTGGCGAACTGGTTTTGCTGGCTAAAGACGTTTGGCAAGCTCCTACCCTGAAGGATAAGTTGTTTTACATGATTCAACCACCGGGCTGGTCACATACGGGAGAACATCGCACCGTCAAACAATTAAAGGAAACATTATTCTCCCATGGCGATACGATTGCACCTCATTAAAATGTCTTGTAGTTCGTGACCGTCTGATTTCAATGGTTGTATGGCCTTGATCAATTCTGTTCGCATTTTAAACAATTCCGATTTTTTCTTCTCCGTACGATCTTTAACCATTTGGATCTTCATCAGGGCGGACTGTTGGTTTTGCTTGGGGTTGAACCAGCCATTCAGTTCCGAACATTGGTGACAGACTCCATTCTTGTTGACGAGCGCACATCGGCGATCGAAGATATCGGTCATGGTTTTGCGCGCCTTTTGCAGCATGTATTTGACCACGCCCTCCGACCGGTCCACGATCAACATGATTTCCTTTATCGAAAAGTCGTACACATCTTTGAGCATCAATACAATTTGGTTTTCGATTGCCAGATTTTTGGAAATGCAGGTAAAGCACGTATCGATGTGTTCTTTAATGTCGTATTGTCCGTAATTGGAAGTCCGGGCAATCTGTTCGATTTCGCCAGCCAGACTTGGGGTAGTCATTACCAATTCCTTGGCCTGAGCCGAGACATCTTCCGTCCATCTTTTTCTTTTCTTAAGGGCATTGTACGCCAGATTGGTGGCAATTTGGAATACCCAGGTTTTCAAGGAAGACTTTCCTTGGAAAGTCTTCAATTTATCAAAGGCTTTGATAAAAGTATCGTGGGCAATGTCTTCGGCGTCGGCTCGACTGGCCAGGAGTCGGTATAGGTACGATTTCAGTTGATCTTGAAAGGTGATGAATAAGGTTTGAAAAGCGTTGATATCCCCCTGGATGGCTGATTCTAATGGATTGTTTTTGTTTTTCATATTGATGACTTTGATCACGGAAGTCGGTTCTCACGGTTCCTATTTTTAAGCTAGCCAATCAAAGGCTTTTTGCTCATTGGCAAAATTCTTGAGTGTAAATTTCCCCTCTCTCGGCGGAATTTCCTTGGCGTATTCCATGGCTGCTTCGGGCATGACATAGGCCACTTTTTGGATGCCCAATTTATAATACCTTGGATAGTGAATGTTTTCTTGCCAAACTTTAAAATCTTCTGGAAGGCTGAGTTGAAAATTTCGGACGTCAATGCAAATCCTCTTGGTCTGGTATTCAAATGCGAAACCGATAAAATTACAGCAAGCTTCCTGGAAGTCCTCGTAGCTCATATTTCGGTGGGCATCCTCCCATTTAAAGATGATGACGTCTTTGTCTGGGGATAATTCAATTCGATAATTGGTATCGGCATAAATACTCATGATGTTGTATTTTGATGGTGAATGGAATTTGATCGTTCTATTTAGAGAAATTTAATGTTGCTCAATGACCGGAGCGAGTAGTGCTTTCGGGCATTTAGGTGAAGGTCCGATGCCCGAAGGTTCCATTTCCCCAATTCTCGGTGGCAATGCTGGTGTAAGTGCCGGTAAGATGCTGTAATTGCTCCCGTACTTGTAAATCAGGAGACCCCGGATCAGCATCCGAGCAGGAAAGACCCGTCAAACAGATCAGAAGGAAAATCGAACATATCATCATTGAAAATTTTGTCATTGTAATGAAATTGAATTTATAAGCGAATACCGATTAGCTAAGCAGCGATTTCGTTACTCTGACAAATGATGGAACTCAAATGGATGAAAAAGAGAAGGTTTTTTTAGAAAAATTAAGTATAGGCGTGCAAACCTTGGAAAACCAGGATGTTGAAGTCAAAATATTTTTGAATTAGGCAAAGCGTCAGTAAGTGTTTCTGATTTGGAGTCATTCAACCTTTTTACTACTGGTGGGAAGTTTTGCTAAATAACTTTTTCTCCCCAAAATAAAGATAAGTATTGCTGACATGCCTCCCAAAATTGTTGCCAATACATCAAAGGGGTCATAAATCAAGTTTCCTCCAGAGCGTTGCACAAGTTCCCAGAGAATTAGCCCCAATTGAGATCCGAACAGGCTGGTCCAAAACCAAATACTTAAGTTGGCAGGGTCGCGTTTTTGATCGTTGTTGGTGTAATGGTCACGGATGGTCAAGCCGCCAAAGGGAAAGATGAAGCCAGCCGCTAGGAAATTGGGAATGACTCCAAAGAAAAATGGGATCCACCCTAATCCCTTTCCGTAATTGGGGCGGATGAAAACATCAATGATTTCGTGTAGGAATAAACCGCCGATACACAAAACGATCCAGATTGTAACGTTGAGTTTCATCCTTTTTTGCCGGTTGCTTTTTTCTTGCTTTTTTTCTTTGGTTTAGGCGCGGGCAATTCTGCAACGGTGATCTTGACGAGTTCACCGAGCCACTCCCGGTCATCCAGTTTTTCTTCAATTAGAAAACTCAACTTAGCTCCCGGATAGGCGGGGGCCTCAACGGGATCTTCAATGAAAGTTCTACCTCCGGTTGTGGGTTTTACAAAAAATTTATTATCGCAAACCATTCCAAAGAACTTCCCTCCGGCGTAAAGGCCGTATTCGCCAAACATTTTCTTGGCGGTGATTTCACCGCCCTCTTGTAATTGTTCCACTACATAATCTACAAAACTCTGATCTGAAGCCATGGCCCTATTTTTTGCTTTTTTGCAGTTTTCTTCCTTCTTCTTCCAGGAAGATTGAAATCTTTTCGATTTGCCGGTCTATATCTTTGATCGGTTTGATCAGATAAATCAAACTTCTCTTTTTTCCGTCGGTAATTCGGTTGAATACTTCTTTGGCCACTTCATCCTGTTCTAAGAAAACCTGCAGAATCTTAGGAATTTCGACTCCAAGGGGATTAGGGTCTTCATAGATTTCAAAAATAACCATTTCTCCAAGGTCCTTTCCTAGTTTCTTTAAATATTTGGTGGCTACGATGATGAAGAAATTGCCATCACCAAGGTGATTCAAGCCGCAGGAATACGTCACTTTCTGGTCAATTTTGCATTTCAGGCGCGTCGATCGTTTCCGCTCGTATTGTTCCACAATTTCCCGATCTACTCTAAGGTAATAGTAGCCACCTTTGCGTTTTTCCAACTGTTGGATGGGCTGTTGAAAAGTGAATCTTGGCATGGAGTAAAGATACAAAAATCCTCTTGTTCCCTCGCCGGACACTGAGGATCTACTCACCTATCGTCAGCACCTTGGCGACTGACTCCTGCTTTGTATTTGGCCTGATTCAGTAACAAAAATCAAAGTGTGATGTGTCCGGGCCGATTTTCTTTTGTCATTGACAGGAAAGGCGCAACGGAGTTACATGTCTACTTTGTAAAGAAAAGATTAACAGCCATTAATTAATTTACCTTACAATTAAATATTAGTTTACCATTTCATAATATTAGTTTTTGATCTTGCGACATTGCCAAACATACCATCATGCAAAGCAAAGAAATTCGAACCCTATTCCTTTGGATGTCCATATTGGTTTTTATTGGGCCACTGGCCGGGCAAAATAAAACACAAAATATTGTCCTGGTGACCCTCGATGGTTTTCGTTGGGAAGAGCTTTTTGGCGGGGCAGTCGATAGTTTGATGAATGATCCGGATTATGTTAAGGATACGGATACTGCAAGTCTTCAGGCCCTGTTCGATGCTCCGGAACCCGAACTACGGCGAGCAAAATTGATGCCTTGGTTTTGGTCTGAATTGGTGCAAAAAGGTCAATTATACGGCAATCAACGATTTGGAAATAAAGTCCGATGTACCAATACTCAATGGTTTTCCTATCCGGGATACAATGAAATCCTGACGGGCTTTAGTGACCCCAATATTAATTCTAATGCCAAGAAATACAATGAAAATGAGACCGTCCTGGAGTGGATTAATAATCTACCCGTATTCAGCGGAAAGGTTGCTGCTTTTGCATCCTGGGATGTTTTCCCCTATATCATCAATGACATTCGCAGTGGTATCCCGGTGAACGCCGGGTTTCGCAAAGCAGAGGATGAATACTTGACTTATAAAGAGCAATTACTGAACGATTTACAGGATGAGGTCCCAAGCCCTTGGGGAACGGTGCGGCTGGATGCGTTCACACATCATTATATGATGGAATATTTGAAAAAACATCACCCGAGGGTAGTCTACATGTCCTACGGAGAAACCGATGACTTCGCTCACGATGGGGAGTATGATCACTATTTGAAATCGGCGCATCAGACCGATCAGTGGATTCGTGAACTCTGGGAATACTTGCAGCAAGACCGTTTCTATGCGGGGAAGACCACCCTCTTGATTACCACGGATCACGGTCGCGGGCATTCGCCCAAAAAAGAATGGAAAAGCCACGGAAAAATCTATGAAGGATCGCCTTACATTTGGCTGGGCGTCATTGGGCCGGATACACCACCTTTGGGCGAAGTCCAAACGGAGGGAAGGCTCTTTCAGAGTCAATTAGCCAAGACTGCCGCTCACTTTCTGGGCTTGGATTACCAAAATGAAAAGGGAGAAGTTGGAGCCATCATTAAAACGATGTTTGATCAATAGTTGAGTCTATACATACTTATGTTACCAGAAAAGAAATACGATCTGATCGTGATCGGAGGAGGTGTTTTAGGGGCATTTTCGGCCTTCCATGCCTTGCTCTTGGGAAAATCCGTTGCCCTCCTGGAGAGAAATAAGCGACCGCGGCAAGCGACCGTTCGAAATTTTGGACAAATCGTTCCTTCAGGGCTATCTACAGACTGGCGGAAATACGGCCTGAAGAGCCTGGAAATCTATCGAGAACTTCAAGCTATACGGGATTTTAGTCTTCGTCAGAATGGTACGGCCTACGTAGCTTCGGACGAAGACGAAGTCTTGCTATTGCACGAAATGAATGACATAGATCGGCAAATGGGCTATTCTTCCCAGCTCCTTGACCAACGGGCGGCGTGTGCTCGCTTTGATGGACTCAAAACGTCCTATTGCCGAGAAGCCCTCTTTTATCCGGAGGAATATTCCTGTGACCCAAGGCAAATGATCGGCTGCGTGATCGATTATCTCGTCGAACAGGCGGACTTACAATATTTCCCCAATACGGTTGCGCAGGATATCGAAATGGATCGTGGCCGGACCTGCAAAGTCATTTCTAATCGCAAAGAAATATTCTGGTCAGATCAAATTTTGATTTGTAATGGAGCTGAATATCAGCTATTGTTTCCGGAGTTGTACGAGGATGAGGCCCTCGAATGCAGTAAGCTGCAAATGATGATGACAAAACCCCAAAAGAATCGAAAAATATTGGGGAATATCTTATCGGGGTTGTCCATCAGACGTTATGAATCCTTCCGGGAATGCCCCTCCTATACCAACGTTCAATCCAGGTATGTACAACATGAATTGGTAAGAGACTGGGGAATTCATATCTTGTTTAAGCAGGCGGACAACGGACAGGTAATTATTGGTGATTCGCACCACTATGCAGATGCCGTTGATAAGGATGAACTGGGGTTTGACATCCTTCAAGAAGTCAACGATTTCATGATGCTAAGAGCGAAGGAAATATTCAATCTTGATACTTGGGACCTGGATCGTATCTGGACCGGTGTCTATTCTCAATGCAAAGGCCGGGACGTTCTAACCAGAACCATTGAGAATAAAATTCACATTCTCAACGCGATCGGTGGTAAGGGCATGACGGCTGGGCCTGGCTATACTTTTTATCACATCAATAAACTTTTTGGCAATGATTAAGATGGTTGTCTTTGATATGGCCGGCACGGTAGTTGACGAACAAAACATCGTTTACAAAACCCTCTATAAAGGAATTTCTGAAGCTGGATTTTCAACGGATTTGGAGACCGTACTTCTCCACGGGGCCGGCAAAGATAAACTACAGGCGATCATCGACGTGATGACGCACCTTGACGGAAAAGCGGACCGTGATTTGGCTCGCTCCATTCACCGTCAATTCAAGGAAAACTTGGCGGAGGCCTATCGCGTACTTGAGGTGTTGCCACAGCCGGGAACTAATGAAACTTTCCAAAAATTGAGAGCGGCCGGTATCAAGGTAGTCTTAAATACCGGCTACGACCGAGCGACAGCTCTGAGCTTGATCGAGAAATTAAATTGGAAAATTGATCGGGATATCGATGCTCTGGTCACCGCCAGCGATGTTGAAAATGGCCGGCCAGCTCCCGACATGATCACGCGGGCCATGGATCAGTTTGGTATTGCCGACGGAGGACAGGTAGCAAAGGTTGGAGATTCAATCATCGATATCGAAGAAGGTCAAAATGCCGATTGTAAGTATACCTTTGGTGTGACTACGGGGGCGCACACTCGAGCGCAATTGCTTTCCGCCAAACCCAGTTACGTTATCGATCGACTCGTTGAAATACTGACCATTGTTGTCCCCTAAATAAGAAACATCCGTTTCTTTAATTTCCTCGCCATTTCATTGAAGTTTTCTGCCCCTCTCCCCAGTTGATCCTTCCGGCGAAGCATCTGAACACGCTCAGGCAAGATGCGGAAAAGGAGGGCACCGCATCTGGCAAATGGCAATGGATAATTAGGGAATTCGATTACTAGCTGGTTGTAAAAGGTCCCATTGATTGCCGTAGAGGTCCGCAAATACCGCTACTGTGCCGTATGCTTCGACTGATGGAGGTCGTAGGATAGTGACGCCTTCATCCAGTAAATGTTGATAATCCCTTTCAAAGTCATCGGTGTAGAGAAATAGGAAGACTCCACTACCCGTTTGGTTCCCGATGCGACTTGCTTGTTCCTCGTCAACTGCTTTTGACAGTAGGATACAGCATTCCCTGGCGCCCTTAGGGCGAACCAAAACCCAGCGTTTGGCATCGCTCAATTTAGTGTCTTCAATCAAGTCGAAGTTGAGCCGCTCGGTATAAAAAGCAATGGCTTCATCATAATCACGGACTATGAGGGCCAAATGTGCAATTCTCTGGTGCATCAATTCCAAAATTTAGGTCAAACATAGTTTTGTCCAAGTACTTACTTTCGAGGCTGAAAAGTAAAAACTTCCGATTCGGTTCTCGCCTGTTCGAGTAAATTAGACAATTCAGTAGCTACTTCTGGGTTCGCTTCAGCCACGTTTTCCGCCTCCCCGACATCTTTGGATAAATCGTACAATTCGATTGGGCTGTTGGGTTCCTTATACACATTGTAGCGAACGGCTTTCCAGTCCCCTTTCCGGATGGCAACCCGCCCCCCCTTTTCGTGAAACTCCCAATATAGATAATCGTGTTGGGGTTGGGCTTCTCCCTTGAGGGCCGGCAAATAGGAAATGCCATCCAATCCATTTGGTACAGCTATTCCAGCCAAGTCGCAAGCGGTTGGGAAAAAATCCCAAAAAGCTGAGATGTGTTTTGTGGTCGTACCAGCTTCGATCGTTCCCGGCCAGGAGGCGATCATCGGCACGCGGATCCCGCCCTCATACAAGTCCCTTTTGTATCCTTGCAATGGGCCGTTGCTGTCGAAGTAGTCAGGATCTGCACCACCTTCAAGGTGAGGGCCATTATCAGAAGTGAAGAGGATGATGGTATTTTCTTCCAATCCCAATTCTTTCACTTTATCGATTATTTCCCCTACTTGTTGGTCGAGTAGGTTGATCATTGCGGCAAATGCAGCGTGGGATTCCTGTTGAGAACCATAGGGACCATTCCTGAATTTCTCTCCGTCATCGACTCCTTCGTATGCTTTTTCTGGGGTGAATTTTCCGCGAAACTTTTCCATGTATGCTTCGGGCGCAAACAATTCTGCGTGGGGAATTAATGATGGATAGAAGAGAAAGAACTTATTGTTCTTGTTTTCATCTAAAAACTCCAGTGCTTTTTCGTGGATGAGGTTGGGCCCGTAAATGCCCTTCTGCTGACCCTCGTTTTCTTTCAAGATGACCTTTTCCTCGTTATCCCACAAATGGTAGGGATAATAGTGGTGAGCGATCCGTTGGCAGTTGTAGCCGTAGAAGCGATCGAATCCCTGTTTAGTTGGGTCGCCTTCAGAACCAGGAAAGCCCAGCCCCCACTTTCCAAATGCTCCCGTTACATAACCATTCTCTTTCAGAATTTCTGCAATCGTAACACTCGACGCCGGCAATGGATGTTGACCTTCGGGCCTGACTTCCTTGTTGCCCCGGATTGGGGTATGTCCGGTATGAAGTCCGGTCATTAGTGCCGAACGGGAAGGAGCACAAACGGTGCTTCCGGAATAATGTTGGGTGAACTTCATGCCTTGTGCAGCCAGACGGTCAATATTCGGGGTAGAAAAATTCTTTTGTCCATAGCAACTCGGGTCGGCATATCCAAGGTCATCAGCAAGGATGTAAATGATGTTTGGTGGACTTTTCTGAGTCGAAGTGCTCCCATCTTCAGAAGTCGCAGCATCGCCATCGGAAGGTTGGTTTTGACAGTGAAAGCAGGTGATCAATATCGCAATGATTGGAAGTAGATAAAGCAGTTTTCGTTTCACAGTAAATGAATTTATTGACAAAAAAGGGATGGTGCTAAACTACTAAGAATTTTTATTCTATTTTTACAAGGCTAGCTGTCCTACCGAAGAATTAAACTGGTCTTTCATGGCAATCTCTACCGCATTTTCTAAGAAGAAATTACTAGGTGTTCTCCTGATTATTGGCTTTTTGGCAATTGCTTTGCCGGGGCTATTACAACCAGGTCATTCCAATGTAGATTTCAATACTCAAGTCAAACCGATCCTGAATAAGCATTGTATTCATTGTCACGGAGGAGTACGTCAAAATGGCGGATTAAGCATGATGACCCGAGAAGACCTGCTAAAGGAGGGGGAGTCGGGAAATCCCGCGGTAGTCCCGGGCCATCCCGGACAAAGCGAATTGATTAGAAGAATTATCACCGATGATCCGCAGGAGCGGATGCCACTCGAAGCGCCAGGATTGACTAAAGATGAGATTGAGGTTCTCCATAACTGGATAGCGGAAGGAGCAGAATGGGGGCTTCACTGGGCTTATCGGCCTGTGGAATCAGTTAAGGTGCCCTCCGTGCGAAATTTTACCCTGGCCAGTTCGGCCGGTAAGGGAGCGGAGGAGGAATGGACTCAGAATGACATCGAT
>JANQRV010000644.1 GCA_028284395.1 Saprospiraceae bacterium
ACTACCCTTCCAAAACCGGCGTTTTCTTCATTGGTGGCAATGGCAAAACAGCTCACAAACTTCAAAGTCTTTTCGAATCCGCTGGAGACATGCTTCAAATAGACTTCCCAATCACTTTGATTGTCAAAATACTGCCCGTTCGTCAGTTTTTGATGCAGTGGTGCTGCTCTTCGGGCTACATTCAATCCACCCGGCAGAACCCCCTGCGATTGACAACCCCGAAAAATGGTTTCCTTCATGACCTGCCAGATGGCCAGGGCTTTTTCCTCAATTGCTGCTTTTGGTCTCCAGACAAGTTCATTTTGCAAGACAATGTCGGCGATCGTTCTGTTTTTTCCCAGGCAATATTGCTCTAAATCCTGAGCAGATTCGATCGGAAAGGGCAAAACCACCGGATCCTTTTGCGATGCAGGAATGAGATCTTCTCCGTACACGACGAAACCACCTCCAATAGAGAAATAGGTTTCGGTCAAAAGAGCTTCTCCCCCCTCCCCAAAAGCACTTATGATCATGCCGTTCGGATGAAAGTCCAACTGTTTTTGAGGGTGGAAACAGATGCATTGACCTTCATCAAATTCAATCGACCGTCGGCCGGCCAAAGATAAGCGAGCTTCTGTGCGTACGCTCTCCGGCACATCGACCACTTCTTCCAAGGGGATGTTCTCCGGCGCATAACCGCTGAGACCCAACAGCAATGCCTTATCGGTTCCGTGTCCCCTACCGGTCAAAGCCAGCGAACCGTAGAGATCTACTTTTAAGGAGATGACCCGGTCAAAAACATTTTTGGATTCGAGATCATGTAAGAAAAGCGTGGCGGCTTTCCACGGGCCCATCGTATGAGAACTGGAAGGGCCTACCCCAATCTTGAGGATGTCGAAGATGCTAATTGGCTCCATTGGATAGTGATGAGCCAACAAGGTATAAAAATTGTGGAGGATTACGTTGGAGCTCACCAGCTAATCCCCCATTTGGCAGCATAATCCTTCATTGGTTCCAAGCCAATACTACTGCGCCTTTCCTCCAGACCTTCAGGGTTCCGGATTGGATGCAAGAAATAGGCACCGGTTTCATCCTGGCCAACCTGACTGCCATAGATTTGTTCACCAACCGTTTGCAAACTAATGGCATCCTCCAAAAGGGCTTGTTGCAGGGGAACAGCGTTGCCATTCTGAACGGCTTGTTTCAACATGGGCAAGTACCTAATCTGCTTATTTAAATCTGAATGTAGGATCACCAGGAAAATAGCTTCTGCTCCCAGCGCCCCCACTTGATCCTGTCCCAACCATCCCCGTTCAGCAAGTATCTGCTCTACCTGCATTAAATTGATCGAATCCGTTGCACGCATCATCATCATGTGTTCCTCCATCTCCGGCGACTCCTCTCCAAAATTATTGACGATTTCTGCTGTTTTGGAACGATACATTTGATCCGATTCGAAAATTCTATCCAACTGAAGGGACAAGCTTTTGTCTAACGAATTGACAGTTGTGGATTCCCTGCTTTTTAAAAATCCCGCCTGTCGAAAGAGCAATCGATTTTCGATCGTATCATTTGGTTCCATGGCCGATCTTTCACAATCGACAATGCGAACTTCCACCCGGCGGTTCTGTTGCTGTTGTCTTTCACTGACCGCCCGGGGAAAAAGCATCTCCCAATTACCATAGCCCTTGGCTAGCACCCGGTCCGGATGAATACCTGCTGTCACCAGATAATCATGGATCTCAAATGCTCGGGCGACCGAAAGTTTGTAGTACTTATTGGATTTTTCGACTGGAGCACGATTGGGCCAGTTGACATGACCCGCAATTTCGATACAGGCATCTAGATTGGCTTGCATGAATTTTCGAATGCGCGGCAGTTCACGTCGGGAATTTCGCAACAAAGTGCTGCGATCACCAACGAACAAGAGACGCTCCATAATAAAGGACTTACCCACCTCGGCGCGAGGAAGACCGATGATCAAAGGTCGTCGATCAAAATCGTCGAACCCCTTAATGGTCCGAATCTCGATGAAGTACCCATCTGCATAAACTTCCAATTCTCCCCCCTCCTCTACTGACTTATAAATGGTAAAATGCCCATCCGGATCCGTATAAGTGACCGAGCTATTACTAGGAGTACGAAACTCGACTACCGCAGGGATCCCTTCCTTTGATTCGCGATCCCGAACTATACCACTGATTGGGAAGAGTGTTTCACTAAATTGCCATTTTAAGATGGCACGACGGTTGTACTGCCGTCCCTGCTCGGTTATGTTATCTGAAATAGGGACGTGTTCTCCATAAAATTCAAATCGGATCGCATCTTCAGCCACTCCAGCCTCCAACAATATAGACCGGACTGCCTCCATCCGTTTTTGCGAAAGTTCCATATTGAATTCATCCGTACCGACATCATCCGTATGGCCCTCCACCTCAAAATAGGCTTCGGGTCTTTCAAAGGAACCTCGACCTAAACTGTCAATCAGAATGGAATCCTCTGTTGAAATATCCCATTGCCCGCTTTCGAATAAAAGGGTCTGTTCAGCCAGAACAATCGTAGTATCTATGGGGTCCTGGGCTCGCAAAGTAAAAACGAAAAATAATAGAAGAAGCCCCGGCAGAATGGTCTTTTGTGTCATAAGGTTTCTATGGTATTAACGATCGAAAATGAGATTCCTCAAGGGAAGGGCAAGTTCTTTTGTTTTATTGGTTGCAATTTTTGAAGGTAAGAAAAAAAATGATGCCCATCAAGCATCAATCCGAAATATTGCCTCAATCAGAATTTACTTACCAAAAGTGAAATAAATTAATTACTTTTACATTTGGTAAGTAAATAAATAATAAGAATGCCTACATCTACACTAGGAGAATTCCAGGAGCTGGTCTTACTTATTGTTGCAGCTCTACATCAAGAGGCCTACGGAGTATTGATCCTGAAAACTCTGGAAAAAGAGACTGGGAAAAAATTCAATATCAGTGCCGTTCACGTCGCTTTGAAAAGGATGGAAGAGAAGGGCTTTGTAGAGTCCAATTATGGTGGTATCACGAAGGAACGTGGGGGTCGACGAAAGAAGTATTACGTAATCACGCTGATGGGAAAAAGGGTGTTGGACGAACAGTACGCCCTTCGAACTAAAATCTATCAGCAAATCCCAAAAATATCCTTTAGTTAGTGAATTCGAATCCACCAAAAAAGGCGTTGCAGTTTCTGCGTTGGTTTTGTCGTGAGGACTTCTTAGAAGAATTCGAAGGAGACCTTGTCGAACTCTTTGAAGAGCAATATGAGATCTCTCCGAGAAAAGCTCGTCGAAGGTTTAAGTAAGTGATCAAAGATAGCTTCTAAATTTCTCTGAGCCCTTTTTCTGCTGGCCTGCTTTCTCCTTCAGTCATGTAGCGCGGCTATAATCCTTCAGTGCGGCATTGGCCAGCA
>JANQRV010000647.1 GCA_028284395.1 Saprospiraceae bacterium
CCCCGCCGGCAATGACAATATCGGCATGGCCGGCCATGATCTCCAGACAACCATCCGAAATCGCCCGATTAGCCGATATACATGCCTGCGAAACAGTGCGGCAGGGCGTCGTATTGGGGATGCCTGCCGTCAGGGCTGCTTCCCGGGCTACGTTGGGCGTCTTTACATTGGAAATGACATTCCCCATGATTACTTTGTCGATCAAGTCCGGATTGAGCCCGGTTTTGGTCAAAAGGCCTTTGATGGCAAAACCACCCAATTGATACGACATCAAATCCATGTAATCGGTACCGGAGCGAAGGAAAGGAGTGCGGCACCCGTCGATGACTACTACTTTATTCATATTGTTTGGATTGGAATGAAGCTCAATTTAAGGAAAAAGAAAACTTGAAAGGCAAAAGTCTCGTTGTAATTAGGAAAATGGAGCAATCGTATGAATAAAATTGTCCTGACGACATTGATGCTGGCATTGACAACTACTTTGTTCAGCCAGAAGCGATTCAATAAGTTTGCGGTTTTTTTCGGCGAACGAACGGACGAATTTGATCGGGGGCCAGAACACGTCGTTCGACTGTTTTTGGATCGGAATGGACACTTTTATCCGCCCATTCGAATTTCCGATAAGTCGATGAAGAAAAGCGGTAGTGAGCTACAAAGTTGGTATCGCGACCATCCCGGGGAACTGGCCGCACTACTGGCCCGGTACGAGATTGCTCCAGAGTTGACCTGGGCGGAGTCGATCCGGCAACTGAACGAGGCACTGGCACAAGAAAAACTGACGGAGATCAATGAGAAAGCCGATTCCGGTTCCAGTGTAAATGTGCTCATCCACGGATTCCGAAAAATGCCCTATGGCGACAACGGCAAATACGGCTCTTATTCTACCGCCGATAACGCCTTGTTGCGACGGATGCTGAACCATGAAAACGCTCTTTTTGTAGAAGTATACTGGGATGGGACTTTCATCACCGGGTTGAAGGCAGTGGTCGGCAAAAAATCATTTCGGCTATTCGAAAAAAGTGCCATTCCCAATGCAAAGAGAGTAGGGCAGGGGTTGCGGAAAATCATTTCAAACATCGAAACGGACTGGATTAATGTCGTCACTCACAGCCTGGGCGCAGTGGTGGGTTCCGAACTACTTTTTAATTCGGTGCCCAGCGAAGAGCAAACACCCGATCAATCCCGCGTTAATATCTGCTACATTGCCCCCGGCATTGGTTCGGAGACCTTTGCTCATTACTACGACCGGATTTCGGCAGTCGATTTTGAAAAGGAGGATAACTACCGGGTAGCGGTCATTTACAATGAGCACGACTACGTCCTGGAGAAGACCTTTAAATTCCCCATTTTTGGCAAAAACTTCGAGCCAACCGAATTTGGGAATACTTCTTTGGGCTGCAATTGCGGAGCAGATGTTGGAAAATTGGAGCGGATGTTCTCCGAACGCTTTACCGGGTCTGAACCCTTGAAGATATACGATTTCAGCTTTTCCGGCAGGGGTCGCCCGATGGGATGCCACCATGTCGGTTGCTACGTTCGGCATGAGAAATTTACCGAAGTTTTGGCTTTTCTAAGGCCGTGAGTAAGTGGAGAACAGGATTTTTTTGTTCCTTCGTGGGACCAGTTTTTTAATCGGTATGATTCAGAAAATAAAAAGAAAAATATTCGGAGAAAAGAAACTTCGTTTTGTGCCGGTCACGGCAGCATTTCTCAACTCCGAAGCTTACGAGGAGATGATGACCCGGCATCTGCCTTATCCCGGTGTGTACGATCTGCATGAAGCTCAAAATTATACGCGCAATTTCACTTACCGGCATCACGAGGCCAATCACTTGTTAGGGGCATTTCGGTGGCGAGGCATTTACAAACACCGTCACTTGATTCTCGACCTGGTGCTTCGGGAAGGAGCGCAAGTCGTCGACCTGGGAGGGGCGGCGGGACCCCTGGGCCTGGGAGCGCAGGTGGTTGATTTTCTGCCCGTTGATGCGCTTGGCCATCAGGTGCGCTTCCGCTATTTGAACGAATTACCGGAACCGGTAGATGTTCTGTTTAGTTCTCATACGCTGGAACACATCCCGGAGCTCCACAACATCATGCGGGAAATTCAAAAGGCCCTGGTGCCGGGCGGCCACTTAATGCTCCACCTGCCCGCTTTCCATTGCGAACGCTGGCGGGTCGGAACACACCAAAATAAGCTTTACAACGACCACCAGCATACCTTTGGTTTGAAGGGCACCGATCATCCGGAAGGCCTCATCAATTACCTGGATATTGACGAATTGGTCGGGCAATACTTCGATTTGGAGATGGCCGAATATTGTGGCGATGACAGCATTTTTATTTTGGCAAAAAATAGAACACCTTGAGTAAAGACCTTAATGAATCCATATTGATCGTAATTCCGGCCCGCGGCAATTCCAAAGGCATTCCCCGGAAGAACATCAGGAGTCTAAACGGGGCTCCCTTAATCGCTTATTCGATTCAGAATGCATTGGCACTCGACACTGATTACGATGTCGATGTTTTTGTGTCGAGCGACGATGCGGAAATACTGTCGATTGCCAAAAAGCTGGGAGCGAAGACCATTGACCGTAACGAGTCCTTGGCACAAGACAGCACCACCCTGGATCCGGTTATTTTCGACGGTTATCAGCGAGCAAGACTAGCGACCGGCAAAGCCTATGACCTCATCATTACGCTGCAGCCAACCTCACCGCTTTTGAAGACCTCTTCTTTAAGGAAAGCACTGGACCGCATGGTGGAGGATCCCGAAATCGACACCTTGATCTCGGCTTGTGACGATACGCATTTAACTTGGCGAAAGACACCAGATGGCTTTGTTCCCAACTACAAGGCCAGGCTCAATCGACAATATCTGGAAAAGACTTACCGCGAAACCGGAGGGTTTTTAATTGCCCGGTCACGGACCATTGGTCCCGATACCAGGATTGGGACCAAAGTCGAACTATTTGAGTTGAAGGGAGAAGAAACCATTGATATCGACACTTATGAGGACTGGAACCTGTGTGAGTATTACCTTCGCCAAAAGAGGGTATTGTTTGTGCTCACCGGTTATAAACAGGTTGGTCTGGGGCATATTTACCGGGGGTTACAGTTGGCGAACGAAATCCTCAATCATCAGGTTTTATTCCTGGTAGATCGAAATAGTCAGATGGGATTCGACAAAATCCGGGAAAACAATTATCCGGTAGCCATCCAAAAGAGCGATGACTTGCTGGATGATGTCGTAGCCCTGGAACCGGACTATGTAATCAACGATATCCTGGACACTTCGGCTGAATATGTGGCGGGATTAAAGGCACATGGATACGGCGTAATAAATTTCGAGGACTTAGGAGAAGGGATCGGGCACGCAGATTTAGTCATCAATGCCATGTATCACGAGCAGGGTTTTCCGATGGCCAATCATTACTTCGGACATCGGTATTACTGTCTGAAAACGGAGTTCTTCCTGACTGCCAATAAGGTGGTGAAACCGGAGGTATCGAGCGTGCTGTTGACATTTGGCGGGGTAGACCCCAACAACTACTCTCTAAAAGTACTGGAGGAAATTTACGATTACTGTCGGGACCAAAACATCGTCATCAACGTGGTAGCCGGTCTTGGTTACGACCGGTATGACACACTGCAGCCCTATACCGACGTCAACTTTCACCGGAACGTCAGTAACATTTCTGATTTCATGGTGGCGGCCGATATCGTTTTTACCTCCGCCGGAAGGACGACTTTCGAATTGGCATCGGTCGGGGTACCAACGATCGTCATGGCTCAAAACGAACGGGAGATGACTCATTTTTTCGCCAATCAGGAATTCGGTTTTTTGCATTTGGGGCTGGGTTACGAAGTCAAAAGAGGAGTCATAATTGATGCCTTTCAGCAACTGGTCGGCGATTACGACCGGAGGCAACACATGCATAAGCTGATGATGGACCAGGACATCCGCAGTGGAAAGAAACGCGTTATACAATTAATTAATGATTTGATAGACAATGGCAAACAGTAGAGAGTTTTTAGAAAATTATAAGCGGATCGAACCCGCACTTTGCAGGCCTTTTATCATAGCAGAAGCCGGTGTAAACCACGAAGGTAAAATGGACAATGCGAAGCGATTGGTAGACGAAGCAGCGGAAGGTGGTGCACAAGCCATTAAGTTTCAGTCTTATAAGGCCGAAACACTGGCGTCCAAAAATAGCCCTGCTTACTGGGATACCACGAAAGAGTCCACTTTAAGCCAATACGAACTTTTTAAGAAGCACGATTCTTTCTGGAAAAAGGAATTTGTCGAATTAAAAGAGTATTGTGACAAGGTCGGGATTGAATTTATTTCTACGCCCTTTGACATTGAATCGGCGACCTATTTGAACGATCTGGTCACTTCCTACAAGATCTCCTCTTCCGACATTACCAATTTTCCCTTTATCGATTACATTGCTCGTTTTGGAAAGCCCATCTTCTTGTCGACCGGAGCGAGTTACATCTGGGAGATTCAACAGGCCGTAGATATCATGGAAGCACGGGGTTGTCCGAATTGTTTGCTCCACTGTATTCTCAATTATCCGACTCCGGATGAGAATGCCAACTTGGGCATGATCACGGATCTCAAGAAGCGATTTCCGGATTCCGTAATCGGTTATTCGGACCATACGCTGCCCAAAGAAATGGAAATGCTGAAAATGGCATTTCTCTTGGGAGCAGTAGTGATCGAAAAGCATTTCACATTTGATAAAACGCTGCCCGGAAATGATCACTACCATGCTATGGATGTTCACGATCTGAAAAACTTCCAGAAATTAATGGACGAGACTTTCGCTTATCTCGGAAGTTTTCAGAAGGTCTCCATCGAGGCGGAGGAGATTTCTCGGCGCAATGCTCGACGCAGTTTGGTTGCTGCGACCGATATCCCGGCGGGAACAACGCTCGAACCTACTATGGTGACCTGGAAGCGTCCGGCATTTGGTATTTCCGTCAAGCACCACGATGAAGTCATTGGTCTGGTCACGAAGACCGCCATCGCCAAAGACGATATATTTTATTGGTCGTTGCTCGAAGGTAAGTAAACACAGTCCATGTCTCGTCGAACCGAAAGATACCTCGACGTCCTGCACGTGGCATTGGGGCCGTACAGCAGGAAACTGCCGTTCGGAGGAACGAAGGTCGTTGTGAAAAACTGGTTTTCCGCCATACTTCATCCTTTTAAGTTATTAAAAGACGTCTTTCTTTTTGGCTCCCGCAAAGTGGACGGCCAGCTCTCCGAAGGGGGAGTTTGGCTATTGGCTGGCAGCAAGAACAATTTGGACAGTCTCCAGTTTTTGGAGGAGGGCTTGGAGCAGGCGGTTTTCGTGATTACGAACAAAAAGGTCGGACGATACGGAGATTTTCCGAGACTGTTGTTTCACGAGGCCATCAAGTCGATCTGGCAATTCTGGCCGCTTTTTTTTCAACTATTACCAACATTCGGCAAGCAATTGTGGCGCCATCCTCACCAGCTGGCTTTTGCGATCGGCAAAATACGGGCTGCCCGAAAGATCCTTGCTCATTACCGACCTCAAGCGCTGATCTTTTCCAACGATCATCATTCGGATATGCGTGGTCTGCTTTGGGCGGCCAACCAGTTGTCGATTCCTACTATTTACATCCAGCATGCGAGTGTTTCGGAGTATTTCCCGCCCCTTAGGTTTAGTCTGAACTTACTGGAGGGCGAAGACAGCCTGGCCAAGTACCGGAGGTGTGGCTCCATAACCGGAAAAGTCGAGCTGGTCGGCATGCCTAAGTTCGATGAATATCACATTTTTCGCCGGCCTGGCCGAGCATTGAGGAAGGTTGGGATCTGTGCCAATTTACTCGACAATGGAGATCGTTTGACAGCGGTGTCCAGGCGGTTGTCGGAAAGGCTGCCGGAGCTGGAATTTACCTTCCGCAAGCATCCCCGCGAAGAACGGGATTTTTCCCTTCCGGAAGTGTTCGGAGTATCGGACCCGACCCAAGAAAAGGTTTTTGCATTTTTAAAGGAACAGGACTTGGTCGTGGCTGGAGATACGTCCACGCATTTGGAGGCGGTGCTGTTGAATATTCCCTCCATCTATTTTCGCTTTCACCAGCAGAAGGATGATTACTTTGGGTATGTGGCCAATGGATTGATAGATCGAGCTGATTCGATCGAATCCCTCATTGAAGCGATAAAAGCCTATCAGCGGGAGCTGCCGGAAGTATTGCATCGCGCCAAATACTACAATGCAACGATTGGAACCGAATGGGAGGGGAAAAGCCAGGAACTGGCCCTCCGACACATTAATGAGCTATTGAATGAGGGAAGCTAGGCAGCGCCTATTTTCCGGTCAATCATTTTACCTGAATCGTCGTCTCTGCCCATTTCGGGGCTCCCAAGTCCGTACTCCTCTGGATGGGTAAGGCACCGCTGACATAAACCCGATATTCGCCTTTGTCAATCCGAAGATTTCCATTATCATCGTACTGAGCCATGGCTTTTTTGTCGAGTTTGAATCGGACCGTCTTCGTTTCACCCGCTGCCAGTGATATGCGTTGAAAACCCCTGAGTGCGATTTTTGGATCACCCGTTGCCCGATTTTTCTTGGCCAGATACAACTGCACAACTTCATCGGCCGGGAATTTGCCGTTGTTGGTGATGTCTACTCCAATTTCGACGGGACTGCCTTCGGAATAAATCGCCGAATTCTTGCGGATGGTTCCATATTCAAATGAACTGTAGGACAATCCGAAACCAAATGGATACAGAGGTTCCTGTTCCATAAAGCGGTAAGTACGCCCCGACATGTTGTAGTCTTCGAAAGGTGGTAAATCTTCGATGCTTCTAACAAAAGTAACCGGCAGTTTACCGGAGGGGGAGGATTTTCCAAACAAGAGATCGCCCACTGCTTTGCCGCCCTGTTCGCCCGGATACCAGGCATAAACAATGGCATCGGCCAGTTCGTGTACTTCCGGAATGGAAATGGCACTCCCACCGGTAATCACCACGATGAGTTTTTTGCCTTTGGCTTTTTGCCGGATCAATTTCAAATATTCAATTTGATGGGGTGGCAAGGTAATGTAGTCGCGGTCGCCGGCAGTTGGCGAGGCGATGGCTTCTCCCTCTTCCCCTTCCAGCAGTTGTGTAATTCCCATGCACGCAATGGTGACATCGGCAACCTGTGCTTCCTCCGAGTACCAGTCCATGGGATTAACATTGGGTCGATCCATCAGGGATCCCTGGACGTAACGGATGGCGGTATGGTTGGATACATTGCCAATGATGCCTTCCATCAAAGTTCGCAGGTCATCTCCAACGCCGTAATAATTGGCGAGCAGGGCCTGGATATCGGCGGCCATTGGCCCGGTGACGAATACGCTGCGAATTTCCGGGTCCAAGGGAAGTGTATTGTTTTGATTTTTTAGGAGTACCACGGATTTAGTGGCGGCTTCGTAAGAAAGGTCAATGTGCTTTTGGCATCGGACCACATCTCCTGAAATGGTATCGAACGGAACGGTACCGATCGGATCGAACAGGCCGAGTTTAAAGCGGGTTGGCAACAATTCTTTCAGGTTCCGGTCGACAACTTGTTCCGTAGTCTCGCCCGATTGAATGGCTTCACCTAAAGCAGGATAAGTGTTGCCGCAGTTTAAGTTGCAACCGGCGTTCAAGGCAATGCCCGCTGCTTCTGCCTTATTCTTTGCAATATTGTGTCCCTGGTAAAAGTCTTGAATGGCCCAGCAATCGGAGACAAAATAGCCTTTGAACCCCCATTTCTTGCGCAAAACCTCGGTCATCAAATAGGGGTGTGCACAACAGGGTTCACCATTCGTACGGTTGTAAGCTCCCATGACTCCTTCTACTTTTGCATCCACGACCAGCGCTTCGAAGCCCGGTAGGTAGGTGTTCCAAAGATCTTTTCGGCTAACTACGGCATCAAACTCATGGCGCAATTTTTCCGGGCCGCTGTGTACGGCATAATGCTTGGCCATGGCTGCAACCTTGAGGTATTTTGGATGGTCTCCCTGCAGTCCATTGACAAAGGATACCCCGATTTGGGCAATCAAAAATGGATCTTCACTATACGTCTCCTGACCTCGACCCCAACGAGGATCCCGGAATAGGTTGACATTGGGACTCCAATAGGTCAGCCCGGCATAGCGATCCATATAACCTACTTTTCGGTTTTCGTTAAACTTGGCTCGACCTTCATCGGAGATGGCAACCCCGATCCGATGCATTAAATCCGTATCAAAGGTGGCTCCAAGGCCAATTGCTTGCGGAAATATCGTCGCACGACCGTTGCGAGCGATGCCGTGAAGGCACTCATTCCACCAACTGTAATGGGGTACCGCAAGTCGCTCAATGGCGGGTGCTTCAAACATGAGTTGTGCGGTTTTTTCCTCGAGGGTCATTCGCGAAACCAGGTCGTCAACTCTGCTTTCAATGGTCTTTTCCGGATTCTGGAAGTCGAACCGGTACTTTTGCGCGTGAATAAGAGGGATCTGCAAGCTGAACAATGTGCTCAGTAATACCTTTAATAGTTGATTTTTCATATACATAATAGACTTTATTCTGAAATGGTTTTATGTGGAAAAAATGAAGGATTTTTTTTCTAATCAAGGAACGCCCGGAGCCTAATAGCAGTGCTATTAAGGCGAGGACGTGACGCAGAGTAGGAGAAAAAGACAAGTTTTTTGCCATACAAATTATTTTAGAATAAAGTCTAATCTATAGGAATGTGCGTTGAACGGACTTCGGTGGCTAATTTAAGCAGAACAAGTTATATTCAAAGGTAATGTGGCATTCAAATGCTTAGTACATGCGATGGAGTCTTCATTAAAAGAGGGATTTCAAGGTGGCGTCAATTTTTCACAGAACATATGTCTTTTTCGTTCAATCGCCCAAACCCGATGTAGTAGACGTCCGGATTCGGGAATGGTATGCAGAGAAGTGACTTAATTGGTGAAATGCGGGCTATATATGAAATGATTGCATATATTTGCCGACGTTTTGCAACGTAGCACATTCAATTAATCGAATTTTAGGATATATTATGGCCAAGCAAAGAAGTTCCAATCCTTTGGATCCGGCTCAAACCATCGTCGAGTTCTTCGCTGAACAGGAAGCAAACCTTATTGAAGGTGGTGCCTCGGAAGAGGAGCTGGAAGATTTTCGTCAATCGCAGAAGGCTGCCAGTTTAATCGTAGCGGTGCGTTCCCGTCGTCAGATCGGAAAGGAAAAACGGGCAGAAGAGGTGAAGAAAATACGGGACAAATACCTAACCGATGTGGGTCGGATGAAGTTGGCGGTAAAAATGATCAAATTCATCGAGCAAACCATCGAACAGGCGGAAGCATTCAACAATTCCACCGATGCTGAATAAAACTCAAACGACCACTAAGTTTTGGGAAAAGATAACATTAATTTAATGTAGCGAGCTGGGATAATTGGATTATGTCATGTTTTGCCTCGCCTCAACATCATTGGAATTCACGTTCAAAAGGGGGATAAAGATTATTTACCAGGGCAGGTGTTGCGGGTAACGGAAGACCAAGAGATACCTTATGAAGTATATCTGGACCAGGAGGGGCCGAAGCAGGACAATCGCTGGCGTTTGATTCCTCAGTGGATTCTATTTGATCCTCAAGGACACAGAGTCCGATCCTTTCGGGTAGAGAAAGAATCGGACCTACGAGCTTTTCAGCATTATTTCAGGGAATATCTTCACTTATTCAATAAACGGCAGAAGGCAGCGAAACAGTTTGCTGGCCACCGGAATGCCGATCGGCGAGCCGCTATTTAAAGGAAAAGTCAATGTTGCCGCCGGATGCTTTCATGTAGACCGGAATGCCGCCGCCGTTCATACTGCCATTTACCCGACCTTCCCTTGAACTTCCAGAGAAATCCGACATTTCCACATTGACTTTGCGAGCGTGTAGATCGAGATCTACGCCGAGGCCCTTAGGTACTGTAACATCAATGCGTCCGCCACTGGTACTAAGACTCAACTCCTCACTCAGTCCGGTAATATTTGCGGTAATGCCACCGCCACTGGTCGAAGCTTTCACCGAACGAGCTTCACCATTGATATAGATCCTGCCCCCGCTGGTGCTGACATCAACACGTCCTTTATTGTCTTCGAGGTTAATCCCTCCACCGGAAGTACGGGCAAAAATATTGCCTTCAGATCCGGAAATCCGAATGCCTCCCCCACTCGTTCTCAACTCGGCATCTCCCTTCTGGTTGATCACCTTGATGCCACCACCGGATGTTCTACCAACCGTATTACCGGATACATTCTCCAGGTTGATTCCTCCGCCACTGGTATTTAGCTGATGTGTTCCCTTGATCCCCATTACCTTCAATCCGCCGCCGCTGGTTTGCAGATCTGCAGACATTTCATAGGGTACGGAAACCCGGAAGGAAATGCTGAGTCGCCTCCAGGACGAAACTTGAGACTTTCTTTTGGCGTAAAGCGTGATGGTCGAGCCGGATTTTTCCATTTTCAAATCGTACCCTTCTTCGAGGTTTTTGACCAAGGGGTCGGAAGCGGATAATACATCTCCATTTTTGCGGATAAAAACTTCTACTTCAACCTTATTTCCGGAAGTGCCTTCGACGCTGATGCCACCGCCGGATGTGGTCACGTCTAACGTGCCGGGACCATCCATGGTAAAGGTCTTGGTCAGGGTCGGCGCATTCAACGCAGTCTTTGCAAATGGCTGCCCCGTAAATGCCAGGAGAAATAAGCCTATTAAAAAACTAGTTCGATGATTCATAATGGATAGTTTTTAGATTTGTTTGAAGTTATTCCAATCTTTGTGCCATCAATTTAATTGTTTGATTTTCAGGGTATAGTATTTGGTTTTCTGCGGGTTGGTCCTTCTCCGTTGTCCGTAAATGGTCATTTGTTGTCCGATTCTGAACGGTTCTTAGAAACTCTTTTTGCTGATGGCATTTGCCATCTTTCATGACAAGGGGAGACGTCGTGAGAATTGACTTCGAGGTTTTCCGGTGTTTCACCGAATTTTTAATGAATGCGACCGAATTCTATTCAAAATTCACCGAATACAAAATTGCAAGAAGCTTGATCGGAATGTTTTTACATTATCTATTCACCTTGATCCTGTATCAACCTCGAAATTCACGGATGTCCCTCTCCAATCATTAAAAATGTTATTTTTAAATTGACCATCAATTTATCAAAAGCTTCGCTGAATTTCGTTCGCGTGGCTTTTGTTTTTTCCACCAATTAGTTCTTATTTTACTTTCTACCGGATATTGAACAACTTTATGGTATAAAAATTTCAATCACATACGGAAACTGACTTTCTAAAATCTAATTGGCATGAGCAATCGATCAATTCTTACCATCCTGTTTTGTAGTCTTTTCATTGGTTTTTCCAATCTATTTGCCGACACCAAAGCTTTTTATGGAATGTGGACCATAGAAGTAGATGGAGGTGGCGTCGGGTGGTTGGAAGTGCACGAAAAAGAGGGGTTTTTGGATGCGAACTTGTTGTGGAAGGGCGGCAGTGTTTTACCCGTCGGCCACGTATATTTTGAGGACGATGAAACCCTCGTGGTTACCCGGGTCTGGGAAGTGGCCAAAACCGACGATAAGGAAAATGGCCGAAAGCATACTATTACGGCATTGTACAGAATGCATATGGAAGGTGACCGGTTGGTGGGCGTAGCATCGGTCCCCAATTGGCGGACTTCAGGTCTTCGTACCGAGAAGTTTACGGGCACTAAACTGCCCGCGGTACCCAAAGCGCCGGATTTACACCAACTCCAATTTGGAGAGCCCATCGCGCTATTCAACGGAAAAGACCTCAGCGGTTGGAAGCTCTTAAATCCGGAACATAACAACGGATTTAAGGTGGTAAACGGTGAATTGGTCAATGACCCGATCCAAAAGGAGGGGCAACACATCCGTTACGGGAACATTCGAACGGAAGCGGAATTTGAGGATTTCAATTTGAAGTTAGAAGTTAATGTCCCGGAGCACAATAATAGTGGGGTTTATCTGCGGGGCATGTACGAAATTCAGGTTTTTGACTCCTACGGGAAAGATCTCGATTCTCACCATATGGGGGCGGTATACAGCCGTGTCACTCCGGCCATGTCTGCCGAAAGGCCGGGAGGAGAATGGCAAGCTTTGGATATCACCCTTGCGGATCGACACATTACCGTTAAGCTCAATGGGAAGACGATCATTTACAACAAGCCCGTATACGGTCCTACGGGGGGAGCCATTATTGCCGATGTCTTTAAGCCGGGACCCATTTATTTACAGGGCGATCACGGCAAGGTATCTTACCGGAATCTTGTTTTGACACCGATCATAAAATAAGTCATCAAATGCGGGCCTGATAAGTGTACAGTTCAAAATATCGGCCTTTTTTGGCGATGAGTTCGTCGTGGGTGCCGCGTTCCACGATTCTTCCTTTTTCAATCACGAGGATCTGATCGGCCTTGCGAATGGTGCTTAGGCGGTGAGCGATGACAAATGTCGTTGATCCCTTTACCAATTCATTCAAACTTTTTTGAATGAAAGCTTCACTTTGTGTATCGAGGTTCGAGGTAGCTTCATCCAATACGATGATCTTCGGGTTCGCAAGGATGGCGCGGGCAATGGTGATGCGTTGCCGCTGCCCGCCGGACAATTTGACGCCGCGTTCGCCAATTAAAGTGTCCAATCCATCGGAGAAGGAATCGGTAAATTCGTGGACATAGGCAGCCTTGACTGCCTGCTGAAGCTCCTCTTCGGTAGCGTTGGGGCGGGGAAAAAGAATGTTCTCACGAATGGTTCCTTCAAAGAGAAAATCGTCTTGTAGTACGACTCCAAGGTGATTCCGAAAGCTGGTGAGACTGACGGTTGAGAGGTCGATTCCATCTACGGTAATCCTGCCGGATTTTGGCGTGATAAAGGTTGCGGCAAGGCTAGCAATTGTGGTTTTACCGGATCCCGAACTTCCGACCAAAGCCGTTACAGAACCCGCCGGTGCTTCAAAACTGATGTCGTGTACCACCTCTTTTCCTTCCTCGTATGCAAAAGATACTTTGTCGAAAACGTAATGCCCGGTTACGTCATCAATTTGTACTGGACGTTCTTCTTCATTGTCTTCCGGCGCCATATTCATGATCTCTTCCGTACGATCCAAGCCGGCAAAAGCTTCGGTCAATTGACTACCGATGTTGCTCATTTGCACAATGGGAGCGATCATGAAGCCTAGATACAAGGTAAAAGAGAGAAATTCGCCAAACGTCATTTCTCCCTGTATGATTAAATAGCCACCAATGCCCATGATACCGGTTGTGGCCATGCCCAAAAGAAAAGTGGCGGCACTGGTCACCAGAGCGGTGGAAGTCAGGCTGCTTCTGATGTTTCTAAATAGCCGGTCGACGCCCAATTCGAAGGTTTTGTTTTCCTGGGCCTCCGCATTGAAACCTTTGATGACCCGGACACCGTTCAACGTTTCCGTCAATCGCCCCGTTACCTGGGCGTTAATTTCGCCCCGTTTTCTGAAGATGGGACGGATGTATCCAAATGCTTTCAGGGCAACGAATGCGAAGATTCCGACCGGAACCAGCACGTAGAGCGTCATCATGGCATTGATACTAATCAGGATGATCAGAGAGAGAATCGAAGTCAGAGCTCCTCCAAACAACTGGACAAGTCCAGTACCAACCAGGTTTCGGACCCCTTCCACATCGGTCATAATGCGCGAAACCAGGACGCCGGTCTTGGTATTGTCAAAGTAGCTGATCGGTAGGGAAAGGATCTTACGTTGAACCTGAGCCCGCAATTTCGAAATCAAATGCTGAGCTTCAACGCTCAGCAAACGGGTAAGTAGAAAAGAGGTAATCGCCTGTACGAGAATGGAAATCCCGACGACCAGCAACAAGACCTTCAACATTTTCATGTCTTTCTGGACAATTACTTCATCGATCAGGTACTTGCTGGCACCCGGTAATACCAGTCCTGCCAACCGGCTGATAACGATGAGTACGATGCCGATGAGGACGAGTTTGCGGCGCGGCCAGATGATCGTGGCGAAAGCCTGACCGATGGAGACCCTGGAGTTTGACATGGTATGTTTTATTGAAATGTCGACAATGGGAATTCGTTTTGAGAACAATATGAGTCAACGGAAGTTGAATGACCAACTCAAAAATCTTGAAGAACAGTTTTGTTGCCCTACTGGCAATCAACCGGTTTGGCCGGTTCTTTTAAGGTGGGAAAAATGGATATGTGGTAAAGATCGGGCGTTTGTCCTGCCTTTCGATTGCTCCCTTTGATGCGGACAATAAGGAAGTCTGTTTTTCGTATCCAATATTCTTCGCACGTTTCCGTAGCCGGAGCGGAGGAGATGGCGTCTTCATATTCCCGCCGCGCGTTCGATTGCCTCTCCGGGTCGATGAACTGAAATTGCGTAATTCGGAAATGGAGTGAATCGGGATGCAGGCTCTCCGGATGAAGTTTGAGTTTAGACCCGTCTCCAAGCGGTTTGGCGGCCCTAAAATCTTCAAAAAGCAAACTTGGGATCCTGGAGCTGGTATGGGCGGTAATATCGTCGAGTCCTCCCAGGGCAAAGGCTAGGGGCAGCCTTTGTACCTGATCTTCCGGTGGACCAAGTCGGATCATCTGGGTCGCGATGTTTTGCCCTTGAGGTTTGCAGATGGTAGCTTCCAATTGCCCCGATGTACTGCCCGTGCTAAAATTTGTTTGTACCTGAGCGTGAAAGTGAAAACTTCCCGTTCGAAAATGGCGAATTTTGGAGTTCACCGTAGTGGTAACTTGGCCTGCATTACCCTCTATCGTCAGATTCAGAAAAGAAGAATCCTGGTAATAAACGGCATGCTGATAAGCGTGATAGACCTTGTCGCGGATGCTTTCGGCAGTTTCCTGCGCGGATAGACCAGGAAGGAAACAGAAGATCAAGATGCTGTGAAGAAATAATAGTCGCTGCATAGTCATACCCAATGAGAACCCTTGATTCAAGGAATGGCGCTAAACGTACGATCACCTGCTTACTGCCAAATAATGGTGGTTTCCTACCGAAGAACGAAAATTGAATACGGCGTTCTGGCGCATCCTTTACATTTGTTACGAATTCAGCGCTAAACGTTTCAAAAAAACACGACAATCGCTTTCGCAAGATGCCATCGGCATCTGTAGCAATTGCGCAAAGAAGTAGACAATTTGTCTACTCACCTACACGTGGACTGATTAAAAGGCGCTTTTTTAGCCATACAAATTATTTTAGAACAATGTCTATTGAATAAGTAAATAATGGGATTCGACCGGGTGCCGCGACAGCACTGCCCGGTTTTTAATTGGTGCAATTCATAAAGTTTTGATTCTTAGTACTTTTGGCCACTATATTGAAAAGGGTGAGCCAGATATGTACAAGGAAAATCCATGGGTAGAAAGATGCGTCCAAACCGTTGCAAAATTTGTCCAAGTACAAGCGATTGGGAACGACTACATTTGAAACAGAAACTTTAGACAACTTCATTAGAAAAACAACCTAAAACCCTTTCCTATGAAAAACCTTTTGAATCAATTCGCCTTCGTGATCGCCATTTCCTTGCCTTGTATTTTTACCAGCAGCTGTGAGGAAGACATAGTATCTGGCGAAGAGGCCATTACCTTCGAAAATATCATCTTCACCGATGTGGATCAGAAAGCCACCATTGATTTCAAGAACAGTTCGGAAAAGACAGGGCAAACAACCGTTATCGAAGAAAAGGAAGACCCCAGAGATGGGAAAGAAGAATATATGTCAGAGGAGCAGACCAGCAACAAATAGAGAAAACAACCGCACAATCGAAAGGCCATGGGATGAAAATGCATTTCCATGGCCTTTCGATTTTTTATACTATACGCCAAATTGTTGCAGGTGATGATCTAGGTGTTTGTACATGCCAATGGACCATTGATCTGGAGTCAACTTACCAAAAAAGGGGTGTGGCCACTTAGTGCATTGCGCCGGGCCTCCGGCGTGAAAAACCCGGATATTCTCCAGCAGGGTTGCTCTTTCGTGCTCAAAATTCTTCCGGGTCGTCATTTTAAGAGTAGGAGCCGTCGGTGCGTTTTGCGCAATGGGCTTGTTGTTGTAATAAATCCTTTTGATAAAGGGGCCGACCATTCGTCCAATCAATAATCTGGGGGGATTTTCGATGCCCCTGGCCATATCAAAAGCTTTTGCGCAATGCGCCAGCATCTGACCGACATTCATCCGTCCCCATTGAGGTTTCGATTCATTTGTGAGAAGATATATGCGTTCTTCAACTTCCTTTAATACTTCAGCCCGGTACAAGTTTTTTTGGATGTTTCTCATTGTCAATAAGTTTGATCACTTGTCTAACTGAGGAACATCCGATCCTGACCTTTGGTTCTTTGAAAAATGTTACCTTACGTACTTAACTTTTCAATTGCTGACTATGACTTCCAAAAATTGGATTCGAAGAGACTTTCTTAAGTTGTCTACTTCGCTTGTTACCGCACCTGCCTTTTTGAGTGCTTGTGAAACGAATGCCCAAAATTCGGCCCAGTCCGCCGGCCGTAAACCGATCATTATTTCTACCTGGAACCACGGACTGGACGCGAACAAAGTTGGCTGGGAAATACTTAGTACCTCCGGGAGTGCGCTGGATGCCGTAGAAAAGGGAGTCATGGTTGTCGAATCGGATCCTAAAGTACAAACTGTTGGATTGGGAGGTTTTCCCGACCGGGAAGGAAACGTTACGTTAGACGCCTGCATTATGAAGGGAGACGGGGGGTGCGGCTCCGTAGCATTTTTGAAAGGCATCAAAAACCCGATCGCCGTTGCGCGCAAAGTAATGGAAGAGACCCCACACATCATGCTGGTTGGCGACGGCGCCAAGAAATTTGCGCTGGCACAGGGGTTCAAAGAAGAGAATCTATTGACGGAGGCCAGCAAAAAGAGGTATGAAGAATGGCTCCAAAAAGCCGATTATAAACCTCAGATCAACATCGAAAATCACGATACGATCAGTACGCTGGCCTTGGATGCTGCCGGCAATCTAGCGGGGGCTTGTACAACCAGTGGAGCTGCCTGGAAAATGTACGGTAGGGTGGGGGATTCACCACTGATTGCTGCCGGCCTCTTCGTAGACGACGAAGTTGGTGCGGCCTGCGCAACCGGATTGGGTGAGGCGGTCATACGCACGGCCGGAAGTGCAATGGTTGTAGAAATGATGCGCCAGGGCAAGTCTCCCTCGGAAGCGTGTATCGAAGTAGTGGAGCGCATTCGGCGCAAACACAAAACCCTCAAAGACTTACAGGTCGGTTTTTTGGCTTTGAATAAAGACGGCAATTTTGGAGCCTACAGCATCCACAAGGATTTTACCTATGCCGTAAGTACCGACGATGGTCATGTGATGGATATGGCTCCATCGCTTTTCGAGTAACCAGGGAATCAGGGTTCCCCTAATTGCAGGACTTCCTCCAGCAGTAAAATAGTGGCGTTCGTGGCCAACTTTGGGTTGTGTTTTTTCAATCGTCCGACGGTTTCAAGATTATTTTTGCTGGAGGCCCTGATCCATTGCGCCAGATCACTTTCTCCATGGCGCCCCTGTAACAGAGCCTGCAGCAGTTCCTGGCTTTCGTCATACTTTTGGATGTTCCAAAGACCTCTGATCCCAAGTACGTGAACTGCCGTAGATTCATGGAGCGAACGGCGGGTCAAGGCAGCCACCTGCTCCCACTGTTTCTTGGCCTTTTCGGGCTGCTTGATTTTCTGGTAGCAAATGCCCAAAAGATAATCCGAAATGCGATCGTCCGGTTCGAAAGGTTTACCTACTCCCAGGTTTTCCGGCCATTTTTTGGCAGATTGCAACAAAGAGATGGCCAACGCATAATCCTCATTTTTCATCTGTCGGATGGCCAGACGATGATGTGCTTTTTCGTACAATTGGCGTCCTTCGGCAGCTCCTTCGAAAGGCAGGACGTTCAGCCCATTCAGGATGGAAATAGCCTTTTCAAAGGCACCTGCTTGCAATAGGGTTTTGGCATATTCCATCCCCAGCGTGTAATTATCCGGGAATTGCTCCACCGCTTTTTGAGCCAGCTGTCTGGCCTGATCCGTGGCTCCCACCGACAAAAGGTGCCGGGTTAAGGCGCGATGATTCCTCCAATCGGTATTTTTTAGATCCATTGCTTTTTTCAGATCCGGGACTGGGTTGCGGTCCTCGAGTTTTTTCAAGAGATGGGCACGGGCACTGTAGGCGGGTGCGTAGTTCATCTCAGAGCCGGCATCCTTTAACCACTGACCGGCTTCCTCGTCTCTGCCTTTCCCCCACAGATTTAGCGCTAGGTAGTATTTGTAGACCCAATGATCCGAATGTTGGGTAGCCCACTGCAGAACGGCCAAAGATTCTCGTCGGAAGGGGAATACAAAGTCCTTCGGCATTTGAGCAATCTGAGAGAGAGAAGACTTGCTTGCGGTCGGATTGAGATAGGCCTTCCACAACTCGATCATAGGACTTGCTGGGGCTGACTGCAGCACTTCAGCGGCTTCTTGTGATAGTTCCAGGTTAGCATATGAAATGGCCAGTTCTAAAAAAGTTTGCTGCACCAGTTCCGATCGATGACTTTGTACGAAGGCGGTTTTGCTTTCCCCTTTCTTATCCCATAAATAGGTTTCGAAACGTGCCTGATGATTAAGGGGATCGATTTTCAGGATTTCGCGTAGCGCCTTTTCTGCAATCGCCCGATCGCCCAATTTTCTTGCGGCAATGGCCTTGATATGCCAGGCGCTAATATTGAAGCGGTTGAAGTCAATTGCATGCGCTGCGTACTGAAGCGCTTGTTCGAATTTTTGTTCTGCCGTCAGAACTTCTGCCAGCTGGGTGTAAGCGGCAGATCGATAAGCCGTAGAGCGGGCCGCCCAGCCAAAGGATTCTTTGGCATTTACCCAGTCTTTTTGTGCACGGTACAATAGGCCGGCCATGTAATTGGCACCGGCATGGTAGGTATCGATCCGCAGTGCTTTGTCGATAAAACCCAGACCATCTTCGTACCGTCCGCTGCGAAAGGAAAGTTCTCCCAGATTGACCAAAGCTTCCAGGTGGAGTGGCTCAAGGGAGCGTACTTTTTGGAATTTTTCCAGTGCCCGCTGAAAATCACGTGCCTTTAAGTGTTCCAGGGCTTCGCGGTAATACCGTTCCGCTGAATTCCGATCGTACTCCATTTGATTGGCCTGAAAGGGACGCTTGATGCGATTGACTTCAGGATGTGAAAAATAATGGAGGTCCAGTTCTTTAACGACGATTTCAAATGGGGCTTCTGTCGACCAGTCAATGGTCCTGCGATGGCGTTCCATGGGAAGAACGGAGAAGGTCCATTCCGCCACTTTCTTGCCCTCTGAAAGAAGGACAACTTGACCGCTACTCTTCTGAAATGCATTCATGGAGACGGTCAGTTGCCCGTTTTCTTTGGCGACATTCATGACCGCCAAATCGGATGCTTCGCTGATGCCGCCGATGTTATTGATCGGAAACCATACTTCTCTCCATTGGTCGGTCGTATGGGGCTCAAAAGTGGCTTGAGTGATGGGGTTGCGATGATCGCCCGGTGCGTACTGTACAAATAATCTGCCGGCCTGAAATTCAATGTATTGCCCATCGGTATCCGTTAATAAATCTTCCCAAATGCCGCCGGAACGCGACAATGCCCAGAGCCAAAGTTTCTGTCCGGGAATGGCGTCGTAATTTCCCCAATGTCCGAATCCATAGGCTGCATCGTGATAATAACCGCCAAAAAAATCATTGTATTCGCCAACTACGTGATAAGACTTACTGGGACCGAAATTGTTTTCGCGATACTTGGAGATGTTGCGTCCCATTTCATCATAGGGCCACGGCCGGGCTTTACCATTGTGTTGGAGAAATTGATCTCCCGGTGTATAGAATTGAAAATCGGGAAGGGCAGGAGCGGCAGCGGTCATCCAGTTGTAATATGCCTGTTGGACCGGAGATGAATTGTACCACATGGCTTCCGTGGCAAAATTTGCTTTGTCCTTGGGAAGGCGGATCCGAACTCGCCACTGAGTTCGGGAGGGTAAATCGATGTTTCCGACCGTACAGCTCACGCTGCCATCTTCGTGTTCTTCCAGCACGTAGTCGACGGGAGTGGCCGTAGAGGGATGGTGGCCAATAATGCCAAAATTAAATTCAATTCCCCCGCTCGTCCACGGACCACGCATGGCAATATTGCGAAATTTCATTACTTCATTGCGGTAGATGAATTCCCGCCCCGTAGCTTTTTCGATCGCGCCCCAAACTTTTCCCCCTATTTCCGGCAGTACAGTGACTTCTACGAGGTCGTTTTCCAGTTTGACGACCTTCCACTCCTGGGGCCGATGATCCCTACTGTAGCCCTCGTACTTGAAATAGGGGTAAATCTTCGGATTCTCGGTAAGAATCGGAATCGGATTGGGATCTGAGAAAGGATAGGTTTTTAAGGTGCGGACCTCCTCCACAACTTTGGCGGCGGGAGATTGTGAAAGTCCGGTTGTTGACCCCGCGCAAAGCAACAGAGCAGCAAAAGTGATGCAGATGAGCTGGTTGGGCATAGTTGTTTGTTTTTTAACGGGAACGCTCTGCTTATAGAGTGTCTTCCTTCAGGAATTGTATGATCTCGGAAATATAACCAAAAGCGAGACAAGTAACGGTGTCGGCAGCACCGTAATAAATGGCGATTTTCCCATCATCATCGTGGATAGCTGCGCAAGGGAAAACCACATTGGGTACGTCGCCGGTAGTTTCGTAGGGCACTTCGGGGGTCATTAAGTAGCGACGTGATCGGTACAACACATTTTCCGGACGTTCCATCTCCAAAAGTGCAGCTCCCACGGCATACCGGAAGCCGTTGCAGGTATGGATCACACCGTGATAAATCATCAACCAACCTTCGTCGGTCGGGATGGGTGTTGGGCCGGCGCCAATTTTAGTCGACTGCCAGCCGCTTTCTACAAATGGTGCCGGCTGCATAACCATGCGGTGTTTTCCCCAAAACATCATGTCGGGGCTATAGCTGATGTAGATATCGCCGAACGGTGTATGGCCGTTGTCACTGGGCCGACTCAGCATAGCATACATTCCATTGATCTTGCGGGGGAATAAAACGCCGTTGCGGTTGAAGGGAAGAAAGGCGTTTTCACATTGATAAAACTGCCGAAAATCTTCCGTATAGGCAATGCCAATAGTGGGCCCGTAATAGCCATTGCACCAGGTGATCCAATAGCGATCCTCGATTTTGGTGACCCGCGGATCATATTTGTAGTCCGAATGCAGCAATTCGGTATTGCCCGCGAGCATCTGGATCGGGTCGTGGTCGATCTGCCATTGCAGGCCGTCCTTGCTGAAACCGGCATGGATGTTCATTTGCACACTGCGGTTGTCGCAGCGAAATACGCCGGCAAATCCATCTGTGTAAGGAACGACAGCACTGTTAAAAATACTATTGGAACTAGGAATGGCATGCCGATGAATAATCGGATTCTTCGAGTATCGCCAAAGTACTTCAGTCGAATTTGCAGGGCGTTCTTCCCAAGGAGTCTCAAAATGCATGTTGCTCTTTTCTTTGATGTGCCGCCTAAAGTGCGGCTTTTATTTCTTCCAGCGATAGCCCCAGCAGGTGCTTCGCAATGGAGGTTAATTCGGATTCGGGCCCTTCGAAATGATACGTCCATTGAATGTGAAGCCCCGAACCGCCGGGTGCCAATGCCAAAGCCGGTGAAGAGCTTTCGAGTTCATAAAAAGGACCAAGGGCTTTGGCCCCGGGTTCCGGCGGACCATCATTATACGAATTTAGGACATCCCCTTGGTAGGGCTGATCCTGTATTTCCCAGAGAGAATTGACGTATGCTTCAACTCCATCCGGTTTGTTGTACTTCACGATCGTAAGGGTTTGCGTGGAGGCGTCGTAAGCTCCAAGAATGTCTTTCGCCCGAGTAGGCAGAAGACCGATCTTACTTCGATACTGACCATCCCCATTGAAAAATATGGCCCGGTCACCGACCTTAAGCCTTTCGTCCGGAACCTTGCCGAAATAAGTATCGTTGACGATGGCTCCTAATGATTCCTCTGTTCCTGGTTGAAACGGAATTACAATGGTGGTTGCCGGCGATGGGTTAAACATACCAAGGAGCCAGATGGAGAGAAGCCCAGTCTCCCGCTCCCAACTCTGGTCGCCGACATTCGTCAGGGTATTCGTGGTTTGGTAGCCAACGACTCTGATGTTTTCCGACCGGGGCAATTGCAAATTGGAAAAGCATTCGCCGATGGTCAACACTTCGATCGCTCGGTTGATGTTGAACTCAAACGTGAAACCGGAGTAGTTGGTCAATGTTGCCGTTTTGGTGTAGACTGCCTTCGACTCAGACTGGCTGACGAGGTCAAATGCTGTGATATCGATCAGCGGAGGGGTTTGCCAATTGTCCAGATCAAATGTTTGGCCGGCTTTGAAAAAGATCGAAAACTGCCCCCCTTCCGGGCCTAACCAAAATCGCTCTTCTCCGCCAAAAGCATTCATGTGCTCCAAGGTGTCGCCGGATTCAAACAAAGGCCGGTTGATCCATCCGTAGCTTCGACCGGCAGTCCCCGAAGAAGAACTGGTCATGACCCTTCCTTGCAAACTACCGCTTACCACGATCTGGCCTGCTGCCGAAGGTTCTTTCAGAATCACGACATCGGTATGTTGTCGAAGAAAGTCGACATCCTCCTGGAAACTTGTAAATGTGGGTGACGCCATAGCCGGGCCTTCTTTTTCAGTGCTTGTGTTTTCCTGAGCACACCCCAATGGGAACAGGAAAGCCCCAAAGATGGCACTGCGAATCCAATTCTTGGCCTTATTTTTCATGTTTTAACATTTTTAGGGATCAAAGGGCCAGCATAATTCAAGGCCGGAAGCTTGATTTGGGAGGAGCTGGTAAATAACCCAATGAAACTAAAAAGACATCTAATTTATGGACACTATCGATGAAAGCACCATTGTTTCGACGGCGGTAATTGAAAAAACCGTGTGGTTCTCCTTCATAGCCCACCAACTCACAGCGACTGCCAGTCGCCTTCAGGGCCTCCTGAAACAGTTCGGCTGTCTGAAACGGTACCGTCTTATCTCCAGTACCATGAAAGATGATCGTTGGCCCAATTTTCCCCGCAACGTGATGATAGGGAGACATGGCTTCTAAATCCGTACCAAGCCTATTGCTAAGCAACTCCTGCCGATCTTCATCCATGGAAAATTTGCCGTCGATGGGGGCCAAGACCAGTGCTGGATTGAAGAGTGCCAAGGCATTGGGAGTCGAGCTAATAGACAGGTCGTCGCTGACATCATCCAACCCGGGAAGCAAGGCGGTAGCAGCGGCCAGATGGCCTCCGGCTGAACCGCCGCCGGCAACAATGCGATTTGGGTCTACCCCCAGTCTTTCCGCGTGCTTACGGATCCACCGGATCGCCGATTTGGCATCGGCGACGCAGGCGGTGGCTTTGACACCGTGTCGCTTCGCCACCCGGTAATCGGCGGTGATGGCAATCATTCCCCGGTCGGCCAGATACGCGCAGTGTTTGGTAAATTGTGCGGGCGAACCCTGAGACCAACCTCCTCCAAAAAAGAATACAATTGCCGGCTGGGGCCCTTCCAGGGCGGCCGTGGGCCGAAATATCCAGAGATGCAAAGCAATATCGTCGATCTCCTTGTAGACCTCCGTTTCTGCTCCCTCGATTACGGGAGGATAATTGGATTGGGCAAATAGGGGGGCGACCCAAAATCCCACCAACAGTAAGGAGGAAATCTTGATCATGGGAGTAGACAATTGCCCGGGACTGATGCGAATCATCTTGTTTACTATTTTGAAGAATCTTATTTAATCCGAAGTTACCAATTTACTTCACTAAATTTAGCGTATTTCCTAATTTGGCAAGACAACAATAGAGATTAAACTCATGAAAGAGTCTTTTCGATGCACGAAGTGCAATTCGAGCGATGTTCTGAAGATTTCCGGTTCCAAATGGAATATGCATCAACAAATCCCGCTCAAGAAGTCAGGCCTGAAGAATGCGACCTTAAACCGTTACATCTGCGTAGATTGTGGCTACCTATCTAAATCGAATGTCCATATCAGCGTTTTATTCCTTGTGTTCAGTGCCTGTACTCCTCGAACTCACCATGCCGATGAGCATGCTGGGGCAGAGGGCCTTCCCAATATCGTCTTTATTCTGGCGGATGATATGGGGTATGGAGATCTGGGTTGTTACAACGCGGATTCGAGGATCAAAACGCCTAATATCGACGGGCTAGCCAAAGCCGGAATGCGATTTACGGATGCACACGCCCCCGCTGCCGTGTGTGTACCTTCGCGTTACGCCTTGTTAACCGGCCGATACCCCTTTCGCAATGATCGATCCTATGCCAATGGGGTGGTCGCAAATGATCAGGCCACGATCGCTTCCGTGCTGAAGGCCGCGGGTTACCGGACGGCCGTCATCGGCAAGTGGCACCTTGGAATTGTTGGCGAGAAAAATCCGGCCGCGGGACAAGATCTGCAAGGAGGGCCACTTGACCATGGATTTGATGATTTTTTTGGCATGCCGGCATCTTTAGACATACCGCCGTACTACTACATTCGCAATCGCAGGCCAGTCGAACTACCCACTGATTCCATCGTTGCCCGGGAAGGAACTGCTCCGGCTCCCGGGAAAAGAAAGATACAAGGTCCCTTTTACCGGGCCGGAAGGATCGCTCCGAGTTTCAAACACGAATCGGTTCTCACGCAGTTTTCCGCTGCTGCGGTCGATTATATTGCGGATGGCGATCAGCGTGACTCAGATCCATTTTTCCTCTATTTGCCGCTCCCTGCTCCTCATACGCCATGGCTTCCGGAAGCAGCATTTCGAGGTACGTCTGGTGCCGGGGATTATGGAGACTATACGACCCAGGTCGATGACGTCGTAGGCAGTGTCCTGGCGGCACTGGAACGGCTGGAAATAGAACAGCAAACCATCGTAATTTTCAGCAGCGATAATGGTCCCGTATGGTATCCCGAAGATGTCGCGAGGTATGGACATTCTTCTACTTTTCCGCTGGCCGGCATGAAGGGGGATGCACTAGAAGGAGGGCACCGGATGCCCTTCATTGTGAAATGGCCGGGCCAGGTATCGGCAGGAGTTGTCGACGATGACCTCTTTTGTTTTACCGATGTGCTGGCCACTTTTGCCGAGCTGGTGAACCAGCCGGTGGGAGCGTATGCCGGAGAAGATAGTCAAAGTGCATTGAGTCGATGGAAAGGGGAGCCTTCTCCAAATACCCGAAAGAACCTGGTAGTGAAATCTTCGAAAGGCGCTTTTGCCTTTAGAAAGGGAGATTGGAAACTGATCTTAGCGAAAGGTTCAGGCGGTTTTACGGATGGTTACGATCCCGAATGGGCCGACAAAAACCCCTTCGAAGGTCAGCTGTATCATTTGAAAGAAGATATTGGCGAACGTCAAAATCTATACGGGACCAGGCCCGATAAGGTGGAAGAACTCCGACGCGAATTGGAATCGATTACCGGAACGACTGTCAAATTCTAACTATGAAGTTGTGCAAAATTTCCTTGCCCGGCAGCAGGTGGCTGCCCATTTTACTGGCCCTGACCGGGTGCCAGTCGCAGGTAGATCCAACAAAAAATGAAACGGATCCGCGCCCCAATATTTTATTCATCATGTCAGACGATCATACCTCCCAGGCCTGGGGCGTATACGGAGGCATTTTGGCTGATTACGTAAAAAACGACCACATCCAACGCCTGGCAAATGAAGGAGCGGTACTGGAGAATGTTTTTTGTACAAACTCCATTTGTGTGCCCAGCAGAGGAAGTATCCTCACCGGCAAATACAGCCATGACAATGGTATCTACACTTTGTCGGAAGCACTGGAACCCGATAGTATGAACATTGCCAAAATGTTGCAAAAGAGCGGCTATGCCACCGCCATCGTCGGGAAGTGGCACCTGAAGAAGAAACCCAGCGGCTTCGATTATTTTATGGTGTTGCCCGGTCAGGGGCGCTATCACAATCCGAGGTTAAAAAGGGATGAAGACTGGGAAGACGGCCATCGGGGAGGACAAGTTTACGAGGGGTTTTCAGCAGATGTCATCGGCGACCAGTCGATCGAATGGTTAAAGAACCGGGATGTCGACAAGCCGTTTTTTCTCATGACCCATTTTAAAGCTACTCATGAACCCTTTGATTATCCGGAGAGGTACCGAAATCTTCATGCGGAGATCGAAATTCCTGAACCTTCGTCCCTGTACGATATCGAACCGGCTGCTGCGGGCAGAACTTTTGTCGGGCAGCAATTGAGTATTCTTGGGGAGCGTTGGGTTCGCGATGGTGAGAAGCCGGCGGAGCAAAGAGCCTACCCGGGGCCACCTTTTTCGCTCAACGGCCTGAATGAACGGGAATCCCAACAGAAGATCTATCAAAAATTTGTCAAGGATTTTATGCGCTCCGGGGCCGCCATTGATGATAACATCGGCAAATTATTGCAATATTTGGACGAAAATGACCTGGTCGACAATACCGTAGTGATATACACTGCTGATCAAGGGTACTTTCTTGGCGAGCATGGCTTTATGGATAAGCGAATGATCTATGAAGAATCTCTGAGAATGCCGTTTGTAATCCGGTACCCCAAGGAAATTGCCAAGGGCGCCAGGATCGAAGATATGATCTTAAACATCGATTTTCCCGCTTTGTTTGCGGATTATGCCGGATTGGAAAATCCCGATTTTGTGGATGGTATTAGCTTCAGGCGCAACCTCCAAGGTCAGCCGCCAACCAATTGGCGGACAGCAATGTATTACAGATATTGGTTGCACCAACGGCAGCGTCCCGCTCATTTGGGCATTCGTACCGAAGGCTATAAATTAGCCTTTTTTTACGGACAGCCACTTGGCTTACCGGGAACACATCCGGAAACCACGGAGCCTGCTTGGGAATTCTATGATTTGGAGAACGATCCTTCGGAAGTTCGCAATGCCTATAACGATCCTGCCTACCGGGAGACAATTGATCAACTGAAGGATCAACTGCTCAAACTCAAGAAAGAAGCTGGAGATCTTGATGAAAAGTCTCCGGTTATGCAAGAGATTTACGAAAAATATTGGAAGTAAGTGGGTGCATATGAAAGTAACGGTTGATTTGGTGTCGGACATCATCTGTCCTTGGTGTTATATTGCCAAGGCAAGATTAGAAAGAGTGGAACAACAACTTCAAGGTGAAATTACCGTAGTGAAGCGCGTTTTGCCTTTTCTTCTCTACCCGCATATTCCGAGAGGAGGCGCTCCCAAGTCAGACTTCAGTAAATTTACCCGACCCGGAATGGGGCGGGGCCTAAGAGAAGAAGCAGCGGCGGAGGACATATCTATTCACTATCGCAAGATCGAGCGGATTCCAAATTCACTGGAGGCGCACCGTCTTCTTTATCTCGCTCGCAA
>JANQRV010000649.1 GCA_028284395.1 Saprospiraceae bacterium
GGGACCAATTCCCGCCAGGCCTCGGCATCGGTGTATAAGGTGTCGAGCAGGAAATCCGCAGTCTCAAAATACCTTTCAACGAGCAGTGGTGTAAAGTACAGCACACCCGCATGATTGTCGAATCCGGCACCACCGGAGGGGTCGGAAGGGAAAAGAGAATCTACATCGACCTCGAGCTTCAGCAGGTCTTCGATGACGTATTTGTATTCCTGATTGTTGAGTCGCCGTGGAGCAATGATGCCCGGGTCTCGCTCAGCCAAGGCAGCACTCAAATAGCTGTCGATGTAATGAATGACCGTGTCTATCTCCTGCTGTTCCATTGGTGGTCGAATATCGGGTGGCATGGTTTTGCTTTCGATGGCGTGAATAACCTTTTGGTAGAGTTCGCCTCGACGAACAATGGCACTGATGAAGTAGTGATCACTAATGGCAATGCCGCCTTTCTTATCTTCGTCATTATGGCAGGAGAAACAGTGTTTGCGAAGAATTGGCTGGACCGTTCGGTTAAAATGCCGTTGACGAGGGTCGTCGACCTGTGCCATTACCGAGACCACAAAAGTGGTTATAACCACGGTTGCAATCCACTTCCATTTAAATGATTTAGTCCGGGTGCAAAATGCATACATCATTGCTGAATTTACGAAAATATACGACGGTTTCCCTCTTTATTGAAGGATTTTGCAGGGCAAGTTGTTCGACTGCCCGGCAAAAATCTGTTAAAGTTCGTTGGATTGAGGGGACAGTCTTAGAATGGTGCCAGGACGATTCAAGACTACGTAAATAGCCCCATCCGGTCCCGTTGTTACATCCCGCACCCGACCGGCATTCTTGAGCAGAGTTTGTCCGTAAATCACCCGGTCTCCCTCGATGTTGAGTAATTGCACTTCCTGAAACTTCAAAGCGCCCACCAACAATTGATTTTTCCATTTGGGGAACAGGTCACCGTTGTAGAAATCGAGACCGCAAACAGCGATGGAGGGTTTCCAAAACCAATTGGGCTGCTCCATGCCTTCCCGCCGTACCTGATCGGTAATAATGCTGCCGTTGTAATTGGTGCCGTAGGTGATCACCGGCCAGCCGTAATTCAAACCTGCGCTAAGCAGGTTGAGTTCATCACCACCAAGCGGCCCGTGCTCGGTATCCCAGACCCGGCCCGTCTGTGGATGCACGGCCAAGCCCTGCGGATTGCGGTGCCCATAAGAGTATATGGTTGGTAAAGCGCCGGATTGATTGAAAAAGGGATTGTCGGCAGGAATTTTCCCATCCGGATAGATGCGGTGGATTTTCCCGTTGGGGCGCCCCAGGTCCTGAGCGTGATCGGATGCGCCACGATCACCGATTCCGAAGTATAGGTAACCGTTCGGATCAAAGACGATGCGGCAGCCAAAATGTTGACCGGCCGTGCGATAGGTTTCGGGCCTGGCTTCAAAGAGCACTTGCTCGTCGGTCCACGTCAGGTCTTTGATCTGCCCCCGAACTATTCTGGTCATGGTAGGCGATCTTTCGGCGCCTTCTTCCTTTGGTAGTCCGTGACTATAGGATAAATAAACCCATCCATTGTCTTCAAAATCCGGATCCACTGCCACGTCCATCAGGCCTCCTTGGCCATAGGCGGTCACGGTTGGGATCCCGCGCACAGAATCCGGCAATAAGTTGCCGTTATCCACTACTCTTAGCCGGCCTCCTTTCTCGGTGATGAAGGCCCGGTCCGCAGATGGGAATGCAATACTCCAGGGCGTTTCCAAGCCTTCGGCAAAAACGTCTACGGCAACCTGGTAATCCTGAGTTTCCAATTTTGCAGGGATGGTGGATTGATTGACCCCCAATCGCTCTTCTTCCGCCTGCAAATAATCGACGAGTTCCCTGATTTCGTCATCGGAAAGAGCAGTGCCCCAAGAAGGCATTCCATGATGGGGGAGCCCAAACTTAATAACGCGGAAAATATCATTCCGACGTCCACCGTATTGCCATGATCCATCCAGAAGACTTTGTGCAATGCCCCCTTTGAGATCGGCACCATGGCAAGAGGTACATAAATTCGTAAAGGTAGAAGGTAGTTGGGCGGTCTCAGTAGCCGGAACGGAACAACCACTTTGCAATAAAAGGTAGACCAGGCCGAACAGCATGGAAAGAGACAAAAAGGGTTTTTGCATGAGGAGCAGTTATATAAGTTGAATAAAGTTGATGGTCATACCTTTGGTCGGCGGTAGGAACTGCGATACGGTCTGGACAACAGGGCGCTTGCCTTCTTGTTCTTGTCGATCGTTCCCTTGGCCGGATTCCAGACAACTACGCTATTTGAATAATGGGAAGCCATGGCCAATTGTACGGTCGCAGTCGATTGAAAAGCATCTTCAATGGGGCAACTGAGGGAATTCTTATCCCGATTTTTAACCGCATTCAGGAAATTAGCCATGTGTTTTTCTCTAATGTCGTCGGTTCGGATATTCATCACTTCCTGTTCTTCCTTCTTTCCTGCTTTCAGGAGGACCAATCGGTGATCGCGGGCGAATAAAGTAGCTTTTTCACCGTAAAAGAAGACGCCGTTGTTAAAATCCTTGTGGAGACTACCGGATCCCCAAAGCCGGTGTTGCCACATCACCGGACATTGGTCGAAGTGCATTTTTGCATCGAGTGTATCGGGAGTGGTGATCTTCCCTTGGTGTACGTAGATGCCGCCGGTGGTTTCGAGGGAATTGGGCATGCCCAGTCCCAAAATATGGCGAATGATGTCGATGTGGTGAATGCCCCAATCGACGAGGTGGCCATTGCCGTATTGTTTCTCCAAGCGCCAGGCTTTATGGCCAATGCTGGGACGATAATCGAGCAGGGGTGCCGGTCCGCACCAAGCCTCCCAATCGAGCGTTGGCGGCGGCGGTTGTACGGTATGATCCGATAAATTCGGGTTGTAATGAATCTGGGCGCTGACCCGGTGAATCTTTCCGATGACTCCTTCGTCGATCAGTGCCTTTGCTTTTTGAAAGGCTTGACTTTGTCGGCGTTGAAATCCGATTTGTACGATGTTGCCGGACTGTTGTGCGGCTTCGACCATGGCTTGGCCTTCACGTACATCATAAGCCAAGGGTTTTTCACAGTAGATGTGCAAACCTTTCCGGCAAGCAGCGAGGAATTGCAGCGCATGCCAATGTGGGGGAGTGCCAATGAATACAGCTTCTAATCCCGATTGATTGATTAATGCTTCGTAGTCCTTGTAGGTTTTGGGGCGATTTCCCTGTAATTGTTCCAGTTCAGTTGCACTCTCTTGCAGGTGATTGTCGTCTACATCACAAATGCCGATCACTTCGACTCCACCGACCTTCAAAGCAGCTTTGGTAATTACCATGCCATACCAGCCGCATCCAATGAGGCCAACCTTGAGCTTGGTATTGCGGGCAAAAGACGGCAGGTAAAAAGTCGGTATCAGGGCGGTAGCGGTGCCAAGGGTCGTTTTTTCAAGAAAGGTTCTTCGTTTCATGGTGGTAAATTTAATCTCAGTAGAACAAACAGAACAGGGTCGTAACGACGACCCAGCAAATATCGGCATGGACCTTCAAGTAATTCATGACCAAGCGTTTGGAGTTGGCCAGGTGGACTTTTACCGTGTTCCTGGAAATGGACAATTCCCGGGCAATTTGGTTCAATTCCTTTCCTCTTAAATAGCGCAAGGTAAATACTTTTCTTTGTTGAGGAGTTAATTCGCTGACCGCTTGATCCAGGATTTCCATGTATTCTCCAAACAGAAAATCTTCCTCGGTACTGTTGTGCGTTGTTTGGAAATAGTTCTGGAAAAAAACTTGTTTCAGATTTTCTTTGCGCGAAACGCGTTTGAGGTAATTCCAGGTGAGGTCTTTGGTGATTTTGAATAGCAATGGTTGTAAGGTCTGACCCGGATCAATGATGGCTCTTTTCTCCCAAATTCTGACAAAAACATCAGCCGTAATCTCCTCGGCATCTTGGGGGGATTTGGTGAAGGACAAACAGAAACGGTAAACTCTTTCGTGATAATGAAGATATAAAAGCCTGAAACTGTTTATGTTACCTTGCTTTAGCTGATTGAGATACAGTTTTTCTTTTCTTTTCTCCACGAAATGGAAAATTTAGAAAAAATGAATGATCGATGCTTTTTTGTTTGGGTTATTGGTCAGATGTGTCTGTACGAAATTATAATTTTTTTACAAAAAAGCGGGTAGTTGCCTAATCTTTTTCGCATTTCGTGTTGGATACCCTTATAAAGTAACTGAAGATACTTTAAACAGCAAAATTTTTGCAATCAATTATCCAACCCGCGGAACATGAAAGATGAATTGGTAGAAAAACTATTTCGAGGCACTTGCACTGAAGAAGAATTGCAACTGCTTTTTCAATTGATCGAATCAGATCCAAATCCTCCGAGTCCCGAGTTGATGAAAAGACTTTGGGAAGCAAGTCGGAGATATCCCAAACTGAAAGAGATACCCTTTGAGCGCATATTTGCGAAAACACTCTCGAGGATAGATCGGGGACAAGGCCCTAAACTATGGTTTTCCCGACCGTTTGTCCGGATTGCCGCTGGTTTTTTGCTGTTGGGGACAGCGTGCATTTGGTTTTGGATGGCGCAACCCGATTCTACTACTGTCCAAACGGCTTTCGGGATGCAACAGTCGTTCGAACTCTCAGACGGCTCAAAAATCGACTTAAATGCCAATTCAGAGGTGAGTTTTAGCAATAGATGGGAGGCCGGCCGCGACCGGGAGATCTGGTTGGACGGAGAGGCCTTTTTTGTGGTGGAAAAGAAACCGGAAACGGACCAAAAAATGAAGGTGATCACAGATGATTTAGTAGTTGAGGTATTGGGGACGACTTTCAACGTCAACAGCAAGGGGGGGAAGACGGTGGTTTATCTGGAAGAAGGCAGCATTCGTCTCCACCTTAAGACCATCGATTCGGTTTTGGTCATGGAGCCAGGAGATCTGGTAGTCTATTCTGAGCAAAGTGGAGAAATCTTTACCAAGCGACGTGAAATGGCCGAGCTACATACTTCCTGGAAAGATGGTGTACTCACCTTTGAGGATGCATCGCTGCGGGAAGTGATCCATAAAATCGAGGAGATTTATGGCGTGAATTTCAAAGTGGTCGAACCGCTAAATTACGATCGCAAGGTAAATTTCCCGCTGCCTATTCAGGAATTGGATATGGCCATTTCCATTCTAGATAAAACCATGACGAGTATCACCATCCAAAAAGAAGCGGACCACTATCTCATTGAATGAAGGAGGTCAAAAAAAAACTGGAACACACAAGCGTCAAGTGTCCCAGCTCATTAATACTGTAAAAAAAATGTAATGTTATGAAATTTTCAAGACTTTGCACATCACTATTGACGGCATGCTCCATGCTCTGGGCATGCGGTCTTTCGCCTGGAACGGTGAACGCCACACCTACAACGTATCATTTCGAGGCCGACAATCAAATACAACCCCTGGCGGAAGTACTGGAAAAATTGAGTGAAACCTATGAGGTCTTTTTCTCTTACGAAACCGAAATACTTGAAAATATCCAAGTCGATTTTAGGTTTATCTCCGGTGAAAGCCTGAACGAAGCGGTCAATCGACTGTTGGCAAAAACCAATTTACAATATGAGTCCATTCATTCCAAGTACGTTATTATTTATAAGAATGACAAACCTGGAAAGAAAACTGCGAGAAAGCTGCGCAAAAAAATTGGCCAGATCCGAAAGCTGGAACAAAACCGGAGCGTAACGCTTCAACCGAAGCAACAATCGCCAACCGAAAAATTTCGAACGGTTGTTCAATCCGCGGCCGAAATGAACCGCATGGTCACCATATCGGGCAAGGTAAGGGATGCTGCCAACGGAACGCCACTTCCTGGTGTGACGGTCCTCGTTAAGGGGACGACCACCGGTACGGTGTCTGATTTTGACGGCTCCTATCAGATCGAGGTTCCGGACGATGCCACAACTTTGGTCTATTCCTACACCGGTTATTCCTCAAAGGAGGTTGAGATCCAGGGCCGCACGACCATCGACGTAGAACTGGAATTTCAAGCGGAGGAATTGGGAGAGGTAGTTGTAACCGCCCTTGGGATCGAAAGAAACCAGAGGACTTTGGGGTATGCTACGGCCAATGTGGAGGCCGAGGAACTGACCGTCAACCGCTCACCAAAATTCATGGATGCCCTACAGGGGAAAGTAGCGGGTGTAAACATTACCAGCCTTGGTTCCGGTCCGCAGGGTAGTAGTAAGATCCGGATTCGGGGGGTCTCTTCTTTCGGAGCGAATAACTCTCCTTTGATAGTCGTGAATGGGGTTCCGGTGGATAACGGTAACCGGGGGTCGTCCCGTTTTCAAGGCACCGGTGGATTTGCTGCAGGAAGGAACTGGCGAACGGATCAGGGAGATGGACTCAGTAGTATCAATCCGGATGACATCGAGTCAATGAACATATTGAAAGGAGCTGCTGCTTCAGCGCTCTACGGTTCTCGCGGAAAAGATGGCGTCATCATCATTACCACGAGGAATCGCGCTAAAGGAAATGGGTTAAGGGTAGAATGGAACTCTAACTTCACCCTGGATGTACCATTGGATTTCACGGATTACCAATACGAGTACGGACAAGGAGAAGGTGGCATGCGCCCCAATGCTCCCGGGCCAACTTCCGGCGTTTGGAGTTTCGGAGAAAGAGTTGGTGGTACGCAGGTCCTCTTCGACGGCCTGGTCGTCCCCTATGAACCCCAACCCAATAAGATCCGGGATTACTACCGCGACGGTTATCAGTGGACCAATACCCTTAGTATCGCCTCCGGTGGTGAAAACGGCGGTTTCAATCTCTCGCTATCCAATATGAATACAGAGGCGATTTTGCCGGGTTCCAACTACGACCGACGGACCGTCAACGTAGGTTTTACCCAAAAAATTGGCAAGCTTTCCATTTCCGGAAATGTGAATTACTCGGATGAATTTAGAAGAAATCCACCCAACATCGCGGAACAGGATTTCAGTCCGGTGGTAATTTATACCCTGGCCAGTACCATGCCATTGGATGTTCTGAGGGATAATGCGTTTGATGAAGTTGGCAACGAGATCAAATATTCGAGATTTACCAATCGAACCAATCCTTACTTTGCTTTATCTCGCTTTGAGAACAACCAGCGGGATCGGATATACGGCAACATCACGGCACGCTATAACTTTACAGATTGGCTTTATTTACAGGGCCGGGTCGGTCAAGATTATTATACCTGGGACATCGACTACAATCTGCCCTCCGGAAGACAGCGTGATCCGGCTGCGCCTCCCGGATTTGTCAATGGTCAATACGTTACCGACATTACTCGTTTCCGGGAAATCAATGCCGACTTCCTGATCGGTGCCAATCGTACTTTCGGAGATATTGGCCTCGATGTGAATGTGGGAGGAAACCGGATGTATCGGGATTCTGATCGCAACGCTCAGGTCGGGGAGCTTTTCTTTACCCGCGATCTATATACCATTGATAATGCGAGTAAAGTCAGTACTACTTATATAATTTCCGAACGCTCTGTAAATTCGCTCTACGCTGCTGCCGAACTTTCCTATAAGGGGTTGTTCTTCTTGAATGCGACCGTGCGTAACGATTGGTTTTCTACCCTTTCGCCGGAGAACAGGAGCATCTTATATCCTTCCATAACGGGTAGTTTCATCTTTTCCGATGCTTTTGACTTACCCAATTGGATCTCCTTCGGTAAATTGCGCCTCGCCTACGCCGAGGTGGGAAGTGACACGGATGTAGCTCCTTATTCCAACAACTTATTCTACGGGATCAGTCCTCAGCAATTTCCAAATTCCAATGGCGTTCCGCAGCCGCTGGGTAACATCAGTGGATCTACCGTACCGAATGCCAATTTGAAGCCGATGCGCGTTTCCGAACGAGAAATCGGCCTGGAGATGATCCTTTTCGAGAACGTTCGGTTTGAAGCCTCCTATTACAATAAATTATCTTCCGATCAAATCCTTTCCGCGCAGATTTCCGATGCATCCGGATTTCTTAGTCAATTGATTAATGTCGGTGAAAGTGAAAATAGAGGATTGGAAATGATGTTGTCATTCTCGCCCATCAAGACCGGTAGTTTTGAGTGGAATACTTCACTCAATGCGACCTACAATACTTCCGAAGTACTCAGTTTGGGAGATGATGTAGATGGTACTTTCATCACCGTATCTACGGCGGAGTTTCACGGAGAAGTAAGACAGGTGGTAGGCCAGCCCATGGCCCAGTTATACGGCTGGGGATACCTAAGGGATGACCAAGGTCGCCAGGTGTTCGATCCGAATTCCGGACGCCCGATGAGATCAACCGAACAGCTGAATTTTGGGACTGCTTTACCGACGTGGTGGGGAGGATTCTTCAATGGTTTTACCTACAAAAACCTAAGTTTCTCTTTCCTCATCGACTTCAAATTGGGGCATAAACTGATATCCGGTACGCATACCAATGCCTATCGACATGGTTTAGACAAGGAAACCCTCGTGGGTAGGGAGCAGGGCTTTGTGGTCGGTGATGGTGTCAATCCCAATGGAGAAGTTAATACGGTGCAAACTCCGGTACAAAGATTTTACGAAACCATACGCAGTTTTAGAGGATCTGAACAATCGGTCTTCAACGCGGGTTCCTGGCAGCTGCGCCAGATGAGTCTTGGGTATAATTTTAACATCCCGAAGAACAAGTACATCAGTGGATTGAGACTGAGTATTGTTGCCAATAATGTGGCCGTATTGAAAAAATGGGTGCCGCACATTCACCCCGATCAAAACGGGCTGATCGGTGATACAGAAGCAGGGTTGGAAGCTACCGGCTTGCCGGTAACGCGCAGTATTGGTGCCAATCTCAACGTGAAATTCTGATGGCGGCGAATCTGATTAATTCTTTTAAAAATGTAGCGAAATGAAACTTCCTAAATTATATCTGGCAGGTTTGGTTTTATCCCTGCTTCTAATTTCTTCCTGCGATGAGGGCTTCGATGAACTCAATACCAATCCATCGCGCCTTACTTCGATTGAGCCGGTGTTCCAATTGAACCGAGCGATTACCAGCTCTGCACCGGTCTACGGCAACCTGACCTACGAGACCACCATCGTGCGGCAGATGTTCACGCCTTTTACCGGCGTGGGTACGGGAGCGAACCTCAACATAGACAATCGTTCGCAAACGCAGGGCAATTGGCAACGGACTTATCGGAACGTCATCAAGGGTTTGGTCGATGGTCTGGCAAGTGCCGATCCATCCAAAACGAATTTGAATAGTATACTGAGGATTTGGAAAGCGTGGGCATTTTTGTTTATGACGGATACTTACGGTGATGTTCCCTACTTCGAAGCCGGTAGGGCCTTTCTTGACGATATTGCTTTTCCCGCTTACGACGCACAGGAGGCGGTATACGATGACTTACTCAATGAATTGTCGACGGCTTCCGCAGCCCTAAATTCGAACAATGATGCCATTGGGCAAGAGGCGATGTACAGTGGGGATGTCGATACCTGGAAAAGACTGGGTTATTCCTTAATGCTGCGGGCTGCTATGCGTTTGGTCAATGTCAATCCCAGTAAGGCGCAAGCATTTGTCAGCGAAGCGATTGCAGGTGGACTTATGACATCGAATGCCGATAACGCCGTCGTCCGGCACAACAACGATTTTCAAAATCCGGTTGGGACCAACCTGAACGGTGGCCAGGCACCTTTCTACTACCTGGATCAGGAATTTGTCAATTGGATGAAAGAACACAACGATCCACGACTTTCCAGAATCGCAGTCCGGTACATCGGCGCCAGAAGCGAAGGGGAGCAGACCGAGGCGGTGGCCGATCGTACCTTTGATGCCCAGCGTGGTATTCCTCAGGGTTTTGATGTGACCAATATCAACCCGGTGGCGGAAGCGGAAGGTTTGGCCAGTTTGTATGATTACAGCCAGTTGGATAGAACGCGGTTGGGGAGTTCGCTCGCCCCCAGTTTTCTCGTTACTTATTCGCAAACTCTTTTGCTGCATGCAGAAGCGGTAGCGCGCGGTTGGGTGAACGGGGATGCGGCTGCACTTTATGAAGCGGCCATTCGAGCCAATATGGAGCAATTTGCTTCCTGGCCCGGTAATACGGAGATCAGCCAATCCGAGATAGATGCGTACGTAGCGGCGAATCCACTGGAAACCGGTCAGGAAATCGAACAAATCAACGAACAGTATTGGATGTCTTCTTTTTTGAATGGCCCGGAGGCCTGGGCGAACTTCAGAAGGACGGGATTCCCGGCGGTATCTCCGAACCCCTGGCCGGGAGGAGATTTGAAAACCGAAGATTTCATTCGTCGACTGACTTATCCGGATTCCGAATTGACCATCAACCGGGATAACCTACAGGTGGCCATTTCCAGGCAAGGGCCGGATCTATTGGATACCCGCGTTTGGTGGGATGTTAATTAAGGTGTACTTAAGGACTTGTTTGGGGGGAGCGTCTTCAGCAGAAAACCTCAAACGAGTCCTTAATTTGTACTTCTGATTCCAAGCATACCCATCCATTTTTTCGATACTAAGAGCGCCGGTTTAGGAGCGAACTTGATTTTTCTCTACTGAAGCAATTTGCGGATGGCAGCCATCAAGACCGGTTCTACTTCCGGCGCAACCCTTGACGCTCTTTCACTGGTCTCGTATCCTCCCTGGGAGTAGGCAATTTCCGTGCCGATGTAACCGGGACCGTATTCTTCGTAGGCGGCCGTGCAAATCTGGTCACGAGGTCTCAAATTCTGAGCTGCCAGTTGATATTCTACAAACAGTTCTCCCGGTAGATGAAGTAGCCAAATATTCTGCATTCTAAGGGCAGAGATCCGAATGGAATGCCCCGACCGGCAACGCTGTAGCCACGCCAGATGTTTGGCTGCAACTAGCTTTCGTTTGGCGTCAAACCCGTCGTAATCCAGCTGAGCCTTTAATTCTGCTTCGATGAGATGATGACCTAACGGTAGATCGACGGGTTCCGACCGCCATTCCAATTCATCGGCATCAATCCCGGTTTTAACGGTATTTTCCCAGGCCAGGCGCATGCCATTTTCCATACGATCGGCAAGGACGGCTCTTCTTGCGACCGAGCCGTCGTTGTATTTGCCGGCGGCGATGTTGCCGCTGGCGCCATTAAAATGAATGTGCGGCAATCCTCCCAGTGCTTCTTCCCGGGCATTTCTCGCCAGGCCTACAAATTCGGGATTGACATCTCCCTGACCATAATAACTTTGCGGATGGGTTGCA
>JANQRV010000652.1 GCA_028284395.1 Saprospiraceae bacterium
GGACAACTTTTGTCGAATACATACGTCAATTGGCGGTTGCCGCAGATCAGGAAATCGTCAGTTTTTACGATTTGCTACAGGCTCTGGAACGACGCATCACCTACTTCCACGAAAATGGCTGTAGGTTGTCCGATCATGGATTGGAGCAGGTGCCGGCTGCAGATTTTACCGACGAAGAGGTGAATCGGATCTTCCAAAAGAAAATGAGCGGTGGTGAGATTTTCGCCGGAGAAGCTTTGGTTTACAGTTCAGCCGTTCTATTCTATCTCGGAAAAATGTACGCCGAAAAGGGGTGGACGATGCAACTTCACCTCGGTGCACTGCGTAACAATAACAGCCGCATGGAGCGTCACTTGGGGCCCGATACCGGTTTTGATAGCATCGGCGATTTTTCGCAGGCGAAAAACCTGTCCAAATTTCTCAATCGACTGGATACGGATGACCAACTGGCCAAAACCATTTTGTACAATCTCAATCCGGGAGATAATGAAATATTGGCCACAATGGCGGGCAACTTCAACGATGGGTCGGTCAGAGGGAAAATCCAATTTGGCTCCGGTTGGTGGTTTCTCGATCAGAAGGATGGCATGGAAAAGCAGATGAATGCCCTTTCAAACATGGGGCTTTTGAGCTGCTTTATCGGTATGCTGACCGACAGCAGAAGCTTTCTCTCCTTTCCTCGCCACGAATATTTCCGCCGCATACTATGTAATTTAATCGGACGGGATGTCCACAATGGAGAACTTCCCAATGATGAAAACTGGCTAGGCAACATCGTCAAGGACATTTGTTACCGAAACGCCAAATCCTATTTTAATTTTTGACAAACAACTGAACTGCTAACAAATTATAATTCAAATGAAAAAGATCGTCACTTTTGGTGAAATTATGCTGCGACTCACACCTCCGGGATGGAAGCGTTTTTCGCAAGCTTCTTCCTTTGATGTCATATATGGGGGCGGAGAAAGCAATGTCGCAGTATCCCTCGCCAATTATGGACTTCCTTCAGAATTTGTCACTCGATTGCCCGCTAACGATATTGGTGACTGCGCCTTGATGGAAATGCGAAAGAGAGGAGTCGGAACGCAACACATTCTGCGGGGCGGCGAGAGACTGGGCATTTATTTCCTGGAGATCGGCGCCGTAAGCAGAGGCAGTAAGGTCGTCTATGACCGAGCCCATTCTGCGATTTCTTCTATTCAGAAGGGCATGGTAGACTGGGAAAAGGTGTTTGAGGACGCACAATGGTTTCACTGGACGGGTATTACACCGGCCATTTCGCAAGGTGCAGCCGATGCTTGTTTGGAAGCCATACAAGTAGCCAATCGTTTGGGTATTACGGTCTCTACCGATCTCAACTACCGCAAGAAATTGTGGAAGTACGGGAAAAGTCCTTCGGAAGTAATGCCGGAATTGGTAGCTGGTTGCGATGTAATTCTCGGCAATGAGGAAGATGCCGAAAAGCATTTCGACATCCATCCAGAAGGAGTAGACGTCACACAAGGTGACACCATCGACGCCCAGGCTTACATTTCAGTCTGTCAGCAACTGATGCAAAAATTTCCAAGGGCGAAGAAGGTCATCATTACTTTGCGCGGATCGATCAGCGCCTCACATAATTCCTGGTCGGGTGTTCTATACAATGGAGAAAAGTTATTCACCGCTCCTACTTATCAGATCACACACATTGTGGATCGCGTTGGCGGTGGCGACAGCTTCATGGGGGGACTAATCTACGGCCTGCTCACTTATGAAAAGGACGATCAGCAAGCACTGAATTTTGCAGTTGCCGCCTCTTGTCTAAAGCATACCATCTACGGTGATGCCAATTTGGCAACCGTTGAAGAAGTAGAAAAATTGATGGCCGGCGATGCCTCCGGAAGAGTCAGTCGGTGATTTTAATATCTCAATAGAATTGCATATTATTACATAGATTGTCGCTCATTTCGGTGGGGCAATCTTAGAAGTATAACAAATGGCGAAATTTTCACGTATTGAAGTGGCTCAGACGATGCACCGGACTGGATTGGTGCCGTTGTTTTATCATCCCGATATAGATCTGGGCAAAAAAGTATTGGCAGCTTGCTACAATGGTGGCGCTAGACTGCTGGAGTTTACGAACCGCGGAGATTTCGCTCACGAAGTTTTTGGCGAATTGAATAAATTTTGTCTGGAAGAATTACCGGAAATGATCCTTGGTGTCGGCTCAGTGACCGATGCCGGCACAGCTGCTTTATACATGCAGTTAGGGGCTAATTTTGTTGTAACACCGGTTTTCAGAGAAGACATTGCTTTGGCTTGTAATCGACGTAAAATACTGTGGTCACCGGGGTGTGCTTCCTTAACTGAAATCTGTCGGGCGGAAGAACTTGGATGCGAAATTGTAAAGCTATTCCCGGGCGGCATTTACGGTCCTGGTTTTGTGAAAGCCGTCAGGGGGCCGCAGCCCTGGACCAGCATCATGCCAACCGGAGGAGTTGCCCCCAGTCGGGAGAATCTGGAAGCCTGGTTTAATGCAGGCGTGGCTTGCGTTGGAATGGGCTCTAAACTGATTTCCAAAGATTTGTTGGCGAATGGAGATTTCGCACAATTGGAAGGCCGGGTACGTGAAGCTTTAGCGTTGATCAAAGAGTTGAAGAATCAACATTAAACAAGATATGTTCTTAAAAGTTAGGTTTTGGTCTCTTTTAAAGACCATCTTGCTACTACTGTGTATATCCGGTTGTAGCAATGATACTTCCGTAAAATATTTGAAGCTGGGCCATGGATTAGATCCCTCTCATCCCGTACATTTAGGGATGGTGTACATGGCAGAAAAAGTAGCCGAAAAATCGGGCGGCAAACTTCAAATTGAAATTTACCCGAGTCAACAGCTTGGAACGGAACGACAACTGTTGGAATTGTTGCAGATCGGCAGTTTGGCCATGACCAAAGTCTCCGGAGCCGTTATGGAGAATTTTGCGCCAAAAACCAAAGTCTTTGGTCTCCCCTATATTTTTCGCGACCGCCAGCACGCTCATCAGGTATACGATAGTAAGGTTGGCAGGGATCTTTTGATCGAGAGTGAAAATTACTGGCTGCGCGGACTAACCTATTTCGACGCAGGAGAACGCTCTTTTTATACCAAAGAGCGGCCCGTCAATCAACCGGATGACCTCAAGGGGTTGAAGATACGGGTGCAGGAAAGCGTCACCGCCATGAGTATGGTGCGATCATTGGGAGGCGCTCCTACCCCCATCTCCTGGGGTGAATTGTACACCGCCCTCCAACAAGGAGTAGTGGATGGAGCCGAAAACAACCCACCAAGTTTTTATACTTCCCGTCACTACGAAATCTGTAAATTCTATTCTCTGAATGAGCACACTGCGGTGCCGGACATCCTGGTCATCGGCAAAGTGGCATGGGAAGGGCTTTCCGGAGAAGAAAGACAATGGCTGGAAGCTGCGGTCAGCGAAGCTACCATTTATCAAAGAAAAATCTGGCGGGAAGCGGAAGAAGAAGCTCTAGAAGCGGTTCAGAAAGCAGGGGTCGAAATCTCCCGCCCGGATAAAACGGCATTTGCTGAAAAAACCAAGAGCATTCTGGATGAATATAAATCCGATGAATCCCTCTATGGCATCATTCAACAAATTCAGGCCATTCAATAATCCATCATTTTTCACTCATCACGCAAACACATATGAAACTCCGCCAGTCAATCGATAAAGTCATCGGAAATTTTCTAGTTCTTCTGATGATCATCATGACCCTCGATGTTCTATGGGGGGTATTCACTCGCTACATTATGGGTAGTCAGGCAAGCTGGTCTGAAGAGCTCGCCCGCTTCCTGCTCATCTGGATCGGTATCCTGGGTGCAGGTTTTGCAGCGGGGCAAAGAGTACACTTAGCCATCGACTTACTTTCCCCTCAATTGAGCCCTGGCGGCCAGCGCTCTTTGAGTACTTTTATCAATTTATTGATCATTGCTTTCGCTCTTTTCGTTATGGTGATCGGCGGTGGCCGTTTGATCTATATTTCACAAATCCTAGGGCAGTTATCTCCAGCGCTTCAGTTGCCAATGGCGGTCGTTTACGCGGTGATTCCCATCAGCGGGATTTTGGTAGTTTATTATAAACTCAACGACCTGGCAATGGCCAACAAATAATCTGAAACACTATGGAAGTTCTAATACTAGTTTTATCCTTCATTATCCTACTGGGCATCGGCGTGCCGATTGCCTGGAGTATTGGCCTTAGCAGCATATTCACCATGCTGGTTAGCATTCCTTTCCTGCCGGCCCTTACCACCGTAGCTCAACGCATGGCTACCGGACTGGACAGTTTTTCACTTTTGGCGATACCGTTTTTCATCCTGGCCGGGCAGATCATGAATCGGGGCGGAATTGCCAGACGGCTGATCGATTTTGCCAAAACACTTGTCGGCTCGTTACCCGGCGGCTTAGCCCACGTAAATGTCATTGCCGCCATGTTGTTTGGCGCCATCTCGGGTTCGGCAGTAGCAGCAGCCTCCGCAATCGGGGGATTCATGGGAGAAAGGATGGAGAAAGAAGGTTACAGCAAAGAGTTTGCAGCAGCCGTCAATATTACTTCTTCGACAACGGGATTGATCATTCCCCCCAGCAACATTCTAATTGTATACTCACTGGCCAGCGGCGGGGTATCCATTGCCGCACTATTCCTCGCCGGTTATCTGCCGGGTATCCTGACTGGTTTGTTTCTCATGATTTTAGCAGCAATTTGGGCAAAACGCAAAGGCATCCCTACCGGAAAAAGAAGCTCCCTAAAAGAAGTCGGCGGGACCTTCCTCGCGGCATTTCCAAGTTTACTGCTGGTTTTTGTAGTAATTGGCGGGATTGTCGTCGGAATCTTCACCGCGACCGAGGCTTCGGCAGTGGCGGTATTATACTGCCTGATTCTAACATTCATTTACGGGGAAGTGTCGCTAAAAGACCTGTCTCCAATATTTTTAAGCTCCATTAACACGACTGCCATCGTCATGTTACTGATCGGCACCTCGATGAGTATGTCCTGGATCATGGCCTATGAAAACATTCCACAAAATATAACGGAGCTCTTACTTTCGGTCAGCGACAGCAAGGTGGTCATTTTGTTTATCATTAACCTGATCCTCTTATTTGTGGGTATTTTCATGGATATGACACCGGCAGTCTTGATTTTTACTCCGATCTTCTTGCCCGTAGTTACCAAACTGGGCATGGACCCTACCCATTTTGGGATCATTATGGTCCTCAACCTGTGTATCGGCGTCTGTACGCCACCGGTTGGTTCCGTATTATTTGTCGGTGTAGGTGTTGCCGGCACGACTATTCAAAAAGTAATTCGCCCCTTATTACCACTCTTTATAGCTATGCTGGTAGCACTACTGATCGTCACTTATGTTCCGGCATTGAGTTTGTGGTTACCAAGGGTTTTTGGATATTGAGCAGGATTATAAATTATCGTTATGAATAGCAGGATTTTGAAGGTCCATCCGAATGACAATGTTGTGGTTGCACTGCGCGACTTCCAAGCTGGCGAAGTGGTAAAGTTAGATGCTCTTGAAATTGAATTGAGTCAAGACATTGCCATGAAGCACAAGTTTACGGAACGAGCAATGGAACCGGGAGAAGACATCATCATGTACGGTGTATTGGTTGGCAAGGTGACACGTCCGATCCCACGGGGAGGCATGATCAATCAGCAGAACATTGCACATTCCACAAGTGAATATACCATTACAAGCCGGGAAAATAGATGGGAGCAACCCAACACTTCCAGGTTTGCCGGCCGGACCTTTTCGGGCTACCATCGCTCAGATGGCAGTGTCGGAACGATGAACTATTGGTTGGTAATTCCACTGGTATTTTGTGAAAATCGGAATATTAAAGTTATTCAGGAAGCCATGTTGGAACAGTTGGGTTACGTTACGGAATCCTCCTTCACCGTGGATACTCCAAAATTGATAAAACTGTATCAGGAGGGTGCGGAAGAGCGGGACATTCTCGACGCTATGATCATTAAGGATGCCGCGGAAATTCAAAAAAACCGGACCTTTCCTAATGTTGATGGCATTAAATTTCTTTTACACGACGGCGGATGTGGCGGGATCCGGCAGGATTCTGAAATGCTCTGCCGGCTACTTGCCGGCTATATCAACAATCCGAATGTTGCTGGCGCGACCGTATTGAGTCTGGGTTGTCAGAATGCCCAGTTTGCCTTACTGGATCAAGCCCTGAAAGACCTGAATCCAAATTTGGACAAACCCGTTTTCATTCTTGAGCAGCAGGAAAGTAAATCAGAAAGGGATTTCATTGCCGAAGCGGTCAAAAAGACCTTTATCGGTTTGATGGCTGCCAATAAGATTAGCCGGCAACCGGCCCCTTTGGATAAGATTTCATTGGGTTTAGAGTGCGGCGGATCCGATGGCTTTTCCGGCATCACGGCCAATCCCGCCCTGGGCTATGCTTCCGACTTATTGGTAGCAATGGGAGGTAAAGCCATTCTGGCGGAATTCCCCGAATTGAACGGGGTGGAACAAGAATTGGTCAATCGCTGTCAAAATGAGGAGATTGCCAAAAAGTTTGCTCAACTGATGTCTTCATACTCCAACAGCGCGGAGCAAGCAGGTTCGGGTTTCAGTATGAACCCTTCTCCCGGCAATATACGGGACGGTTTGATCACCGATGCCATCAAATCTGCGGGCGCCGCTAAAAAAGGTGGCACCTCCCCCGTTACGGACGTCTTGGATTATGCGGAACCCGCCAATAAAGCGGGCCTCAATTTACTATGCACCCCGGGCAACGATGTTGAGAGTACGACCGGATTGGCCGGTTCGGGTGCCAACGTAATCGTTTTTACCACCGGCTTAGGTACTCCTACCGGAAACCCGGTAGCTCCGACCATTAAAGTGGCCACTAATTCCATATTAGCCCGCCGCATGGCAGACATCATAGACATTGACGCCGGAACAATTATCGACGGAAAAGACACCATCGCCTCAAAAGGAGAAGAAATTCTCGACATGATCATAAAGGTGGCGAGTGGTGAATTGGTGCCCAAAGCTGTTCAACTCGGACAAGATGATTTTATTCCGTGGAAAAGAGGCATTTCTTTGTAATGGCCTGAAAAATAATCAATGAACCCACTGAATCGCACTACGGCTAATGTACCACAAGTTTACCCTCCTAAAGTCCTGCAATTTGGAGGTGGCAATTTTTTAAGAGCTTTTGTAGATTGGATGATTGAAGCCTTGAATGAGCAGACCGGTTTTTCGGGCAGTGTGGTGGTTGTGAAGCCAACCGAAAAAGGGCATTATCAAGCCCTTATTGACCAGGAGGGGCTATTTCACGTCCTGACCAGAGGAATTCGAAAAGGGGCGGAAGTATCCGAAACCCAACTGGTTTCGTGTGTGCACCAAATCATTCATCCCTATCGCGAATTTCAGACATTTCTCGATTCCGCTGCAATACCATCCATTCGGTTTATCTTTTCCAATACGACGGAAGCCGGGATCAAGTTTTCCCTTACCGATCGATTCGAAGACGCCCCTCCGGCTGAGTTTCCGGCAAAATTGACGCGTTGGTTGTACCATCGTTTCCAGTTTTTTTCCGGTGCGCCGGAGAGCGGGTGTTACATCATTCCTTGCGAACTCATCGAAGACAATGGCCGAAAACTAGAAGATACAGTTATGCGCTGCATCGACCATTGGGGACTGGAAGATGGCTTCAAGAAATGGATTCAGCACCATAACTTCTTTTGCAATACCCTGGTAGATCGAATTGTGCCGGGCTATCCATCTGGTGAATACGACGAGATCAGCCGAAACCTCGGATATGAAGACCGACTAATGGTCGCGGGAGAGCCCTACCACCTCTTTGTTATCGAACCCAGGGCACAGCTTGCGGTCGAGCTGCCCTTCGATCAAATCGAACTCAATGTCCAATTCACTTCGGATGTTGCCAGTCATCGCGAAATCAAGGTAAGAATTCTCAATGGTCTCCATACCTCGATGGTGCCCGTGGGTTATCTCGGCGGTGTAGACACTGTCCGAGAGGCCATCGACGACGAAGTTATCGGTTCTTTTCTCGAGCAACTGCTCGCTCAAGAAATCCTTCCTACTTTGAATTTCCCCGGGGAGCAACTTTTACAATATGCAAGTGATACGCTGGATCGATTTAGGAACCCCTTCATTCGCCACCAACTGATAGACATCTCTTTAAACTCCATTGCAAAATTTAGGACCAGGGTGCTCCCCTCGTTGTTACAATTTACAAAGCAAAGCCGGCAGTTGCCTCCGCGAATCGTTTTCGCTTTTGCAGCGTTGATATGTCTTTATCAAGGAAAAAGAAATGGATCGCCCTTTACAGTTAGGGACGACGCTTCAGTCGTTTCATTTTTCCAAAAGCACTGGGAAAATTGGACCCGGGGTGCGTTGACTACTCAACAATTGGTTACATTCGTCCTGGGCAAAGAGGAATTTTGGGGTCGAGACTTGCGACAAATCGACAAACTTGTGGAAGAGGTTGCCATTCAAGTCGACCGCATACTCGAAATTGGAATACAAAAAGCGTTGAAATCACATCCAAAATTATCAATGCATGAAGATTTATAAATTCGGGCAACTCGCCATTTTGGAATACCAAGGTGCCCACTATCGGTCAGATTTGAAAAACGGTAATTGGGATCACATTATCAATCGTCGCGATCTTCACGCTTTTCTAAAAGACCAGCTATCCAACTGGCGGAAAACGATTCCTCCGACCAATCTTGGTTTCGAACCACCCATCGGCCAACAGGAAGTTTGGGCCTCCGGTGTTACTTATCTCAGGAGTAAGGAAGCTCGCATGGAAGAGTCAAAATCCGCGGGAGGAGGCGACTTCTACGATAAAGTCTACGATGCACCGCGACCGGAGCTTTTTTTCAAAGCTACGGCCGCAAGAACTGTTGGCAATGGTGATCAGGTCAACATCAGAAAGGACTCCACGTGGAATGTTCCGGAACCCGAACTGACACTCTTTCTTTCTTCGGAAGGTACCATTGAGGGTTACGCCATCGGTAATGACATGAGTTCGAGGAGCATTGAAGGAGCTAATCCGCTGTATCTTCCCCAGGCGAAGACCTACGAACGTTGTGCTGGTCTGGGGCCTTGTATTTTTGTACCGGAAGAACCGATTTCGAAAGAAACGGTTATCCGCTTGGAAATTAGCCGGGATGGGAACACCGTTTTTGACCAACAGATTCAATTGGACCAAATGAAACGGTCCTTGCCCGAACTAGCGTCCTATCTGTTCCGCGAATGTAATTTCCCGCATGGCTGCTTCCTGATGACCGGAACGGGAATTGTTCCTCCAGACGAGTTCACGCTGGAAGTTGGAGACGAGATCCGCATCTCCATTGATGGAATTGGAACACTTACTAACTTTGTGGGACAAAAATAACCGCTGCCGAAGCGTACATCCCATTCACCATGATCATACGAACCAAATCTTATCCTAGAGCTGCCCTGATCGGAAATCCTTCCGATGGATATTTTGGAAAAACCATCGCTTTCGTTTTCGAAAACTTTCATGCCGAGGTCATCCTCTACGAAACACCAGACCTCGAGATTCTTCCGCAAGAACGCGATCGCAGTATTTACAAGAACATTGAGGGCCTGTACGACGATGTTCGGTTGTACGGATACTACGGTGGCATTCGGTTGCTAAAAGCGACCATCAAGCGCTTTTTTGAATACTGCCGTGCCCATCGGATTGTTCTAGACAACCGAAACTTCACGGTCAAATACCATTCCGATATACCCAAAAGACTGGGTCTGGCGGGATCCAGTGCCATTATTACCGCACTTACAAAAGCGTTGGTTAAGTTTTATCGGATAAAAATCCCCAAACCATTGTTTGCCAATCTCGTCTTATCGGTCGAGACGGACGAGTTAGGCATCGGTGCCGGACTCCAGGATCGGGTAGCACAAGCATATGAACAACCCGTATTCATGGATTTTTCCAAGGCCATTATGGAAAAGCGCGGGTTTGGTGATTATGAGACCTTTGATCACCGCAAACTCAAGAATATCTACATTGCTTATCATACGGATCTTTCCGAAGGATCAGAAGTATTCCACAATAACATTCGCACCAGGTTTGAAGAAGGTGATCAACAAGTAATTTCTACCATGCAACAATTTGCTGCCATTACGGTTAAAGCCAAAAAAAGCATCGAGAAGGGCGATCTGGAAACACTCCACCAACTTATGAATGAAAATTTTGATCTGCGGGCTTCCATGTATCAGATTGGACGCGAAAACTTAAAAATGATTGGATTGGCTCGCAAAATCGGTGCCAGTGCAAAGTTTACCGGCTCCGGGGGAGCAATCATAGGCCTGTACAAAGACGACCGGATGTTGAAAGAATTGACGGCAATGCTAAAGGACAACCAAATTGAAGTGATCATACCTAAAATTGTTTCGAAAAGATGAGCACCATAAAAAAAGCAATCATACCCGCCGCCGGCTTTGGCACCAGACTTTTGCCCGCGACCAAGTCGCAACCAAAAGAAATGATACCCATCGTCGACAAACCCGTTATTCAATACGTGATTGAGGAAGCCGTCGAATCTGGTATCACCGATATCTTAATGATCATTGGTAAAGGCAAAAGAGCAATCGAAGAACATTTCGACCGCAACTTTGAACTCGAATACAACCTGCAACAAAAAGGTAAAATCGAAGAGTTAAAAGTAATCCAGGAAATATCTCAACTGGGAAACATTCACTTCGTGTGGCAGAAGGAACTGAATGGGTTGGGAGACGCCATCAGATACGGTCGGTTTCACGTCGGTAACGAACCTTTTGCCGTCATGCTTGGCGATACCATACTAGAATCTGAAGACGGCACGCCCATCACCCGGCAATTGATGGATCACTACGAAAAGTATCAATCCTCAGTGGTTGCCCTGGAAGAAGTTCCACAAGAATTGGTGAGTAGGTATGGTGTCATGGGCGGCCGGCAAATCTCCGATAACGGCCTCTATAAAGTGGATCAGTGGATCGAAAAGCCCCATCCGTCCGACGCACCATCTAACCTGGTGATTGCCGGCCGGTATATTTTCAATCCGGAAATATTCAATCTCCTGGAAATCATCCCTACCGGTGTCAACAATGAAATACAACTGACCGACGCCATGCGCCTTCTTTTGAAAGACCAGGACATGTATGGATATCACTTTAAGGGCCAAAGATTTGATGTGGGCAACAAATTGGATTTCATTAAAACCAACCTTCTTTTTGGGCTGAAAAGACCGGAATATCAGTCTGATTTACAGGCTTGGATCCGAGAGCTTGCCGAAAGCCTTTAAGTGAAGTTGTCTAAAGTTTGACGATCTTCAAAATGCAGGTTCCTTTGCCTCCGGAAAATTCCTTATTTTTCCAAAAAATCAGAACATGGCCTCCAGAATAATAATCCTGACCTTCCTCTTTGCCTTTTCTATCTCTGATATCAGTGCTCAAAATAAGATCGATCCCAACAATATAACGATCGCCCGAGACGAATGGGGAGTCCCCCACATTTTTGCCAAGACCGACAATGAGGTCGCGTACGGATTTGGCTGGGCTACCTGCGAAGACGACATCAGAACCATCCAGGAGCTATTTCTCCCAATTCGTGGTTTGTCCGGCCTCGTTTTTGGAAAAGATGGTGCCGTCGCTGATGTCGGTGTTCATCTTCTGGAAGCCGATGCCATCGTCGAGGCCAGATACGAGTCGGATCTCTCCCCAGATTTCAGAGCTTACCTGGAGTCTTTTTGCGCCGGTGTCAATGCCTACGTTAAACACCATCCCAAGGAAGTGCTCCACAAGAAATTATTCCCCGTCACTGGAAAAGACATCATCAAAGGCTACGTAGTGGGCATGACGCTGATGTCTGGTGTAAATCGGGACTTAGGAGCCATTATGAGCGGTAAAATCAAGCCATACAAAAAAGTAGAAAACATCGCGAAAATCGAAGCCCAAGGGTCTAATGCGTTCGCAATCAGCTCAAAACGGACAACCACTGGAGAAACCTTTCTCGCTAACAACTCACATCAGCCGCTAGAAGGACCCAACTCCTGGTACGAAGCCCATCTTCACAGTGAAGAAGGCCTCAACATACTAGGAGGTACTTTTGCCGGTGCTCCGGTTATCCATCTAGGTACCAATGAAAACATTGGTTGGGCCCACACCGTAAATTACCCCGACTTTGCCGACGTCTATCAGTTGACGATGCATCCGGTAAAAGAACATCACTATCTCTTTGACGGAAAATGGGAAGAACTGCAAAACTTCGATACGAAGGCTCGTATCAAAATCCTGGGATTCCTGAAGGTTGGTGCCAAACAAAAGTTCTTTAAGAGCAAATACGGTGTCACATTCAAAACCGATAGAGGTTTTTTCGCATTGCGATTTCCCGCCAACCGGGACATCAGGGCTGCCGAACAGTGGTACCGTATGAACAAGGCCGGGAATCTCGAGGAGTTTATGGCTGCGCTCGAAATGCAAGCCATCATCTGCACCAATATTGTCTACGCCGATCGAGAAGATCATATATTTTACATCAGCAATGGCCGTCTCCCCAAGCGAGATCCCAACTACAACTGGCAAGCGGTACTACCGGGCGACACTTCTTCTACGCTCTGGGCAGATGATTATTACGGCCTTGATTATCTGCCTCAGGTATTGGACCCCTCCTCGGGTTATGTCTACAACTGTAACCACACTCCCTTTCTTAGTTCAGGCGACACCGATAACCCAAAGGTATCGGAAATACCCGCAACGCATGGCTTTCAGCAGCCATCGAGCCTCACCAATCGAGGGGTGCGGTTTAAAGCACTGATTGAACAATACGACAAGGTCTCTTACGATGATTTTAAAACGATCAAATACGACAGATCCTACCATAAGCCTTTAAAGTCGGCAATGAAACTGGAAGGCATATTCCATCTTGCCGCGGAAAAGTATCCCAACGTTGCCGAAAACATCCGCATTCTAAATAACTGGGATCGCAATACCAATCTGGAGAGCAAGGGTGCCCCCTTATTTATCATGGCCTACGACTATATTCGCAAAAATATCAAGAATAGAGCCAGTCTCCAGACGGGCGATGATTTAAATGAAACCATGCTCGTCAAAGGCATCCAAGCTGCCCAGGATTACTTTGTAGAGCACTTTGGCAAAAAACAGGTAACACTGGCAGAACTCCAACGCCACTCCAGAGGCAAAGTCGACCTCCCGGTAAGTGGAGGGCCGGATGTATTGGCCGCCCTTGCCACCAATAAGCAAGAGGATGGTCGTCTAAGAGCCAGGGCCGGAGATTCCTACATTCAATTGGTCCGGTTTTCTAAAGAAGGCCTTCCCAAAATCGAATCCGTCAACGCCTACGGAGCTTCCGCTAAGCCAAACAGTCCACATTACACCGATCAAATGCAAATGTATGTAGATCAAAAACTCAAACCCATGACTTTAGATAAACAGGAGATTCTACAAAACGCGAAGCGAACCTACCACCCTAAATAAGAACTATAAAACTAATCAACTATGCGTGCGAATTTCATGATCATCATCGGACTTATCACCATTGTCGGCTGCCAATCTCCTCACCCTAAGGTACTGATTTCCAATAACGGCTCGCAGGACCTGCCCACACTGGTCCAACTTCCCATTCCCGAAGGATTGCAGAAGGAGTCCGACTTAGTACTACAGGACCCAAATGGTGCGTTGCAAATCCCAATACAATTGATCGACGACAATCAGGGCGTTTTCCTTGTACCACCGGACATCGAGGGAGGGACGCCATTCGATCTAATGGCTGCCAACCAGGCCTCCTCCGCAACATTCTCAGCCGAAGAAAGTGGAGAGGAAGTACTGTTGAAAATGGACGGTCAGCCTTTGCTCAGCTATCACTTATCGATGGACTGCCCCGGAGAAGAGTTGCCAAAATATTACTGTCGCAACGGTTACATTCACCCCCTGCGCACGCCTTCCGGAGTTGTCATTACGGACGATTTTCCGGCCGGGCATACACATCAACACGCTTTCTTTTTTGCCTGGACACGCACCAAATTTAGAGGAGACACCATCGATTTTTGGAATCAACAGGGAGAAACGGGAACGGTGCGCCATAAAGAACTCATTTCCACAACTTCCGGCCCGGTGTTTACCGGCTTCGAATCCAGTTTAGAGCACGTCAGCCTGAAGCACGGAGTAATTCTTGAAGAGCAATGGTCGGTACAATGCTCCAACTTTGGAGCGTTTAATGTATTGGATATTTCTTCGAATCAACGCAATATCACTGAGGATACGTTATTTTTACTCAATTATCACTACGGTGGTCTCGGAATAAGAGGTCATCGAAGCTGGAACAGCGAAGAAAAAGAACTTTTTAAAGCTCCGGCACAATTCCTCACCAGTGAAGGCAAGACAAAGATTGAAGCCAATCATACCAAACCGCATTGGACTGCTATGTACGGAGAAATTGAAAATGGCGTCCATGGCCTGGCTGTTTTCGATCACCCTGACAATAAATTTCATCCCCAGTCGATTCGGGTCCACCCTTCTATGCCTTACTTCTGCCAGGCGCCGATCGCCGAAGCCGGTTTTCACATTGCGCCCGGAGAAACACATACTTCAAGGTATCGCATCGTAACCTATGATGGAGAACCTAACGCTACTAAGCTTCAACAGTTATGGGATGATTATGCCTCTCCTCCTGCCGTGGAAGTGAAGTAGTATGCGGGGTAACCATTATTGATGAACTATTTTTGTTGTGATGGATGCAATGTCTCCTTTGATGTCGGGGTCCGGCTAAATAGGTATCTACACAGCAGGATTGACTCTAAGGAGTGACCGCTGCTTCACTGGCCACTGTTTGCTCCGTATAATCATAGGAGTTTTTTTCTACCGAGGACAGGATAAAACTGATGAGTAGGCAACAAACGAAAAGGAAGAATACCACTTTGAGAGAGAATTCGTCTTCCTTTTGTTCGGCTTTTACAACTCGTTTGATTCGATTCATGGTTCAATTATTAGCAAAAATGGGACAATACGAATATAAGGTCATAGTCTTAGTCGATGATTTGGAGCCATGTAAAGGCTTCCATCGAACTTTTTTGCAAAAAGCTCTCAAGGCAGATTCACGATAGAAACCAATAATGGTGTTTGTTCTAGGGTAAGTCAATTGTTTTTGCGAGAAATTATCAGGACGATAGCATTTTCAGCAGCAAAGATAGGTAATCTGGGAAGAAAAACAAATGTAAACAGGACGTCCTTCCAATTAAAATAAAAACTTCAGCACTTCAATTCCGTATTCGCAGGCGAACTTGATGATAAAACAGATGCCTGTGAAAACAAAAAAAGCTTTAATACGTGTATATTTCTTTTTTCTTAACATGATCTCACTTTTTTAATCCTCTTCCGAAAAGTACATGAGATTTACCATTTTCCTGCGCCATCTTCTGTTTTTGGCACCTATGTTTCTGTAATTGGCGGGAGTCAATCCTAAAAACGAAAGCAGGTTGCCTCAACATGGAGACAACCTGCTTTCAAAACCCACTAAAAGGTCGGTATCTACATCAATTCATTATGGATTTTCTCCAAAAGAATAAGTGAGTTTCCCAAGGATGAGCCGGCCGATTCTCGGGAATAGAGGATAAGCACGATATTCCGAATCGAAAAGATTCGTCGCACTTAAATCAAGCGCCAAACCATTGGTGAACTTATAGCCAATGCTGGCGTCCACTATATTCTGTTCATCGGTCAAACCGGAATAGTCACCGAGAAATACCTCATAAGATGGATCGTGACGGAAAGAAACACTGCCCCTCCAGCCTTCATCACCGCCGTAGGTTACGCCAAGACGGAATTTGTTCTCTGGCTGAGAAATGGCCGTTTGTTCCGTACCCTCTGTACCTTGAATCGGTACCTGGAAAACATTATCAGTAATGTAGGAATAGTTAAAGAAGGCAGATAATTCCGTATTAAAGAAGTATTCCAAACCGAAATCTGCGCCCCAATAATCAAAAGCTTCGAAAGTCCGGTAACCAGCAGCAAGGTGAGTCACTCCATTGTTGGGCATTCTATCGGTTGGGGTTGTAGCCAGAATGGCTCCCCCGATCAAAGCTTGAATACCCGTGGCAAAAGCATCACCTCCCGCAGCGTATGCCCCGGAAACGGTTTGTGTCAGTGCTGCTGCAGTCGCCGCCGCATTCGGATCTCCCGCTCCAGTCAAAATTCCGGTCAGGTAGGTTTCGAGGCCGGTGGCTGCCACCGCTGCCCCAAGATCTGAGCCGATGCTTTCTGCCCCAAGCAAAGTATAGCCAGGACTGATGGCGGTGAAAAGCGTTGACCCTTCGATCCTACGGTTATAGATATCCAGAGAAATAGCTAGTTTGCTATTGATGATTCCCTTATATCCCAACTCCCAAGTATCTTCCGTTCGAAGTTGCGCCGCTGGAGTATTGATCAGTCCCAGTGGTTGTCCACTAAATAAGTTTACACCAAAAAACTGCCCCGTCGTACCCTGCGGCGTATTGACGGGATCTGTTAAATACGCTTGGATTGCTGCGGCTAAATCCGGTCCGGCCTGCGCTTCGATCCCCGGTATCAACTGAGCAAGTACATCTGCGGATACTGCTGCATAAGTATAGGCATTAGGAAGACCTGGTGTACCGACTGGTAAACTCGGGAAAGGTAGCAAACCATTGAAAACTATTTGCGGATCACTACCAAAGTCATGACCGGTCACATTCCCGGCTAACCAAATGTCGAAAGCTCCTGGAACCAAAGTTGCAACCGGAAAGTCGATATTGATCTGCAATTGGGAAGGAGCAGAAACCGCCCGGTTGTAACCAAAGCGGACGGTATGGGTCGGGCTCGGCTTATAGACCAAAACCGCTCTCGGAGAAAATGCCGTTTCATCGATGAAGTCAAAACCGTCAACCCGGCCGGCTAAAACCAAATCGAGTTTTGGACTAAAAGCAAACTTACCCTGGGCATACCCCCCGATTATACCGTAATCATCGTCATCTTCATTTCTACCGTATACGAAGTGCTCGGTATCATTCTGTGATAAGCGGTAATCCATCCCGATGGTAAAGGCGGAGTTCAGGAAATTGGGCGCATCGAAATTATACTGCAGCTGCGCCTCCAACTGTCGGCGATTCACCCCAACATCAAGACCGGTCTGATAAAGGAAAGTTGGATTTTCATCGGTTCCTCCATCGTTATGGAGATAAAAAGCCTGCGCGAAAAACCCTCCTTTTTGTAGGCGTACCTGAGCCCAGGACTCGGTCGAATAAGTCCGGCCTTCACCTTGAGAATTGTAGAACAATGAATTACCAAAATTGGCCCCTCCGGCCACAGTGATCGAAAAGTCGTCTTGGGGCCGAAACTCCAACGCCCCGGTCAAAGCCCAAGACTCCCAAAAATCTTGTAATGGGTTGCCATCTCCATCTTCATCCAGGTCGGCAAAGGTCAACAATTGAGTGCCCGGCAACGTAGCATCTACAATATCGTCTTTTACCCCCGGAAGGAATATGCCGTTTTGAGAACCCGGAAGTACGTCTCCGTTCAAGTGGTCCGCTTCAATAGGCACGTTGAAACTGGGCAAGAATTCATCCCCGCGCTTATAAAAACCAGTGATTTTGAACCCAAATTTATCGGAAACCTTGGTGGCATGGCGGGCAGTGATCCCGTAGGTGGCTTGTTCGCCCCCCATCAACTCGATGGAAGTACCGGGACGATCGATCGGTGACTTAGAAATAAAGTGGATTACACCGGCCGTTACACCCGGTCCGTAGAGCGCGGATCCTGATCCTCTAACCACTTCAATTTTCTCCAAATCCAAATTGTTAACCGGAGAGTTCAAAACGTCAAAAGTTCCGAGACCCGGTCCCGATAGAGACCGGTAGTCTAAAATTGGGAAAGTTGCCGAACCAAAGATCCCACCGTCACCTCTGAGCTGGATATTGACCCGACCGGCACCTTGTTGTTGCATATGAACACCGGGTTCATTGATGATGGCTCTAGCCGGCGTCGCTGAAGCAGCTACACTTTGTAATTTTCTTTCGGTTAAAACGGAAATGGAAGCCGGAGCCTCAATTACCTTTTCTCGCCTCCGTGAAGCCGAAATCACGATCTCTTCACCAATTGTAATCCCCTCTACTAAAGATACAGCGATATCGTCCGAGGAGGTCACTTCTACCTCGGCAGATTGAAATCCGGTATAAGAAATGACTACGGTAATGGGATAGTCTTCATCAGAATTAAGGGTAAAGGTACCATCAAAATCAGTAACGGTACCTACGGTGGTGCCCTTAACTATGACACTTGCTCCGATTAGCGGATCGCCGACTTCTGATGTGATTTTACCTTTTACTGTGCTTTGACCAAATGAAAGTGAAATGCAACCAACCAGGAGTAGCCCCAGTAAGGTTACTTTGAGTGCATCGAAGTTTTTCATTAATTACTCGTTTAAAGGTTTTTAAAACTGAAGCAGTTTTGCAAATTTGGAATTGCCTCAGGTGCTTATTTGTTATATGGGTTTCGTTGGCTTTAAATCATCACAAACCCACTTTCGGGTTTAAATTGATCATGCCGAAAAATTACCGATAAAAAATAAAGTTTCAAAAGTTTTAGGAAAGTAAAATTATTGTGCAGCTCGTATAGATATATTGGAATTTTTTGTAATTAAATATTGCATTTTCCCAAATATGGTCTCCCAGAGACTATCTCAGAAAATAAGAGAATAAAACCTATCTTGCGCTGCTCAAATTGTAAAGCTTCGCCATTGAATAATCAGTCGTCTGCCGGTTCGCTTTTCTACATCATCATCTCTTTCCTCTTGATTTATTTCGTATGGGGAGCTACCTATCTTTTCGTTGCATTCGTGGTTGATGAAATCCCTCCTTTCCTGGCTTCCGGCTTCCGGTACCTCATTGCTGCGATGATCGTTTTTGCACTGGCCGCGTTGTTTCGCCAATTCCAGGGTGTGACCCGTGATCAAGTCAAGAATGCATTGTTTGCCGGCGTGCTTTTTCTCGGAGTAGGGACGGGCGGTGTGGCCTGGGCTCTTCAATACGTCGACACCGGCTTTACGTCACTGATCATTAGTTCTCAGCCATTGGTCATTGTATTCATGATGTGGTGGTTCAATGGCAAACGCCCCCCAATCAGTTCCTTCATCGGTTCAGGCATTGGCATTATCGGCGTCTTTCTACTAATCAGTCAAAAGGAAATTGTTGTCGACACCACCCAATGGCTGGGCATCATTACCATATTCGGTTGTATTCTCACCTGGGGTTACGCCACTATTTATGTCAGCAAAGCGGATTTGCCAAAGTCCCAAATGGTCAATATCGGACTGCAAATGCTCTCCGGCGGAACCGCCACCTTTATCTTTAGTCTCGTTGTTGGTGAAGAATGGGTCGATGTCAATCAGCTGACCAACCGGGCCATCCTCTCGATGGGTTTTCTCATTGTTTTCGGTGGAATCATTGTTTTTACCGCTTTCAACTACTTGCTTCGAAATGTTACCCCGGACAAAGTAGCAACCAGTACTTACGTCAATCCCATCGTGGCAATGGTACTCGGTTGGTGGTTTCGTGACGAAATCATCACTTTACAGTCGGTCGTCGCTGCAGTCGTTATTCTCACTGGAGTATTTTTCATCAATTCCGGTAAAAGTCAATAGACAACTCTCGGACATGCACCGTCACATTTTTGATCGCAAAGGACTATTTTTTTGCTGCCTCGCTGCGTAACTTAACGGACAGAGTGTTTGAGTTTTCGGTTCTGCCTACCATGCGGATAAATGACCTTTCTAAAGCATTAAAGATGTTGTACGATGCTCAAACAACAAGCAATGAATACTCAAACAGAAGTAGATCCACTCCATACCCCTACCGTTACTTCCGGTCAGGCTTTCCCGATCGGGGCCAGTGTACTGCCACATGGCGTTAACTTTAGCCTCTTTTCCAAAAACAGCACGGCTATTGAGTTGCTCCTTTTTGATCACCAGGAAGCGTTGACGCCAAGCCGCGTGATCAAACTCGATAAAGAAGAGAACAGAACGGGCTTCTACTGGCATGTTTTTGTCCACGGTCTGCACTCCGGTCAAATCTATGCTTTCCGTGCCAACGGGGTGTTCAACCCCGGTCTCGGTCACCGTTTTGATCCGGACAAGGTCTTGCTCGATCCCTATAGCAAAGCAGTCGTCATTCCGGAAAAATACGGGAGATTTGAAGCCGGAGTTCCCGGAGACAATGTCGCAACCGCCATGAAGAGTGTTGTGGTAGATTCCAGTTCGTACGACTGGGAAGGTGACACCACCTTACGGCTTCCATTTACCCGCACCATTATTTACGAATTACACGTCGGTGGTTTTACTCAAAACCCGAACTCCGGCGTAGAAGAGTCAAAGAGAGGGACCTATGCCGGTCTGATCGAAAAAATTCCCTACCTGAAGGATTTGGGCATCACTGCCGTAGAATTGCTTCCAATCTTTCAATTCGACCAACAGGATGCTCCGGTAGGCAAGAAAAACTATTGGGGATACAGCCCGGTTTCTTTTTTTGCTCCGCACCGAGCTTATTCCTCTTCTCAAAGTCCCCTAGGTCCCGTCAATGAGTTCCGCGACCTGGTCAAGGCCCTCCATCAGGCCGGAATCGAAGTCATTCTCGACGTTGTTTTTAATCACACGGCGGAAGGGAACCACAATGGCCCCATTCACTCTTTCAAAGGTATTGAAAACAGGGCTTACTATTTGCTGGAACGGGAACAGGCTTTCTACTCAAACTACTCGGGATGTGGTAACACCTTAAATGCCAATCACTCCGTTGTCCGAAGAATGATTCTCGACAGTCTCCGGTATTGGGTATCCGAAATGCACATCGATGGTTTCCGGTTTGACCTGGCAGCCATACTTTCGCGGGACGAACACGGTGTTCCCCTCAAGAACCCGCCCATTCTCTGGGCCATCGAATCAGACCCGATACTTGCCGGCACTAAATTAATTGCTGAAGCCTGGGATGCAGCCGGCCTTTATCAGGTAGGAACCTTCATCGGAGATCGTTGGAAAGAATGGAACGGGTTATTTCGAGACGATGTCCGCCGGTTTATAAGAGGCGACCGCAATGCCGTTTCAAATTTCGCCTCGAGAATTCTCGCCAGTCCGGACTTGTATGCACATAAAGGTCAGCATCCGGAACACAGCATCAATTTTGTAACCTGTCACGACGGATTTACACTCAATGACCTGGTGAGTTATAACCACAAGCACAATGAAGCGAATGGCGAAAACAACCAAGACGGAGCGAACGGAAATTTAAGCTGGAATTGTGGAATCGAAGGTCCGAGCGACCAGCAAGAAATTGATCAGTTGCGGGTCCGTCAAATCAAGAATTTCCTCACCGTAACACTATTGTCCTACGGAACTCCAATGCTTCTAATGGGAGATGAGGTTCGACGCACGCAACGGGGCAACAACAATGCCTATTGTCAGGACAATGAGTTGAGTTGGTTCGACTGGAGCCTGGTCGAGAAGCATGCCGACCTCCATCGCTTTGTCAGAACCCTCAATACCATTCGGGTCAGCCGCGATGTCTCCCAAACCGACCCCGGTTTGTCACTCGACCAGTTTCTGCGAAACAACCAGGTTCAGTGGCACGGCGTTCAACTGCATCAACCGGATTGGAGTCCGGATTCGCACAGTATAGCTTGTACGGTTTGGACCTACAACAATAGTTTTGTTTTACATTTGATGTTCAATGCCTTTTATCAGGACCTTTTATTTGAACTTCCCTCCATTGAGGAACTAGGGGGACAGAGCTGGCGAAGATTAATCGACACGGCATTACCTTCACCCGATGACGTCCAACTTTATGCCGACGCTACTGTGGTCAGACGTAAACAATACAAGGTAACCGGAAGATCGGTAGTGGTTTTGATCGAAGCAGTGAATCAGGATCTGTCGGAAAAATGCTCTAGTCCATTAATTGTTTCAAAATGAAGTTGTAGACCGACTTGGATTGAAGACTATGGCCAAAATTCTCCGTGATCCACAATTCGGAATCCGGCCAATTGCGGTGAATCGCTTCCGCTTCCTTCAGGGGAACCACGATGTCTCCCCGATCGTGAATCACATAACCCGGCACCTGCACTTTTGCAATGAATTGTTCTACTGAGAACTGATCGACTTTCAGGTCAAAAGATTGTTCAAAATGTCTGGACATTGCCCGTTGTGCCCGGCGACTCAGCCCCAATATTCTATAAAATTCTTTTACGACGGTCGATAAGCGCGATGGTGTTCCCAATAAGAAAAGCTTCTGGATCGGAACCTCATCCGTATTGGAACAAAAATACGCCGTCGCCATGCCTCCAAAAGAATGTCCGACAATGTAGCGAGGTGAATACCGCCTTGCGGCCACTTGAATGGCTTCCGCGTAGAGCACGCCGTTCGTCCGTTTACTACCGGACTTACCAAGTGCCGGCGCATCCAATGCCGCTACTTCAAAACCATTGTTCCGCAAAGCAGTGATCAAAGCTCGCCACCGGGCAGCATTAGAATCCCATCCGTGTGCCAAAAGCACACAAGGTCGGTCTCCCTTCCAGTGATAACATTGAATTTCAAAATCTTGAACTGGTAAGCGCTCCATATGGGAGCTTGCTAAAAATCGCTCTTCTTTTGAGGTGTAAGAACGTCCCTTACGGGGAGTGCAAAACAATTGGAAGGACAACTTCCCCGACATCCGGGGCCAGATGACAGCAATTAAATTGAGTACGGCCCCTACCCTTTCGGGCGTGATCATCCGCTGGATCATTTTCTTCTTAGACACAAATCTTGGTTGAAAAGATGTTGAGGATACCCTCAAAGAAATTTCAGCGGCCAAATATATTGAATAAAATCAAGGATTTTCAGCTAAAAAGGAGTGATAACATTGGCAATGGCCGTGTTCTCCACCTGGCCTGCCTTTTCATTTTCATAAACTGGCATGGCTTGTTCTTTGGCGGCATTATCAGGGCTCATTGAGAAGTTCGCCGCCAGGCAAAAAGTGAAAGCCAAAAGTGCAATTTTCAAAGAATTCTTCTGGGTCGCTATTTCGGATTTATATACTTTGCTTACGTTTTCCATTTCAATTATTTTTTGCTTTTAAGATCGATGTGACAGCAAGTTGCTGCTTTTCAGCAAAGCATTTGATTCGATTTCGGACTTTGGCCGTAATTGTACTGATTTGGGTGCTTACTCTTCTTTTTCTGGAAAAGGATGTGTTGCTATGGATACTGTGGTTGCCATAGTTGCTAAAGTCGCTATAGTCATTAGATACTATGATGCTGCGGCCGCCTTGATGGCGACCTTGATGCTTTGATCGTGGCCACGGCATGTTTTCGTCAGCGAAGCGGCTGATGCCCCTTCGAAACGACCTTGTCGATTAAATGGTCCAAGCGGTCTCGTTGCTCCAGGAATTCACCTGTCCGCTCAATGTGTTTTTTGGCTTCGAGCAATGGTTTAGGAAGATTGTCGGATTTATCGTTGTTCTGATTCTCCAGGTAAGCGAAGAGAGTGCGAACTCCCTCAAAATAGCAGGACGTAGCACCGGCAATTGATAAGTACTTTATTTCCATGGGGGTGAGGATATTGCGTGTTTCGGCCAGATAGCCATGCACAAAGGGTTCTATTACTTCCCAATTTATATGGTCTTCTCCTCTGGTGAGCGACTGAATACCTCGTCCAAAATCGTAGTGAACAAGTCCGGACGTAACGGTGTCCAGGTCCATGACCCCCCGACCTCTAAGAGCTTCATCAAAAAATACATTTTCCAGGCAACAATCGTTATGGGTCATCCGCACCGGTAATTTTTTTGTTGCTTTCAGCCGTTCTATGATGCTCATCTCATCGGCCAGGGCCAGGACACGCTCCACAAGGAAAGAAACGGCTTCGGAGTGAGTTTCAGCTTTCAGGGTCTGGTGTTGACGCATTCTTTCCAACAGGAGATGGCCGTGGTAATGATCCGGCATAGAAGGTGTCAAGGTTCGGGCTGGCAAACCGGAGAGGATTTTAAGTAACTTACCGTAGGTACGCCCGGCCTCCAGTACGCCACTTCCGCGCATCGAGGAGTCAGCCAGTTGAAATCCTTTCGGGAATTGTGAGACCCGCCAATAATGGCCATCGGCATCCCGGTGAAAAAGCTTATTGTCCCAAGTGGAAATGATGGTAAGTGTTTCAAATCCGGCAAATTCTTGCCAATTTAAGTCAACGTACTCTTTGATATGGCCGGTGATCTGCCATAAGTTCATCATTAATCCGGAGACGTTGGAAAACAAGCGGTGATTAATCCTTTGCAACAAATAATCGGGTAAACCTTCCTCGGAGTTGGCGAGATGGAAAGTTTCGTTGAGATGTCCGGCATGAATGGGTAAGATGCTCGCAGCAGTACCCTGAAGCTTAAAGAAACCTGTGACCTGCTTGGGATACATAGTGTGTTTGTTCGGCGACCACTTTCATAAAACACTGATTTACAAAAGTAATAGAACCGATAAAGGTTGCCTGTAAAGGTTTTTAATTGTCGAACGCTAAAAATAGCTGACTTCAATATGTACCTTATACGCAAAGATCCTAAAAATGTTGTCTCATTTAAGAAGCCCCTTGATTTTGACCGCAAATTCATAATCCTGAGGAAAGATCCGATATTTTGACAGTGGAAAGGATTGCCAAGAGTCGATTCCTCCCAATCCCATTTGTAAGTGATCAAGCGCAACAGACACATCATCATTCGGCGTCAAATCCAAAAAGTTTCGTTCTCCCCTTTGTTCTCTAGTTAGTTTTTCCGAGTCGTAATAGGAAGCCGTAATGGCAAACGACGGACACCCGGTAAAACGGAGACAACTCCCATCATGAGCAGCAAATTCCGCCCAAAAGAGGTCTTCGCGACTACCATTCTCTTGTGGGCAAATATAGGGTTCGTATAAGTCGGCCACTGCAGATCGATAGCGTCCAAAAAATGCAGCATCCTTGCGATCCGGGTAGTTTTCGAATGGCCCGCGGCCAAACCACTCCATATGCTCGAATCTGCGGTCAATGGTCAGTTTTAAACCGATCCGGGGCAGCTCGGGCAGCTCCATTTGGCCAATCCTAAATCGGCACTTTACTTCAATCTCACATGAAGCATCAATGCCGTATTCAAAGTCAAAATAAGAATCAACGGCCGGTAAGTACAACCGGGAAATGATTGCCACTCGATGTTTTTCCTCCGACAATACCGATACTTCTTCGAGCTTCGTATCTTTTCCGGCATGTCGCCAAACCGCAGTCCTGTTTAACATATCATTGCCAAAGTCGTTATCGTTGGGGGCTCTCCAGAAGTTGGGTACCAGGGCTCCGCATAAACACTCCTGATTGCGGAGTTGTAATGACGTCAACAAACCGGTCTTCTGATTGATGATCACCGAGACATCTTCTCCCCGAACTACGATACTTTCTTCAGTTTGTTCACACCTTAAGTGCCCGCGGATACTAGGTTTGCGGCCCAGTCGCTGAATCGGAGTCGAAGGGGACTTCAGTTTGAATTGCGCTTTGGCGATCTTCGAACCTTCAGGGATAAAAGGTTGCTCTTCTTTGGTAATTGCAAAAAGATCCAGGAAACAATGTTGATCCCCGATTAAGTCCAGTTCCCCGTAACCTAAAATGTACTGCCTGCGCTCACCCGGGGCTATGTTTCCAAATGCCAATGTCCCGGATTTGATGGGGCCTCCATCACTCCAGAGCGACCAACCCAGTTCAAAGCTATCCAGGCTTAAAAACGAAAACTCATTGTATGCTTCGATCACTCCCTTCTCCAGGTCTATTGCCTGGAAATGGATGTTTTGATAGCTTTTCTTCACCTCCCAGACTGCCGGATGTGGACTGCGATCCGGAAATAACAGACCGTTGATACAAAAGTTATCATCACTTGGTGTTTCCGGGGGCCCAAACCCACCACCAAATTTCCAGTACTTCCGGCCTTCTCCGTCAAAAGCCGCCAATCCTTGATCCACCCAGTCCCAAATGAAGCCCCCCTGTAAACATTTGTTGTTGCGAATGGCCTTCCAGTAATCCGAAAGATTGCCGTTACTATTGCCCATGGCATGCGAATATTCACACATGATCAGAGGCCGGTCACTTTTCCGTTTCGCATAGTCGACAATGTGATCAATGGATGGATACATGGGGCAAACAATATCGGTATGAATGCCTTCGAATACTTGCTCATACTGAACCAGCCGGCTTCGATCCCTGTTTTTCACCCAATGGTAAGTATGCTCGAAAACAATCCCATCACCCGCCTCATTGCCCAACGACCAAATGATGATACAGGCGTGATTCTTATTTCGCTCCACCATGCGACGAGTCCGATCCATGTGCGCCGGCAACCATCGTTCATCTTTCCCAAGGCTTTCCTCCTCAAAACCCATCCCATGTGATTCGATATTGGCTTCGTCTACTACATACAATCCGTATTGATCACACAACTCGTACCAGCGATAGTGATTGGGGTAATGACTATTCCGAACGGCATTGACATTGTAGCGCTTCATCAGTCGAATGTCTTCAACCATGCTTTCTTCGGTAATGACATGTCCATTGAACTCATCGTGTTCGTGTCGATTCACCCCTTTGATTAGGATTGGCCTACCGTTAATGCAGAGTTGTGTATTGATGATTTCAACGGTCCTGAACCCCACTTTACACCCCACCACTTCTATCGTATTTCCTTCTTCATCACGAAGGCTCAAAGCCAATGTGTACAAATAAGGGGTCTCGGCAGTCCATCTTGCCGGTTGGCTAATTCTTTGTTTAATCTGCAACTCGGGGCAAGCGTTCAAAACTTCGATCGGTCGATCTCCCGATACCACCACGTCTCCACCCTGATCGATCAGTTCCCAAAGCAAAAAAAGAGCCCTCACTTGGCCATTGCCCCCCTTTCTGCCGATGTGCACATCAATGTTCAAAAGGCCATCTTGATAGTCCTCATCCAAATCCCCCCGAACAAAAAAATCACGGATGCGGTCTCGGGGCGACGACCACAAAAACACCTCCCGCTCAATGCCACTTAACCGCCAAAAATCCTGACACTCCAGGTAAGAACCATCCGACCAACGGAAGACCTTAACTGCAATGCTGTTATTGCCAGCCCTGAGATACGCAGTAATGTTAAAAACAACCGGGGTCTTCGAACCCTGATTATATCCCAGATAATGACCATTGACCCAAAAATGGGCGGCAGATTTCACCGCATCAAATTGTACGAAAATCTCGCGACCACTCCACGAATCCGGCACTTTGAAATCTCTTCGGTAACACCCGACCGGGTTGTAATCTTCGGGAATATTCGGTGGATCTTTTGGGAACGGATACCAATCGTTGACGTAGATCGGAATGCCATAACCCCTTAATTCCCAATTAGCAGGAACGGATATTTTTTCCCAATTCCGGACGTCGTAATCATCCGTAAAGAACTGAGCGGGCGCATCCGATGGACGTCGCGACCACTTGAAATGCCATTCGCCGTCCAGGGAGTGATAGTAAGGCGACTCTTCTCTGCGACTCGACAAAAAGGAATCTCTATCCGGAAAAGGAATCGCGCTCGCGCTGGGAGGTTCCTGATTCAAATTAAAAATGGCAGGATCTTTCCAGAATTGGTTATGGAGATCCAGATTTACCTCTAACATATCGGCGTGTTTCAACAATGTTTAAATCTGCTAACTATGAATCGCCCGCGGCATTACCAGAATGCAATGAGAATCGTAGCCATAACTATGATCAGCAAAAGGGCATGAAATCGATAATCTTGATACCACGGCACTCCCTCCATCCCATCGGCAATCAATTCCTGTCGGAAGGTGTAACGATCCACTTTCTCTGGATCAGGCGGATCGGTTTGGTAGCTCACAAAAATGAATATTAAGGTACTAATGGCAATGATGAGGCCAACATTCATGGTGTAGTGAAGGCTCCACATCCCGAATTGCTCCAGCGTAAAAAGCAACACCCCGACTCCCGTCCCCAGTATAAGGGTCCAAAAGGATCCATCGCCATTGCCACGTTTAAAGAATACCCCAACTAAAAAGATCACCGCAATGGGCGGGACCACGATGGAGAACATCTGTTGTAAGTAATCCCACAACCCCTGGAAGTTAGCGATCATGGGTGCCCAGATAGCCGATATAACCATCAGTACGAGGGTGGTAATCCTCCCGTAATTAGTCAACTGTGTCTCCGAAATATTCTTCATGCGCGGTTTGATGAAATCAATGACCACCAATGTAGAAGAGGAATTTAAGGTAGAATCCACACTGGACATAATGGCGGAGATCAAACCTGCTAACACCAGTCCTAACAAACCCACCGGCAAAATTTCCATCATTGCAGTCGGGAACACCATATCCGGTTGCTCTAATCCGGGAAGCACGCTGACCGCCATCACTCCCGGTATCACCATAATGAACAAAGGAACTACTTTTAGAAAACCTGCAAACATCACTCCCCAGCGAGCATGTTTGACGTTCTTACTACCCAAAACTCTTTGAACGATGAATTGATTGGTAGTCCAATACCAAAATCCAAGAAACGGAACCCCCATCAACAAACCGGGCCACGGAATGGTCGTATCATCTGCCGGTCGAACCATTGATAAATGTTCCGGTGGTACGGCCGAAATGACTCTTTCCCAGGAAAAATCCAATTCCTGAAACAGTAAGTAAGTCATCGCCGTACATCCTACGATCAAGATCACCGCCTGAATCGCATCGGTAATAACGACCGCCCGCAAACCTCCAAAGGCCGTGTAAACCCCTGCAACCAGTGCTAGAATCAAGGTAGTCTGCCAGAGAATCAACTCCGGAAAAAAGGTCTTCAAAACCAACGCTCCCGCATACAATCCTCCCGCCATCTCAACGACCACACTCATGAAAATGGTCATGGCTGAGAAAAAATTACGCGAACGTACATCGTATCGCAATTCCAGAAATTCGGGAATCGTCGTAATACGCGCTCGGAGATACAATGGTATAAAAATGACGGCAGCAACCAATAATGGAACACCAGACATCCACTCGTACACCGACTGTACCACTCCCGTACTATAAGCAGCACCAGACAAGCCGATGATCGTTGAACTTGAAATATTGGAGGCAAATAAAGAAAGCCCGATCAAGCCCCAAGTAAAAGTTCGCCCTCCCAAAAAAAGGTCCTCGCTTGTTTTCGTTTTCCGGGCTACATAAAGTCCGATTCCCAATACCGTAATAAAATAGAGGAATACGATCCCTAAATCAATGTTACTAATCGTTGATCCGGCCATAAATTTCGTTCTTTTTATATCCCATTAAATTCATTTAAACATTGGTCACAAAGAAGTCCGTCGGTATACATTCCCTTGCATAATCTCGCGGACGGGTTGCCGCTCCAGGACAAAGTCTGCTGCTTTCTGTGCCATCATCGAGAAATCTGTCGAAATAGTCGTGATCCCACCACTGATAATTTTTTTCACCGGGGTTTCGTCTTCCGACAATATGCCGATGTCACGGCCTACCCGTAATCCGTACTTCTCACAGTCGATCAGCAACTCCCATAGGTCCGAATCATTAATCGTAAAGTATGCTTTACCTTTTTCGACCGACTCGGGCATATACATATTTTCGATCCGATAAGGAATGCTGTAATCCTCTACAAATCGACGTACCGCCTTGATCGTCCCAAAGGGAAAATCCGCATCAAATCGATAGAAAATGACCAATTCTTCATAGGCAGTAATGGCATCCCGAAGCTTCACCAACGCGTCGTAAATGTGGTGTTCAAAGTTCTGGGTTACGTAGGAATAATTCGTTCCCAAATCCATATGTCGGTCGATGATCAGCAGATTGGTGGAAGGAATCAATCGAAGTATTTCCTTCGCCTCCGGATGTAAGATGGGCGCTACTATATACGCTTCGTATTTACCCAGATTGTCAAATAAGAAGGTTTTGAAGACCTGCAAATTGTTGTGATGAAAAAAGGTATCTACGCGCATTTCATCCCCAAGGGCCATTGCAAAACCATCGTAGAAAGTCTTCTGGATGGCATCGAATTTATAAAGGAATAACAAGATCGGTCCGCCAATACTGTTTTGCTGACCGTTGATGAAGTATCCCTGCCGATTTCTGGAAATCAGCACTCCCTGCTTTTTCAATTCCGAGTAGGCCTTTGCCACTGTCCGGGGAGCAAAACCCAAGTTTTTCGCCATCCCTTTGACGGAAGGGATCGCTTCTCCCTTCTTCACCAATCCTTCATCGATCGCTTTCAGGATGCCATTCAATATTTTCTCATGTTTGGACATCCCAACTACCTGGTTCAATTGAAGGATCTTATCGACGATCGCGGACATGCTAGGAGAATTTCTATGCTGTACTACCCTGTACTACTTTTGCGTCAAATATATCAAACATAATTCTCTTTATCAGAAAAAAAAGATTTTTAATTCTGCACTTTTTTATATATTTGCCGGACGCTCGAAACATCCCATGCGACGCCTCTGACATCAACTAAACGTTTTCAATTACTTTGATTAATTTCTTTGGTAGCGTTTCCTACCCAAAATATACCAGTAGCTAGAATTCTCAGCGGAGATTCTCCGTATTTTAAAATAAGTTTTTTGTTGAACTAACTTAAATTCACATAGTAATATGAAACGAAAGACCTCAATCAGAACGAGTACGTTTTTGCTCTCGTTTTTTCTTTTTTTATCTGCGACCATGACCGTTTCGGCAAATGCCTTTAGCTCCGCTGAAGACTTCCTGACAATTACCGGTACTTTGACCTCCGAAGATGGGGAGCCATTGATCGGTGCGACGGTTTTGGTAAAGGGTACGGATTCCGGAACCATCACAGATTTAGAAGGGAACTACAGCATCGAAGCCAACGAAGATGATGTACTGATCTTCAGCTTTACCGGTTTTGCAACGCAAGAAATTCCAGTTGGCGGTCGTGCTATCATCGACGTCGTACTAACAACGGACGTTGCCGAACTATCCGAAATTGTGGTCACGGGATATTCCAGTCAGAAGAAGGCGAATTTGACGGGTGCTGTCGGTGTTGTTGACGCGGAAGCCTTGAATGCCCGCCCCATTACCAACGCAACCCAGGCATTACAAGGTCAGGTGAGTGGGGTTTGGATCAACCAGACTTCCGGAGAACCTGGTCAGGATGCCGCAACCATCCGGATTCGGGGTATCGGTACTTTGAACAATTCCGATCCGCTCATTCTGGTGGATGGAATCGAGGCCCCTTTTGGAAACCTGAACCCTAATGACATCGAATCGATCACCGTTTTGAAGGATGCGGCCTCCGCAGCAATCTACGGTTCGAGGGCTGCCAATGGTGTCGTTCTTGTGACGACCAAAAGAGGTAAGAAGAATCAAAAGCCTACCTTCACTTATACGGGCTTCGGTGGTACTACAGCGATCAATGCTACCCCGGATTATATTTGGAATTCCCAGGAGTTTATGCAACTGAGAAATGAAGCGGACATGAATTCCGGTAATCCGCCATTGTACCCCGATAATGTAGTAAGCCGTTTTTCAAACGGCCCTAATACCAATTGGTTTGACGAAATTTTCCGCAACGGCGGCATTCAACAACACGATTTATCGATTGCCGGTGGTAGCGACAAAACCAATTTCTATCTGTCATTCGGTTATCTGGACCAACAAGCCGTAGTCAAATTGACCGAAGGAACCAAGCGTTACAACGCTCGTTTGAACCTCGACACCAAAGTTACTGATCGCTTTACCTTGGGTGGAAGTTTTTACATCAGTAGCCAGGAATCCAATCTGGACAACATCGGTCAGGATGGTGGTGTACTGGCGAGGGCTACCCGTTTGGGACCAAATTTCCCGGCTAGAGACGACCGGGGCAGGATCGCCGACCGGGATCGCGAAATAAATTCCATTGAATTATCGACCCCCAATATCCTGGCGGAAATCCAGGCCTTGAATCGAATTCTGAGCGACAAGCGCTTCCTCGGTAATTTCTATGCAGAATACGAGCCGGTAGATGGATTAAAAATCCGGGGAACATTTGCCGCCAACTACCAAACGGACGACGATGAGTTTTTCAATCGTCGGATCGAAACTTTTGACTGGCAAACGGGTGATCCCGGTTTGATCTGGTTAGAAAATCGTCAATTCCGCAATGTTCATCGCGAACAGCTCAACGTGACTTCCTGGTTACAAGCAACCTACGAGAAGTCTTTTGGTAAGAACAACTTCAAATTTCTAGTGGGTGCCAACCAAGAGAGCTCCGAAGTTAAATTCTTTGAAGCGGCTAGATTGGAGATTCCCAGCAACTCACTTCCGGCTTTGAGTACGGGTAACCCGGAAACTTCTACCAACCAGGGTGGAGCTACCGAATGGGCTCTGCGCTCTTTCTTCGGTCGGATCAACTACGATTTTGACGATAAATACCTGCTTGAATTCAACATTCGCCGGGACGGTTCTTCCAAATTCGGTTCCAACAATCGCTATGGTACCTTCCCTTCTTTCTCTGCGGGCTGGGTAGTTTCGGAGGAGGACTTCTTCAATTCCGGTTTAATCGACTTTTTGAAGATCCGTGCTTCCTGGGGTCAATTGGGTAATCAGAACCTGGGTGAGATCAACGGTGAAGACAACAACTATCCGTTTGCCGCCACTATTTCCTTTACCCCTGCTTACAGCTTTGGAGGTTCCATCGTTGGTGCCGCCGCTCAAACTTCTCTGGGTAATCCGGACATCAAATGGGAAACCACCACGCAGACCGACATCGGTATCAATATTTCCATGCTGGATGGCCGCTTGAGCTTGGAAGGTGACTACTTTATCAGACGGGCAGAAGATATCCTCTTTAACCAAAACAATCCCGGGGTTACGGGTGTTAGGACTCCAACAACGGTAAATATTGCAACGGTAGAAAACCGTGGTTGGGAATTTTTCGCCAATTATCGCCAAAAAATTGGTGCTGGAGTACTGACCATCGGTGGTAATATTACCAATGTAGAAAGTGAGGTCATTGAGATTGATCCAGGGTTATCCGGCGACGCGGATCGCGTTTTCCAAGGGGCTTTCATTCTGCAAAGAGGAGCGCCCGTCAATGCGTTGTTTGGGCTAAACGCTCTCGGTATCTTCCAAAACCAGGCCGAGATCGACGCAGCTCCCGACCAATCTGCTTTTGGAACGCCAACTCCCGGAGATTTACGCTATGAAGATATCAATGGAGACGGAGTGGTGAATGTAGACGATCGCACGGTATTGGGACAAGATAATCCAACTTGGATCTACGGATTTAATCTCAGCTACGAAATCAAAGGATTCGATATTGCCGCCTTGTTCCAGGGAATTGGCGATGCACAAATTTTTGAAACCAGTAGAATCTATGCACCATTTCAGAACAGTGGTGGTGTATCCACCCTCTGGCGGGATCGCTGGACTCCGGATAATCCGAATGCCAGTCTACCGAAAATCAGAATCCCCGGTAGTGTCAACTACAATGTGAATCACTCATGGTGGATTTCCGACAGAAGTTATTTGAGGTTAAAGAACCTCCAAATTGGATATACACTACCGGCCAAATTAATGGAAAACAATTTCATTCAAAGCTTGCGGATTTTTGTCAACGGAACCAACTTGTGGACCAGCACGGACTACGTCGGATTCGACCCGGAGCGCTCGGTTCGAAACACCAATGCCTTTAGTTCCTATCCACAATTGAGAATGATTACGGGCGGAGTTACTGTTAAATTTTAATTTGGAAATTCCATATTAGCTCATCAAGGCTAAAAAACTATAAAAATTTTCAACAATGAGAATGCATCAAAAATTAGCTTTAATACTGGCAGTTCTGTTGGTCAGCACCACTGCCTGCAACGAGGACTTTTTGGAAAGAACGCCGCTGGACCGGGGTAGTGTTGAAGGATTCTATGAAACAGAGGAAGATGTAACCAGAGCGCTCAACGGGATCTATGATGTCATGCAAGGTAGTATCTGGGGTGGTGGTTTCTACTGGATGCACCAGAATTTCGATATTTTGACTGACAATGGTGTAGGTTGTTGCCCCTGGGAACAACAATACACCACCATCGCGAAAGGAGAACATAATCCTACTACCGGTGGGATCATCAACACCAAGTGGGATTTTGGGTACGAGGGCATTTTCCGCGTCAATTCCGTACTGGAAAATATTGACAATGTAGACATCGAAACGACGACGAAAAACGCCATGATTGCGGAAGCGCGTTTCCTGAGAGGATTGTTCTATCAGGAATTGGTCAACCTATACGGTGATGTACCTTTGATTTTGTCGGTTACCGGCCGGGAAGAAGGCCTACAGGTGAGCCGCGCAGCAAAATCGGAGGTACTCAATGCCATCTACGCCGATCTGGATTTCGCGGAAGCCAACCTGGGAGATACGCCCTTCAATGGCGACCTTGGGCGGCCTACCAAGATGTCGGCAGTTGCCGTGAAGACCCGTCTGAAAATGTACAATGCAGACTACAACGGTGCGATAGCAGAAGCCAGAAAGGCCATGGCATTTGCCGATGCCAACCCAAATCTTCTCGGATTAATGGATAACTACGCCGACGTTTTCAATCCGGACATCGAGAACAATAGAGAAGTCATGTTTGACATCCAGTTCACGGAAGGTACGCAGGGCGAAGGAAACTTCATGCAAGTGGCGTTGGCTCCAGGGCCGGAAGGAGCACCCGGAAACGGTTGGGGTTCAATCACTCCGCTGGATGGTTTGGCAAACGCCTTCAAAATGACGGACGGCATGTCCATCGACGAATCTCCACTCTTCGACAAGGACAATCCCTACATGAATAGAGATCCACGAATGGTCGGAAACCTCTTCGTACCCGGTGTTTCCACTTGGCGTGGAGAAGTATACGACGCCAGTTTATCCGGTTTCTCTCCGTTTTTTGCCGTCAGAAAATGGGTAGACCCCGATGCGCTGATCGGCGAAAATGGATGTTCTTGTAATGAGACGAATTTAATTCTGTTCAGATACGCCGACATCTTGATGTATTTCGCAGAAGCGGTCAATGAAACGGCCGGCCCGACCGATGAGGTTTACGCCGCCATCAACCAGATCAGAGCCAGAGCCGGCATGCCTGACGTACAAGCTGGTTTGAGTCAGGAAGAAATGCGTCAAATGATCCGCGAAGAGCGTCACGTGGAATTTGCCTGGGAAGGAACGCGTTATTTCGACTTGATTCGTTGGGGCATTGCTGCCGACGTGATCCCACAGGCTACCTTATTCGGAGAATCCAGAGATGCCAGGGTCTTTGAAGCACCCAAACACAATCTCTGGCCAATTCCACAGAAAGAAATCGATTTGAATCCAAATCTTTCTCAGAATCCAGGTTACTAGTACTAGAGCCTCATGGATCGATTTTCAGGAAACCTGAAAATCGATCCACTCTTTTTTTCGACACAGAAATTACCCCTTCTGAATTTCATTGATGGATCAGAAGGGGTATTTTGTCAATCAAACCCACTGTTTATGAAAAACATAAGTTGCCTTTTCGTCTTTCTGTTCATTGGGCTTTCTTTCTCACTCAACGCTCAACGAAAATTTACCGAAGTTTCAGAAGCTGCGGGCATCAATCATGCATTTAGAATAGATTTATCCAATTTCGGTGGTGGAGCGGTCGTTTTCGACTATGACAACGACGGCTACGAAGATCTCTATTTGCCGGGCGGCAACGAGAAGGATCAATTTTACCGGAATAACGGTGACGGCACTTTTACCAACATCTTTGAGGGGGCTGGATTCGACCGGACGCTTTCGATTCACACGCAAGGAGCCGCAGCGGCTGATATCGATCGCGACGGCGATAAAGACCTGATCATTACAACGCTCTATTTTCAGGAAGGCCGGCAACTGACGCCCAATCTCCTCTATCTCAATAATGGCGACGGCACTTTTTCCGATGTGACCCGGCAGTATGGGCTGGAAGAATACATCAGCAACAGCCAGGGAGCTACCTTTGGCGATATCAACGCCGACGGTTTTCCCGATCTCTACATTGCCAATTACATCGGTTCTCCACCCAATGGCGTTTCTGTTTTCAACGAACAAACCATCACCGAAAATTTTCTCTCTGCCACCGACTACCTTTTCATCAATGCCGGAGGCTCCTATTTCATCGAAGCCAGCGACCTTTACGGAATTGACCACAATGGATTTGGGTTTCAGGGCATTCTATCCGATTGGGACAATGATCAGGATGTCGACATCATGATCGCCAACGATTTTGGCTATAAAGCCGAACCAAATATTGCTCTGCGAAATGATTTTCCCGAACGGTCGCTAACCTACCGAACGGGAGAATTGCAGCTCAACTACGGGATGAATGCCATGGGCTTCGGCAAGGGAGATTACAACTACGATGGCTTCATGGATTACTACGTGACGAATATCCACGCCAGCTTGTTTGTACAAAACAATGGCGGAAACTCCTTTTCGGACCTCGGGGCCGACCTCGGCATCGCTCAGGCCCGCATTCAGAACCCCAATTATTCCGGAGTACCCGTGAGTTGGGGAGCCAACTTTTTTGACTATGATCACGACACGGATCTGGACCTCTTTGTCAATAATGGTGCTCTGAACCCAGATGTACGCCCCAATCCAAATTTTTTCTTCGAATGTTCGGATTACGCCATTTATCGGGAAGTCGCCAACCTCCTCGGTGTAGATGACGTGAGAATTGGTCGGGGTTCCGTCACTTTTGACTACGATAATGACGGCGATCTGGACCTATTGGTCGTCAACCAATATCCACGAGACGAAGATCCCACCGGTAGCATGCCTCCGGCACGTACACTCTTGTACCGCAATAACAATACCCGGGGCAATTGGCTCAAAGTCAAGTTGGAGGGAGTAAAGGCCGAAAAAGACGGCATTGGTTCCCGTATTGAAATACAATTGGACGATCGATTGCTCATTCGCGACATCGACGGTGGTTCCAGTCATTTGTCACAAAATAGTACGATCGCTCACTTCGGCCTCGGCCAACACGAAACAGTTCGCTCCGTGAAGGTCAGGTGGACCGGAGGAAAAACCCAGGAGATCACCAATGTCGCCGCCAATCAGCAAATTACCATCCGGGAGACCGAAGAATCGATTTTCAGCTTCGACCAGAATGATCTCAAGGTTTATCCCAGCTCATTCAACGACTACGTACTGATTGAATACGAGTTGGAAAAGGAAGAACCCTTCGACATTTCTGTCTACGATGTTCAGGGTCGTCTGATTGAAACACTCAGCCAACAAAACAATCCTGCCAAAACAGGCTTTTGGCAATGGAATATTGAAAGGGATCTGGCACAAGGTGTTTACATCTTCCAATTGCGAACTAAAAACAGCGTCATCGCCAAGCGGGCGCTCAAGTTATAAAACCATGTCCCTCGGCACGCTGTCCAGATTGACCATCCTCTTCTTACTCCTGGCCATGCCCATGCGTGGTCAAAACCTGTTATTGGATGGTGGATTCGAAATTCTGAAGTCCAATGATTGCCGGAGTCCCACCGAAGGTTTCAAGCAGCTGGAGCATTGGCAATTACTGGACGCTACCCCGGATCTATTTGTGGGCAACTGCCCTTTTGACGAACGTGAGTTCATTTACTGGGACGAATCGCTGCAACCGTTCGAGGGAAGCAATTACGCCGGCATCTGGAGTAGATGGAATTCTGATGAAACCTTCTTTTCCGAGGGAATAACCACTACTCTGCGAGCGCCCTTAGAGGCGGGAAAAACCTATTTTTTTGAAATGGCCATCTATAATCAAGGCACCTACCAGGGGTTGGGCGCTCTGGTAGGTTGTCTGCTGGAACCCGACAAGCACATCGACCTATACCTTTCTCACGAACCAATCGAAGTGGTGAACGATTTTTCGAATGGCACAGCATCTACCTCCGCCACTCTGGTGGCCTCCATTACTTCGGAGAGCGTTCAAGCGGATGGAGCAGAAGATTGGACCCTGGTCTCCACCTGTTTCACCGCCACCGGAGGAGAGCAGTTTTTTGCCATCAGTATGCCCCTGGGAACCTTCGGCCAACTGCCGGAATGTGCCGAAAGGCGGGCAACAAGCGGCGTTTTCCGCTCTTTCTATTACAGCATTGACGGCGCATCTCTGCGCGAGTTCTCCGGTCAGCAACAAGTGCAGATGCGAGCTTGCGCAGATCAGGATTTCGAAGTGGATCTCTCAGAAGTGTTTGATTTGTCTTTGCTTGAAGATGCCAATTTTCTCTGGGAGGATGGCTGGGAAGGCCCGTACCGCAGACTATCCCAACCGGGAGACTATTTGATCGATGCCCAATTGGACTGTATTGCGATCCCGCTAAATCTAAGCATCTTGCCTAAAAATTGCGCCGACAACCTCTTTGTACCCAATGCTTTCTCCCCCAATGCTGACGGCCAAAACGATCGATTCCAGGTTTTTCTAAATGAAGAAGTTCAGATCCATCGCTATCAACTGTCGATCTACGACCGGTGGGGAAACCTCCTGTTTCAAACAACAGAGCCAACCAACTTCTGGGACGGACGACACGGTGCTGATCCGGTGCCGGCGGGCATTTACTTTTATTCACTTTTTTATGAAGTACAGGAACTGGACGGCACGAGAAGCATTGCTAAAAACGGCGACGTTGTAGTGGTCCGATGATGTAATGCCGTCTCCTAGATAGATCGTTTCAGAACCTCATCATCACTTGTATTCGGACCCCACCATTCTGAAGACCCTAAAAGTTTCAAATTTGGAATGAAAAGTAATACATTTAGAGGCCAAAAAACGAAGCACCACTATGCTAAAACACAACATCACAGCTCCAATCATCACCCTTCTCTTCGCCCTGTTTTCCGGTTGCAATGTCGAGAAGAGAACCCCGGGAATACCCGTAGAAGAAACCATTAAAACCATCCAACTGGACCCCGACGAAGCAGCAGCTCTTGCCGTTCGGATCCGGGAAGAAACGGCCGCAGAAGTCGCCGAAGGTTTCGAACTCAAACTTTGGGCATCCGACTCCCTGGTGGCCGATCCGGTTGCTTTGGCGTTAGATCATCAGGGAAGGGCCTTTTATACGCGGGCCAACCGACAAAAGAATTCCGAATTTGACATCCGTGGCCACATGGATTGGGCGACCGAGTCCATCGGCCTTCAATCCGTAGAGGAGCGGCGGCAATTCCTGCATAAGATATTTGCTCCGGAAAATGCGGACAAAAACAGTTGGATGCAAGATATGAACGGAGACAGCACGAAGGATTGGCGTGACCTTGCGGTGGAAAAGGATGAAGTTTATCGCATTGAAGATCGTTCGGGTGATGGCGTAGCCGACTTTGCTCAATTGTTCATTGCAGATTTTCACGAGGAAATAACGGATGTTGCCAACGGAGTCTTACCTTTCGAAGACGACGTATATGTAACCATTGCCCCGGATCTATGGCGTCTTACCGATACGGACGGTAACGGAGCGGCCGACCGAAAAGAGTCGATCAGTCACGGGTACGGCGTCCACATCGGATTTAGCGGGCACGGTTTTTCCGGACTGACCAAGGGTCCGGACGGAAGGATCTATTTCGGAATTGGCGACATTGGTATGAATGTAACCGATCAGACCGGCAAACAATGGAAGTATCCCAACCAGGGCGTTATTGCCCGTTGCAATCCGGATGGGAGCGACTTCGAGGTCTTTGCTGCGGGACTCCGCAATACCCACGAGTTCGTTTTTGATCAATACGGCAATATTTTCAGCGAAGACAACGACGGTGATCATCGGGGCGAAAGCGAACGACTGGTTTACATTGTCAATGGCTCAGACACTGGCTGGAGAATTAATTGGCAGTTTGGAAAATACACCGACCCGGACAACAATGATTACAAAGTCTGGATGGAGGAAGAACTTTATAAACCGCGGTTTGATGGCCAAGCGGCCTACATCACTCCTCCCATTATGAATTACAAAAATGGTCCGACCGGTATGAAATTCAATCCGGGAAGTGCTCTGAGCGAAAAATGGGACAATCACTTTTTCTTGGCCGAATTCGTTGGAGCACCGGGTCGCTCCACCATCAATGCCTTTAAATTCAAGCCTAGTGGTGCCGGATTCGAATTTGATGGTGACCAACAGATCCTCAGAGGGGTGCTGGCAACGGGGTTGGATTTCGGCCCTGACGGAGCTTTGTACCTCGGCGATTGGATCAACGGTTGGGGCACTAAAGATCGCGGACGCATCTGGAAAATGGACGTTGTCGACCTCTCTGCCGAACGTAGACAACTGCGGGAGCAAACGCAACAACTACTGGCAGACAACTTTGGAAAAACTGCGGTAGAAGAGCTACAAGCCCTCCTCCAGCACGCAGATATGCGCGTTCGCCTGAAAGCTCAGTATGAGCTGGCCAAACGCGGTTCGAACGGAGCCAAAGCCTTCCTTGCTTCCGCCGAACAAAAACAGCACCAAATCGGCCGGATCCACGGCCTTTGGGGCATGTGGCAAATGGCACGTCAAAATCAAAAATATGCGGCAGAAATTCCGAAATACCTTGCAGATGAAGATCCCGAAATGGTAGCTCAGGCAGCAAAGGTCATTGGTGACATTCGATATGCCGCTCCGGCCGACCAGCTAATCCCCCTCTTGAAACACAAATCAGCCAGAGTACAATTCTTCGCTGCGGAAGCACTCGGAAGAATTAGTCATCGTGAAGCCATTGACCCCATCATCGATCTACTCATTGCCAATGATGATCAAGATGTTCTTCTCCGGCATGCGGGTGCCCTGGCCCTGGCCCGCATTGGCGCCGCGGAAAAAGTGGCAAGTCTTTCCAACCATTCTTCTCGCGCCCTTCGTATTGCAGCAGTTGTTGCCCTCCGGAGAATGGGCGATCCGGGCGTTGCCAATTTTCTGCAGGACGATGACGAATACATCGTCACGGAAGCGGCCCGTGCCATCAATGACGACTACTCCATCAAAGAAGCATTACCGGCATTGGCAGCAGTACTAATGGATGAAAGATTTACTGCTGAACCCCTCATTCGGAGGGCCATCAATGCTGCACTACGGGTCGGAGGGGAAGAAAACCTGCAGCAATTGATCCAATATGCCCAGCGCAGTACCGCCCCTTCCGAATTAAGGGCCGAAGCCATTGCAGCTTTAGGCACCTGGGCCAAGCCCTCTCCCCTGGATCGCGTAGATGGACGTTTTCGAGGTACTGTGGAAAGAGACCCCGCGATTGTCCAAAAAGCTGCTAATGAGTTGATCAATGATCTACTAACCGATAATGACGAAGCCATCCAGGCTGCGGCAGCTACTGCTGCCGGCAAATTAACGATCGCCAATACCCCGCCAACGCTGTTGGCAATGATCAAAAGGAATCCGGCGACACCCGTCAGAGTCGCTTCACTAAATGCACTTAACAACCTGGGAGCAAAGGAGTTGGATGCAGGCTTGTCTTCGGCCCTAAAAGACCGGGCCAAAGAAGTAAGGGTGGCTGCATTGGAGATCCTGTCTACCGTAGATCTTCCGCAGGAAAACAAAATCGCGTTGTTCGCTTCCGTACTTCGAAACGGTTCGCTCCCCGAACAACAAACCGCAACGACTGCCCTTGGAAACATCGCGCACGAGGATGCCTACGCATTGTTGAAACAGCAATTGAATTTACTGTCCAAGGGTCGGCTCGATCCCGGATTGGAGCTGGAGTTGGAGAACGCCATTGCTCAGGGAAGTTCTGACGACTTGAAAGCACAGTGGGAAGCTTACCTCTCCCAAAAGCCAAAAGACGACATCATCGCTCAATACAGCTCGGCCCTTGCCGGAGGTAACAGCCGCAGAGGATGGCGAGTCTTCAACGAACACGAAATGGCCCAGTGTACGCGCTGCCATAAAATTCAGGGGGAAGGAAGTGATGTTGGGCCGGCGCTATCGGGGGTCGCCAGCCGGCTCTCTAGAGAAGAATTACTCGAATCCATTGTCGCTCCGAGCGCAAAATTAGCCCTTGGCTACGGGGTAGAGACGTTGACCCTGAATAATGGAGAAACCGTTGTCGGTTTTCTAATTGAGGAAACGGACAAAAACCTAACCGTCAAAATGGGTGTTGAGGATAAAAAAGTAATTGCAAAATCAGACATAAAAACCCGGGAAACTGCTCCGTCCAGTATGCCACCCATGGGAGAACTCGTCACTAAATCCGAATTGAGAGACCTGGTGGAGTATTTAAACTTGCTAAAGTAAGAACATGCAACAAAAAAATATTTTCATCCTCCTAATAATTGGGATTGGGCTGACGTACTGTAGTCCCGATCAGGAGG